>JAFZYE010000014.1 GCA_017616445.1 Bacteroidaceae bacterium
CAATTTCGACATCATCAATATGAACGGTGAGAGTGTTCTCAACAGTGAACTCAACGACGGCAACATCAACGTAATGCCTAAGGACAAGGACGGTAACTACTACCAGTGCAACTACGCAATCTCTGTTCCTGAACTGATGGATATCATCATCAACGCAAAGGACAACACAGTCGTTATCAACGGTACCCAGGTAAGCAGCAAGGCTCTGGCAAGTGCTATCGAGAACGTACAGAAGGAACTCCGTCCAGCAGCACAGACTCCATCATTCCCACAGCGCCACCGCTTCCACGCTAATCCTTGGGGTGCTCCAAGATTCGGTCAGGTAGCATTAAGATAGTGAAAAGTGAAAAACGAATAGTGAAAAATGAAAAGTGAAAAACGAAAAGTATTGATGAATAGGTAAATTGTTAAATAGCTAAATTGAAAATAAATCGTCAAATTGTAAATGGTCAAATTGTAAATGAAATTACTCATGACAACATAATAGATTAGGTTTTTATCAATGGAAGAAGGTGCAGGCTCGAATGAACTTGCACCTTCGCTTTTGTTGATGGAAAGAATCAATGTGTACTGATGTACTGGTAGATACAGAGCACATCTTGTGTGTCGACCACTCCATCGTGGTTAACATCCTGAGTTGTTGAGCCTGTCGCCGATTGGCCAGTCTGTATGAAATCATAGATGCTGAGTACATCTTGTGTATCGACAGCTCCATCTCCGTTCACATCCTCACGAAGATTACCTGCAACAGCAGCAATAGCTGATGGGGAGAGCTCGTAGTTGTAGATGCGCAAGTCATCGATATAACCTTTAAAGAATGGAGTGAGACCATCCTGACTACGTCCAATGTAGTTGAGCACAGGACTAAGATCGGATGGGCGTAAAGTGATATCGGATGTCTCTGCGACCAATTCACCTCCGACATACAAACGGACATACTGATGTCCGAAGGTCACTGCCACATGACGCCAAAGGGAAGAGGTGTACTTAGGCGCATTGAGATGTTGCTCAACTTCACCATTACGCAGCACCAACTGCATGTTGGAACCATTGTTGGGTACGAGATACATGCACTGGGAAGTTGAGTTACCGAAATCGAACAGGCGCTGATTGACGCCCGAAGAGGAACCAGTCCAACGTACCCAAAGGGAGAGTGTGAGCTCTTCGGTATTAGCAATCTGATATGGAAGTTGGAGGAATGAGGAACCATCGAATGCAAGGCTGGCACTACCTTCCTTGACCATCGAGGCAAGGTTGATGTATTTCTCTGTACCCCCTACCCTTGCCAAGAACTGATTGTTCGTGTTGTCACTTAGGTTTTGTTCGAACCGCCAATTGGCAATCATGGTACAAGTTCCATTGGTGACAGCAGTGATAGAATCGCAAGGAGCCGACATGTTGTCGCTATAATCAATAGCCTTCACTGCATAATGGTATGTGTGACCCTGCACACAGTTGTTGTCGATGAACGAGTTGGTCTTGACTTTACGAGCAATGGTGTTCCATTCACCTGTGACAGAATCAGCACGCAGAATCATATAACCAACGAAGTCATCTTCGGTATTGGGCTCCCAACTAAGTGCGACAGATGCCGAATGGCTTATGGCCTGAAGACCTGTAGGAACGGCAGGTGGTGTAGTTTCGCACTTTGCATCGACAGGTATGATGCGCCACTGCTGAAATTGACGTTTCGCATCGGAGAGCGCAAGACTAGATTGGTTGACCAAAGAGCCATTGGTACTTGCGGATGCCGTAAGATACAGGTTACTATAACGGTTGATGATGTAATAGTAGCCATCGCCTGCATACTTAAGGTACCATTGCTCGTTGTCGCCCAAATCGCCATCGAATACTCGCAGTTCTGAACCTGAGGAGAGTCCCCAGTTCCACCCGTCGATTGGTAACTTGCTCATGGCATTCCTGATAGTGAAATAGCCGAAATCGCCTCCGACACGTGGACTGACGGGTTCGACCATCCAATCGTCGTAGGTGTTGGCTGTTACATTCTTAATACATACAGGAGTGGTGCTCGCTGCGGTAGAATTGGTCACACTGAGCACTCGAAGTCCTTTGCGACACATCAGCTGATAGGTGCCGTTGATGGTATCGGGACGAACATCTGCTCCCCATGTGACATCGATGACACGCTCTGCGTTGGTCTGACCATTCTGATAGCCTGTACCACCTGGGATGTCATAAGCCCAATGGCGAGTCGGTCCGTAACCATCGAAATACACATCGTGGGATGGACTGACGAATGTATAGGAAGAGTTCTTTGCCTGTCGTTCAGATGAACCCAGATAGGCATGCACCTCACCCGTCTTGTCATTACGATAGACGGCTCCACTGGTCCAATGGGTTCGATCCTCGGCATAACCCAGACGAACTCCTTCCTGACTGTCACGACAGAACTGGCCTCTGGCATGGGAGTCGAATCCCCACCAGATACCAGTCTGCATGCCATATTGAACGCCTACGATGGCTTCGCCCACATTGTGCAGTTCATCATTCGCTGCCATACGTCCGTCAGCACGTACCTTGGAGAAAAAGTCTGCATAGTTGTCGAACGAGCCAGCCAACTGATGGGTGTTGCCCTCATCGAGCACCTCACGCAGGTCCTCGTACCAATCCCACGCGCGATCACAGTTGAGGGTGTTTCCACCACAAATGCGAATACCGTCGAAGTAAGGATCGGCCTTAATGAGTTGGCTCACCTCCAAGAACGTGGACTTGAACCAGTACTTATTCTCGTCATAGTCGGGTTCGTTGAACGGCGATACGGAGATGATCTTAATGCCTCGATTCTGGACGTATTGCACGCTTGCCTTGATGAGTCGGTACCAAGCCTGAGCATCACGTCCGTAGTTCTCATAACCTGTCGTTCCATCGGAGAGTTCATCAAATGCTGCTGCGTTGTCACAGTTGATATTAGCCTCTGTCACTCCTGTCAGTTTCAGATTGGTAATTCGCGTCTGCAACATCTTTTTCTGCTCGGAAGTCAGGTCGTACGTACCATCGGACTTCTCAACCAACTTATACGTAGGCTGATAGGACAGACGACCGGTGCTGAAGTTCTCCGCACCGATGTGGTTCACTCCTCGGCGTACATTCCCCTCGGAATTCCATGCAGTGTCCATGCCCCAGAAGACACGGAACGGCTGTCCTTCGGCATTGATGTCGAACGGAATGGTGCAATCAGTAGGTTTGAATGCTATCAGATAATCCGCCCCACTCTGCGCATACGAGATCAAGGCAGCAGATGCGGCAATGATGGCAAAAAGGATTCTTTTCATAAGGCACTAATATTATTATTTATTTTATAAGGAGTTATCGTTTTGCTCGAAGTTAACGTTTTGCTCGAAGTTAACGTTTTGCTCGAAGTTAACGCTTTGCTAGAAGTTATCGGCCTACGGCCCCCGTCATCCCCCTCGGGGGACAAAGCCCCTCAGGGCTGAGGGGGGACAGAAGAGGGGAGAGAATCACTTCGTTCGACAATACTTTGCTGATGCTAACACCTGTTGGTTCCGTCGGAGCGAAGAGCTTAGCTCGAGCGGTAACTTCGGAGCGCAGCGGTAACTTCTTTAACTCCTTTAACTTCCCCTTTAGTTATTTATCACTACTCCACCATTAGATGGAATCGTCACAGTGATGGTCTGCTTCTTAGAAACAGTCGTAGTCGTCACATTATCATTGAGGTAGAGTTTAATATTCTGACCTACAGAGAACATCGTGAGAGGAATGGTGACGGTAAGTGGCTCTTTGTTGGCATTCACTCCTGCCACATACCAAGTACCGTCGGTAGCCTGACGAGCCATCACAATAAATTTACCAGGATAGCCATCGATGAAGTTGATGTCCTTCCAAGTGGTAGGAACAGACCTCATAAAGTTGATAGCCCATGCTGGTGCATCAGTGAGGTTGTTTGGTGCCAAAGCAAAATTCTGCACAGGGGTCTGGAACAGAATAGCAGTTGCAAGAGCATAGACATCAGATGTCACACGATGGTTGCCACGTTGATTATTCTTTGAATAGTATTTGTTAAGTGCAGAACCACCGAAGTCCATGTTACCAACCGCATTACGGAGTACAGGATGGATGGTAGCAGCGAGTGCCTCAATGTCGTTGTCGTGCTGACCGAACGAGAGGTTCTCGCTGGCACGAACTGCCTCACAAGCAACGAAGTTAGGATACATTCGTTCCCATCCACGTGGAAGGGTACAACCATGGAAGATGATTTCAAGTCCGTAGTCGTTTGCATCTGCCATGATTTCTTCATAGAGCTGCATTGTCTGCTGCTTGTCAGAACCTACAAAGTCAATCTTTAGACCCTTCACACCTGCTTTCTTCAACCAAGCCATCTCCTTGTGACGCTCAATCATGAGGTGGAGTTTGCCACGAGGTCCTTGAGGTGCATCGTTCCAGTAACCGTTGGAGTTGTACCAAAGGTAAACACCCACGTTCTTTGAGCGTGCATACTTCACCAGTTCCTCCATACGGTCGTAACCGATATTGGTATCCCAAAGAGCATCAATAAGAATATACTCCCAACCGAGGTTCGCTGCGAAATCAATATACTCCTTCTGTTCGTCGTAGTTACAGCTGGCATCCATACGGATAATCCAACTCCAGACGGAACGTCCGTACTTGTAATTCTGACTTGCTTCATAACGTGGCTTCACCAAGTCCCACATGATGCTGGTCTCGGCCATCGGTTTAAGCGAAGTGCCAATCGTAATGGTACGCCAAGGAGTATAACCAGGCAACATGATGCCAGGAGCACTGGTACCTACCCCACCGAACTCTGCATCCTCAGGATAAGCAATGCTGTATTGGTTGTTCTTACACTCCAGACGAGAACCACAATAAGTGCCATCCACACCTGTCTCACACAACATCACCCAGACGTTCTGAGTCTGCTTGGCATTCTTTTTTCCTGTTGGCATCTGAACCTCCTCACGGAATAGTGCCGGGAATGTGTAACCACGTCCCTGACCATTCTTTCCCATCTCTGCATCGTATTCGTAGTAGGTCTCGTAGCTTGGAGCCGTACGAGCAAAGCCTCCCTGAGGACCCATCTGTGGACAGAGGAAGGTCTTAGTGCCCTGAGGCATTGTGAATGCAGTTGTTTCGTTGCTGACCATACATGACAGGCGATCCTGTCGCCTTCCCTGCTTGTGCATCATATATCGGAATGCCACATTGTTGTTGTCAACATGGAAGATGACATCGAATGCAGGATTATTGCCTTGTGCATAAGTCGTAGTCAGTTCATTGGCGGAGAAAGTGAAATGAGCCTTCTTTCCATTAGTTAGGTCATAACTGCCTTCCACCTTGGTTGGCTCGCCAGTCTTCTGCAAGGAGAGTCCCTTGGTGAAATCTCCAACTGATGTGTTAAGTCCTAAAGGAGAATCCTCTATCACCTTCACACCTTTGAATGTTACATTATATAGAGGTGTACCCTCACCATTTACTGACAGGTTTACCTGTATATTTCCATCAGGACTGCTGACAGTCTGAGCGCTCATGGTCAGTGCAAGAGCAAGTCCGCTTATCGTTAAAAGTAGTTTTTGCATCTTATTTTTATATTATAAATTGTAAATTATACATTATACATTATCTATTATTACTTCATCTGCCACCAGTCGAAGTTGAAGAGCTTGCAGCCCTTCAAACCTCTGAAGCAGAAATAAAGGTCGGAAGTCTCTGACTCCAGTGTTGCAGGCATCTTGACAGGAGCCGTAAATTCCTGCCACTCTTCCCATCCACCTGTTGGTTTGATGTTGATGGTTGCGATGACCTGTCCTCTCTGAGAACCCAAACGAACATCAAAGGTTCCACCTTGCAGTGCGCTGGCTGCACGAACTGTGATAGAAGAAGTAGTTGGTTTGAGAGCCACCTCACGAACAGAGAGCCAGTCTCCGTTCTGAATATCACTCACAAATACCACACCCTGTTTCTTGTTCCACTCACTCCTGACCCCAATAGCATTAGCGATAGTCTCAGCTTCAACGCGAACGTATGGATTCAAGGTTCCGATAGGTTTCACACCTTCTTTATGAGGTGTGATGGTTGGGAAACCGCCATCAGGATTCCATTCGAACTCCTCCACGCTGACACTACGAGCAAAACCACCACCTCCTGGCAACCATCCAGTGTGGTAGAAGAAGTAGTTATGACCTTTGAAGGTTACCGTACCGCTGTGGTTAGTAAACGATTGGGTGTCATTACTTTGAGGCATCACTTCGCCCACATATTCCCAAGGTCCCTGAGGATTATCGCTGACACTATAAGCGATGCATTCAGGCACACCACCAGCAGCGTATACCATAAAGTACTTACCCCAGTACGACTTCTTAATCTTCTGAGCCTTCATCGCTTTCTGCTCATCCTTGGTAGCAGGACGCTGCTTCATAATCCAAGGACCCTCTGTGTAGCGACGAACGGTCGTATCACACTTTACCTCAGAAGCCAACGAAATCATATCCTCGTTGAGTTTCACGGAGTAGAGACGTGGGTTGCCCCAATAAAGATAAGCCTGTCCGTCAGCATCGATCATCACCGTAGGGTCGATATGATCCCATGAGCCGTTCTCAAAGAGGGGTTTGCCTAATGGGTCTTTGTAAGGACCCTCGATTCGGTCTGCCACAGCAACTCCGATGGCCATACCACGTGAAATGCTTGAATGAACAGGCACATAAAGGTAGAACTTACCATTACGCTCGATACACTGTGGAGCCCATGCGCGGTCGTCTGCCCATGAAAGGTCGCACTGAGCCAACGGACATCCGTGGTCAGTCCAATTGACCATATCGGCACTTGAGAATAATCGCCATTCGTTCATCCAGAAGAAGTCGGCACCTTCCTCATCATGACCTGTAAACACATATACTCGGTCACCATACACCATCGGTGCAGGGTCGGTAGAGAAACAGGTGTGTATTACAGGATTTTGTGCATTCGCACCTAAAGTAGTAATAGCCAGAATTACAGCTAGAATAGTTTTTTTCATCTTCTTTATTTTTTTATTTTATTATTTGATTTCCACGGTTACACGCTGCAACGCCTCTGCTGCAGAACTATTTCCATACAGCACTTCGTAAGTACCGGCCTTGGTCTTCATGGTATTGGTCTGCTCGTCGAACCACTCGAACGACTTACGGTTCAGTGTGATTTCGGCAGTGTTCGTTCGTCCAGCCAATACCCCTACTCGTGCAAAGCCGCGTAGTTGCATGACAGGACCGTTAGGATCCTGCGGATTGCGTACATATACCTGCACAACCTCGGTTCCGTCCATCTTGCCTGTGTTAGCAACCGGTATCTGCATCGCGATGGTCAGATTACGGGAACTGAGCGTCGTGTCCGACAACTTAGCCCTACCAATCTCGAAGGTCGTATAACTCAATCCGTAACCGAATGGGTAGAGTGGACGGTCGTTCTTCATATAACGATAGGTACGTCCTTTCATGCTGTAATCCTCGAAATCGCCCAACTGACTTGAACTCTTGTAAAACGTGACAGGCAGTTTGCCGCTTGGGTTGTATTTTCCATACAGCACATCAGCTACCGCAATACCACCTTGCATACCAGGATACCATGCCTGAAGAATGGCATCACAGGTGTGAGTCTCTGGCTCGAGTGCGATTGCAGAACCGGAGCAGTTGACAAATATCACTGTTTTACCAGCATCCTTCAAAGCCTTCAGGAAGTTTCGCTGTACAGCAGGGAGTTCGATATGAGTTCGGTCACCCCCTTTGAAACCGTCGATCTCGATTGGCATCTCTTCGCCTTCGAGGCTTGGAGCAATACCACCCACAAACACCACCTTATTATATCCTGACAACTGACGGATGATATCGTTGTAATCAATAACAGACTCGATACCGATATTTACTTTCATACTGGCGTTATAGGTGGGGATATGTGAGAAGCGGATCTCGATGTTGTATTCCTTTCCTGCCTCCACCTGAATTGGAGTACGTGTAGGAGTTGTACGCCAAGTACTGTAATGCACCTTACGCTCCCCATTAATGAACACGTCGAAGTTACTTACAGACTCTACATTTACTACAACCTCACCCGATTTCTTTGGCTTAAGGACAGTCTGGTAAAGTGCACTGAAGTCTGTGAGGTTCACACCAGGAGCAAACTGATAGTTACCAGCTGTAGTCTTTGCAAACGGTGCAGTATAATATTGTGTGATGACGGGTTTTCCTTCTCTGCGTGTGTTGTTCCAAAACGTACCCTTAATACCCTTCTTGCCCTCGAAACTCAACTGGTCGAACACATCCGTCACGATACGGTTATCCGTCAGGTCGCAACCAGGCAAATATTTTACGTTCTTGTTCACTGCACGTATTCCATTAAGGATGGTAACTGTACGGGTAGGAGTTCCGTTATAATTACCCCACATCATCGGCTGGTTATCTGCATTAGGGCCAATCACTGCTATCTTGTCACCCTTATTGAGCGGTAATACGTTATCGTTCTTCAGCAAAGTCATGGTCTGACGTGCCATATCGAGTGAAAGAGCGACATGTTCCTTGCACTCCAAAACGCTAGCAGGAATCTTTGACCATTCTACCAATGAAGGGTCGTCCATCTCACCCAAGTCGAAACGTCCTTCGAGCAGACGAATGACATGTTTGTCCACTTCCGACTCCTTGATGAAACCACGGTGAACGGCATCAGGTATACTTCTATAAGCATAATCATAACCGCACTCTACATCTGTACCTGCCAATGCAGCACGAGCGGCAGAGTGGGTTGCATCACTGGCTGTATGATGTGTCTGATGGATATCAGATACTGCGCTACAATCTGATACGACAAGGTACTGGAATCCCCATTCATCGCGAAGGATATCCTGCAAGAGTCGCCCACTACTGCAACAAGGTTCGTCATCAAGACGTTGATACGCACACATGATTTCACGTACTTTCGCATCTTCTACCAACGTTTTGAACGCAGGCAGATAAGTCTCCCACAGGTCACGAGCGCTCACATCAACCAGATTGGCTGTATGGCGGCTCCACTCCGGACCACTATGAACC
The DNA here is from genome assembly GCA_017616445.1 of Bacteroidaceae bacterium. GTDB lineage: Bacteria > Bacteroidota > Bacteroidia > Bacteroidales > Bacteroidaceae > Colivivens. The sequence continues at coordinate 9,051 of JAFZYE010000014.1, forward strand.
GCATAGTGCTTGGCACATGCCCAAGTCTTACGATACTTGCTTTCCTCCGGTCCTTGCAGACCACGGACAACAGCAGAACCAAGGATGCCAGTGAGATAGGGGTCCTCTCCATACGTTTCCTGTCCCCTTCCCCATCGAGGGTCACGGAAGATGTTCACGTTTGGAGTCCAAAACGAAAGGCTGTGGAAACGTGTCACATCCTTGCCGGATGCCATCAGTTGATTCCAGTGTGCACGAGCTTCCGTACTCGTCGCATCGAACACCTTATAAATCATATCAGCATTAAACGAAGCGGCCATACCGATTGGCTCTGGGAAATTCGTAACATTACCCATGTTAGCTACTCCGTGCAGGGCTTCGCTCCACCACTGGAATCGCTTGATGCCAAGCCGAGGAATGGCAGGAGAGTCATCAAGCATCAGTTTTGCCTTCTCCTCAAGGGTCAGGCGACTACACAAATCCACCGCTCTCATATGTGCTGAGAGCGATGGGTTTTGATATGGGAACTGCTGAGCCTGGACTTGCAAGCTGGCAGCGACCATCATGACAATAGAAAATAGGGTTTTACATTTCATCGCTTGTATTGTTTTTTTGATTTAGTCAAATCTTACCCAATCGATTTCCATCTGGGAGTCTGCAATGATCTTTAAGTCATAGACACCCTTCTTGACAGACTTAACAGCCACCTTCACTTCCTGCCACTGTCCGTTAGTGCTCGGCAACTTCACCTGAGCTTTGTTGCTTGAAAGGATTAAGGTTGCCGTACATGCCTTAGATGATTTAAGACGCACGGTCATATTCTTCGATGCCTGCTGGAGTCCTACCTTATTATATTGTACCCATGCACCAGCAGCAGGGAATACAGTCTTCCAACCTTGGAAATAATTGAGAGTATCGTGATACTCAATGCTTGCACCACCACCGATTGCACTATAGCGGTCAATCTGGACAGGCTTATGTGCGTTTGAGATGCCGACACCACGAAGTGTAGGCTTCACCTCCTGAATGGTTCCATCTGGGTTGAAGAACAAAGAGTCAACGCATACAGAGCGGCGCTTGTCATCATTCGGAGAATAATCGTTATGATGATAGAAGAGATACCACTGTCCCTTGTAGTTGATGATACTATGATGGTTCGTCCAGCATCCGTTTTCATGTTCTGCCATGATTAAGCCCTTATATTCGTATGGTCCCATCGGACTCTTACTCATTGCATAGGCAAGAACTTCAGTGTTTTGTCTTACATAAGGATATGTAAGGTAATAGTTGCCATTGTACTCAAATGCGAACGGGCCTTCAGCCTGACGGCTTGGCAAACCTTGAAGACAATTAACACCAACAGACTCCACTTCGCGGTTACCCCATCTCATGGTTTCCTTTGGATTATCAGCAGCCAGTTCCTTCATGTTAGGATTGAGTTTGGCACAACGTCCTGCACCCCAGAAGATATAAGCATTACCATCGGATGCCTGCAACACACATGGATCGATGCCACCAATACCCTTGATAGGCTCTGCCTCAGGAACGTATGGCCCTTCTGGACGGTCAGCAACACAAACACCTACGGCAAATCCACCCATACCTGTACCTGGAGCTGAAGGGAAATAGAAATAATACTTTCCGCTCTTCTCTACACAGTCAGGCGCCCACATGGAATAAGAGTTAGGACGTACCCAAGGTACTTTGTTCTGAGTGACAATCACTCCGTGATCTGTCCAGTCCATCAAGTCTTCGGATGAGAACACATGATAGTCCTCCATGCAGAACCAGTCCTGACGTTGTCCTTCGGGAGGAAAGATGTCGTGTGAAGGAAAAAGGTATACCTTTCCGTTAAATACTCTCGCAGTTGGGTCTGCACTATAGATTCCGCGAATAATCGGGTTTTGTGCAATCATCTGCACACACCCAATAGTCATTAGGCATACTGCCATTAAAACTTTTCTAATTGTCATAAGATTGTTTTTTAGGTTTGATTTATTTTCTATTTACTGTATCTTCCAATAATCGAAGTTCATCAGGTTCTTATCCTTCGCTCCTTTGAACACGATATACAAGTCGTGTACCCCTTTCGGATTGGAGATGGAACCCGCGAAGTCCTTAAATGTCGTTTCGCTTCCTGTTGGCTTCACGCTTACCGAACCTATCTTCTTGCCTTTTGCTGCATCAATATGCAGTTCAATAGAGCCACCAACTGTTGCCGCACAATTCGCAATGAACTTAGACAGTTTTTGGGTTCCAAAGTCCACACCCTTTATCAGAATGTATTCGTCGCTATTGACATTGGTCACATAAATCTGTCCTTTAGCGGTCTTGATGGTCTTCAGTCCGAATCCCCATGCCATCGTCTCTGCTTCAATGCGGGCTTTATAGGGGTCGAATGTTCCTATCTGCTCCAGCTTTACATCCTTGAAGTAAGGTGATTCTTGAATGGTACCATCAGAATTATAGGTCATCGGGAATGCACCCACACTGCGGCGCTCCTTATGCTCCTTAATGGTGATGTTCTTCAAGTCGTAGTTCAATCCGAATCCATAACTCTTACCCTTGAAGTCAATGATACCAGGATGGTTTCCACGTGTACGGTCTGTTGGAGCCATGATGTAGCCAGCGAACTTCCAAGGTCCGAGCGGGTTGTCACTCATGGCATAGCCCAATCCCTCAGGACAGCATGTGGCAGCAAATGCAAGGTAATACTTACCATTACGTTTATAGAACCAGGGGCCTTCCTGATAATGCTCTGGTGTGTCGTGCAGACGCATCGCATCGCTTTTGAGAGAAATCATATCCTCATTCAGCAACGCACAATACAAATGTGGGTTGCCCCAATACATATAAGCCTGACCATCGTCATCAATCCAAACAGATGGGTCGATATCCTCCCAGTGCTCCTTTTGCCAAACCAACGGTTTGCCAAGCGGGTCTTTAAATGGTCCGTATGGTGAGTCGGAAACCAACACACCGATGCCGTGTCCATGAATAGGACAGTACATATACCATTTTCCATTACGCTCGATTACCTGCTCAGCCCAGGCGCCGTTTTTTCCATCATACCATTTGAAGTCATCAAGAGAAGCCACAGCACCATGCTCCGTCCAGTTTACCATATCGGTAGAGGTATAGAGTAACCAGTCAAACATCTTGAAGCCCTCAGCATCATCCTCATCGTGAGTGGTGTATAGATAAACCGTATCCCCATGCACATATGGAGCAGGGTCAGCAGTATACTTGGTTGAAATAATTGGATCTTGAGCAAAAGTAGTCATACTCAACATCGCCATTGCAAAAAGATTTGTAATTCGTTTCATAAGCAGTTTATTTAATCAGTTAGTCTGTACATTAATACTAAAAAAGACAAATTATTGTGCAAAGATACAAAAAAACTGAATACCAACGGCAAAAACAGGAAACTTTTCGTATCTTTGCCCGCAAATTACTTGATATGCAATACGATTTCGACAAAGTACCCGACCGCACAGGGTCAGGTGACATCAAACACATGGATCTGCTTCGTGACTTCGGCAGGTCCGACTTAATCCCCATGTGGATTGCTGATATGGAATGGGAAACACCTTCTTTCATCACTGAAGCGCTGAAAAAAAGAATGGAACATTCCTTGTTTGGTTACACCAAAACCCCACCCAATTATTGGAAGGTCATCAGCAAATGGATATATGACCACCATCAATGGAAAGTCCGCGAGGATTGGATTTGTTATATCCCAGGTATCGTAAAAGGAATCTGTATGGCCATCTATGCGCTGACGAAGGAGCATGAGAAGGTCATTGTGCAACCTCCCATATATCACCCGTTCTACCTCACTCCACGAGGTTGCGGTCGCACTGTCGTGTGGAACCCGCTTAAAGAAATAATGGATCAGGACGGGCATCTGGTAGGTTATGATATGGACTTCGACAACTTGGAGCAAGTATACGACAAGGATTGTCGCCTCCTTATCTTAGCCAACCCACATAACCCAATAGGCATCACTTGGTCGAAAGAGACCCTTCAACGACTGGCACACTTTGCCGTCACCCATAACCTTATTGTATTAAGCGATGAGATTCATTGCGATATGGCGCTGTTCGGCAACAAACATATCCCGTTTGGATCCGTGAACGAGGAAGCAGCCAACTGTTCCATCACCTTCTCTGCCCCATCGAAGACTTTCAACATAGCAGGTATCGTAAGTTCGTGGGCAGTAGTGCCTAACGATCATCTACGAAAGAAATTCTACGGATGGATGGCTGCAGGTGAACTTAACGAGGAACACCTCTTTGCACCGATTGCTACGATGGCAGCCTTTGAACACGGAGAACCGTGGCGCAAGGAGATGTTGGAGTATTTAGAGGGTAATATCAACTTCCTGATAGATTATTGCCGGGAGTATATCCCACAAATCAATCCTCTGCGTCCACAAGCCAGCTACCTCGTATGGCTCGACTGTCGGGCATTAGGACTCACCCACTCTCAACTGCTTGACCTCTTCATCAACAAAGCACGACTAGCACTCAACGATGGAGAGATGTTCGGAACAGAAGGTCATGGTTGTATGCGCATGAATGTCGCCTGCCCTCGTAGCATGCTCACTCAAGCGCTCGAACAATTACGTGATGCCGTTCAAGGAATAATAAGGTAATCTCTGTTTCTTAGTTAGCCAAGTCAGAGATGAACTTGATACGTACAAGTCGGATTTCTTCTTCAGAGATGTCATCATCGAGGTACTTGAAGGCCCGCTCAAGGTCGTCAGTCTCACTCTCACGGAAGTACTCGTATATTTCATCGACCTTGTCATCATCGATTTCTTCTTCAATGAAATAGTCGATATTGATTTTGGTACCGCTATAGACAATTGACTCGAGCTCGTCGAGGAATTCATCAAAGTCAAGACCCTTAGCCAATGCAATATCATCGAGTGCAACCTGGCGGTCGATGCTTTGTATGATGCTAATCTTCTGAAGAGACTTGTTCGCCACAGTACGCACACGCATATCAACAGGGCGTTCTATCTCATTCTCGTCACAATGGCGCTTAATGAGTTCCACGAATTCCTTTCCATAACGTTTTGCCTTACCCGCTCCCACTCCAGGAATGGTTTGGAGTTCCTCGAGCGTGACTGGATAGAACGTGGTCATTGCATCAATCGATGGGTCTTGGAAGATGATGTATGGTGGTACATCGTATTTCTTTGCGAGTTTTTTACGAAGCTCTATCAGCATCTTGTGAAGCACTTCATCAAGAGCTGATGACTGTGCAGATTCGTCATCGACAGAATCTTCATCAAATGCGTTGTTTTCTACAATCATAAACGAAGTTGGTTTCTTGATAAACCGCTTACCTGACTTGGTAAGTTTGAGGATGCCGTAGTTGTCGACGTCCTTTGTGATATAGCCGTCAATCATTGCCTGGTTGAGGACTGCACTCCAGTATTCGGGTTCTTTTTCTGACCCTTCACCGAAAAACTCAAGACGGTCGTGTTTGTGAGCATGAATCAATTCAATGTCTTCCTTACCACAAAGCACATTGATAATATAATCAATCTTGAAGTTCTCCTTGACTGCCTGTATGGTCTTGAGAGCCAAAACAAGGTCATCCTTGGCTTCTACTCGGGTCTTCGGATGCTTACAGTTATCGCAGTTCTCACAATTTTCCTGATGATATTCTTCACCGAAGTAATGCAGCAAGAGTTTGCGTCGGCACACAGACGACTCGCAATAGTTGGCTGTTTCCTGCAACAGTTGACGTCCTATGTCTTGTTCGGCTACAGGCTTGCCTTCCATGAATTTCTCAAGTTTATGCAAATCCTTGTGGGAATAGAATGCAATGCATCTACCCTCTCCCCCGTCACGTCCAGCACGTCCTGTCTCCTGATAGTATCCTTCGAGACTCTTCGGTATGTCGTAGTGGATGACAAAGCGTACATCGGGTTTATCAATACCCATACCGAATGCAATCGTTGCCACGATGACATCAATACGCTCCATCAGGAAATCGTCCTGCGTAGCACTACGCAACACTGAATCCATACCTGCGTGATAGGCTGCCGCCTTGATGTCGTTGGTCTTGAGTACCTCAGCCAATTCCTCAACCTTCTTTCTGCTGAGACAATAGATAATGTCGCTCTTGTTCGGATTCGTCTTAATATATTTGATAATTTCCTTGTCAACATCCTTGGTCTTCTGGCGTACTTCGTAGTAGAGGTTCGGGCGATTGAACGACGACTTGAACTCTGTAGCGTCCATGATGCATAGATTCTTCTTGATATCGATACGCACCTTATCAGTAGCTGTAGCTGTCAGGGCGATGATTGGCGCATCACCTATCTCGTTGATGATAGGACGGATGCGACGATACTCCGGACGGAAATCGTGTCCCCATTCAGAGATACAATGTGCCTCATCAATAGCATAGAACGAAATGTTGACTCCACGCAGGAATTCCACATACTCCGTCTTCGTGAGCGATTCGGGTGCCACGTAAAGCAGCTTGGTACGCCCAGCCTTGATATCCTCCTTCACTTGAGTGATGCTGGCCTTGTTGAGCGACGAATTGATGAAATGTGCCACGTTGTCATCATCGCTGATATGCTTGATGGCATCCACCTGGTTTTTCATCAGCGCAATAAGAGGCGAGATGACGATGGCAGTACCATCCATCAGCAAGGCAGGCAACTGATAACATAGTGACTTACCTCCTCCTGTCGGCATTAGGACAAACGTGTCTTTCTTGTCAAGCAGATTACGTATGATTGCCTCTTGATCGCCCTTGAAGGTATCAAACCCGAAATAATACTTCAAATACTCAAGCAATGTCATTTGCGTCTTCATGAAATTCCAAATTGATGGTTATAAACTATTTACTTCGTACAGAATGCTACGCATTATTCTCCACTATTCATAATCTTGCCGCCTGCCTTCTCGAGCTGTGCCTTGGCATAGTCGAGTTGTATCGTCAGGTGGGCAACAGGGGCAGAAGGCGACTCGTACATCTTCTCCATCATGATGGCTTCAACGATGGAACGGAGTCCTCGCGCTCCAAGACGGAACTCGATGGACTTGTCGACGATGTAGTCGAGCACCTCTGGTGCGAACTCCAACTGGATGCCGTCCAGTTCGAACAGACGGACATATTGTTTGATGATGGAGTTCTTCGGTTCGGTCAATATATTTCTCAAAGCCTCACGATCGAGAGGCTCCAGATGTGTCAGTACGGGCAGACGTCCGATGATCTCTGGAATAAGTCCAAACGACTTGAGATCCATCGGGGCAATATACTGCATGAGATTGTTCTTGTCGATCTTGGCGGTTTTCTCTACCGCTCCATATCCAACCACATGGGTGTTCAGGCGCTGAGCTATACGTTTCTCGATGCCGTCGAACGCACCTCCACAGATGAAGAGGATGTTGCGCGTGTCAACTTCGATGAATTGCTGCTCAGGATGTTTGCGACCACCATAGGGGGGCACATTGACCTTCGAGCCTTCGAGCAGTTTCAGCAAAGCCTGCTGCACACCCTCACCGCTCACATCACGCGTGATGGACGGATTGTCGCTCTTGCGTGCTATCTTATCGATCTCGTCAATGAAAACGATGCCTCGCTCTGCCTCCTTGGCATTGTAGTCACATTCCTGCAAGAGACGTGAGAGTATGCTCTCGACATCCTCACCCACGTAACCAGCCTCAGTGAGCACAGTAGCATCGACGATGGTGAACGGCACAACCAACATCTTCGCAATGGTACGTGCCAGCAGGGTCTTACCTGTTCCTGTGCTACCTACCATGATGATGTTGGATTTCTCAATCTCCACATCGTTCTCCTGACCATTCGACTCGTACTGCAGACGCTTGTAATGATTATAGACAGCAACCGACATCGCCATCTTGGCATCCTCCTGTCCGATGACATACTGGTCGAGATATGCTTTGATCTCTACTGGTTTCGGAAGGTCCGTCATCGAGAACCGGTTCTGTGACTTTGCGTTCGCGATAACCATCTGATTTGCATTGCGAACACATTCGTCGCAAATACAACCTTCAATGCCAGTAAGCAGCAGTCCGACTTCCTGGTTACTGCGTCCGCAGAATGAGCATTTCTTGTATTTATTCATGCCTTAAAGTTAATTCTTACGAATGAGTACCTGATCAATCATTCCGTATTCCTTCGCCTCTTCTGCCGTCATCCAGTAGTCACGGTCAGAGTCTGCCCACACTTTATCATAGGTCTGATGCGAGTGATCGGCGATGATGGTATACAGTTCCTTCTTGAGTTTCTGAATCTCACGTGCCGTAATCTCGATATCGCTTGCCTGTCCTTGCGCTCCACCCATCGGCTGGTGAATCATGATTCGGCTATGAGGCAGCGCACTACGTTTTCCTTCTTTTCCTGCCACCAACAACACAGCAGCCATTGAGGCAGCCATACCTGTACATATCGTCTGCACGTCGCTGGTGATGAACTGCATCGTGTCGTAGATACCCAAGCCCGCATAGACGCTACCACCTGGAGAGTTGAGATACACACTGATGTCCTTACCAGAATCGACAGAGTCGAGATAAAGCATCTGTGCCTGCAACACATTTGCGGTATAGTCATTAATCTCAGTACCCAGGAAGATGATACGATCCATCATCAAACGCGAGAACACATCAAGCTGGGTGACATTCAACTGGCGCTCTTCCAATATATAGGGATTCAGGTAACCTGCCTGTGCTTTCATCACATCGTCAAGTACCATACTGTTAATTCCACAATGCTTGGTAGCATACTTAATAAAATCGTCTTTCATATTCGTCTGTTATTTCTATTTGTTAGTTTTTTTCTCATAATTACTGTAGAACTTAGCTGGAACAGCCTCTTTGCGGATGACGTCAGCCAGTTCCTGTTGGGATATCTTCACAGGCTCCACCATAAACTCTCCAAGATTAAATGCCTTGAGCAGTTTCTTGTTATACAAAGGATCACGTTGCGGCAAAGCAAATGCCTTATAATCCTTACCGTCTTTATCGAAGTAGCCAATATACAATCTTGTGTAGGTTCCGTCCTCACGGCGTGTAGAGAACAGAATCCAGCGGCCATTACTGCTCCACACATGATAGCTCTCAGCCCTGTTCATGGCACTCATCTTGCTGAGTGGGTGCAACGAATCTGTTTGCAAATCCTTTACATAGAGGTCGCTCTCGAGATGGTGCAGCTGGAAGTTGCCGAAGTCACCCACTGATACCAGCAGGTAACGGCCATCTGGGCTCACTCGTGCATGAGTGGCACTCTTCCCCAATTCCTTGGCTTTGAATACTGTGTCAGGTTCGCCAAACTGACGTGTCTTTGCATCGTAAGCCTGGCGGATGATATCGTATTGAATCCTATCATAATGATTTGCAAGCTCATAATGGGTATCTTTGCCTTCAAGCTCGAAATAGCATGAGCTGTAGTAGAGATACTTGCCATCAGGCGACCACGAAGGATATGTCTCGAAACTGTTAAAGCTGTTCTGGACAATTTGAATCTCGTTGGTATCAATATGATAGATGACCAAGTCGCTGAGCGTATCAAGCACCTCAATCTTATGGTCAGCCTCATTGATGAGGAAGGTCTGCACCGTGTGACTGAGTGAGTAGGCAATGATGGGCTCCGTTGGGTGGAACGAGGTGTACACTCCTGCACCTATGGTGGAATCTGTCTTGAGGCTGTACTTCTCTGCCTTACCATCTCTTACGATGATTGTACCTCCCAGATAGTAGCGTACATGGAACTGGAAGTTATCAGTATGATAATTCTGATAATTATGACAATTCATGCATTGGTATTCCGATGAGGCATCGATACCACCTAAGTATTTATTACTGATGATGACTGACTCATCGAAATTCGTGAGGTTACGCTGGCAGATGGACAACTCGTTGTAATTCTTGTAGCTTGCCTCGATATACCTGTAAGAGATGTATTCGTCGATTGGCTCCTCTGCCACATGGAACTTAAACGGTTTGAAGCGTTCCCACTGGTCATCGATACGCGCATAGACCGTAACTGTCAGGTCGCCACCTTTGTTGGCCTCGAGCATCGTGTGCCAGTCATCCTCATCAAACTGAGCATCCTCACCTCCTGCTACAAGTCTATTGCCGCTTTTATCCTCGACAACTGAGACGAAGTCTGTCGCTAACGAATCATAGATATGGAAGTTCAGCGGAGCTATGTTATATGGGATATAGACATCAGTATAGTCAGGAAATACCGTAACGTCTTTCCCGTTATCAACCGCATTCTCCGGAACACTCGGAGTGCATGAGGCAACCACGAGGCTCATCATCACGCATAGGGTTGACAATATGATGTTCTTAAATCCGTTATTCATAACTCTTCACTTTATCTATGTTCCATCAATCGTACACAATCATATTATGTGACTCGTTCAGATAGTAGTTCCAATAAGTACCTGGACAGAGTGTTGCCAAAGTAGTCATATCTGACTGAGTGGGTTGTGACAACAGTCGGGCAAACAAATCCTGATTACGCAGGAACTGCTGACACACAGCTCCGTCTTTACCCACCATCAGCTGTATCTGTTCGAAAAGGCTCTGATTCTGGCGCTTGAAGGCAAACAGAAGTGCGGCCTCCTGCACATGACGAGGCAGCGCCCGATCGCTATGAGCCTTATAGGTTGCCAGGCACAACTGCCAGAACACTTCCTCATTTCCCAGCACCATCGCAGCTGCCAGACTCTGTTCCGCCCTCGTCTCTGTGTTCACATACAAGTTCGTGAAATGCTTCATCAGCATATATTCACAGTACTCTGTATTGTCGATTGCACCTTGTGGAACCACACATATCTGATTGTGCAGCAGCCACAGAGAGTCTTTGTGCAAGACAGAAACATCCAACAGGCGACGCTGATTGCTCGCCCAATCCTTATAAAATAAGGTGCTCTCCAACTTCGAGAGATACTTGTCGGCCAGTTCAGGCTCATGATTATAGACAATATCTTTTGCCATCAGCTGCAAGTCAACGTATGAGGGTTTATTCTTGACCATCCGTTCAACAGCCCATCGATAGGAGAAGTTCCAGAAGGTATATTGCTGGTATACCCTTGCTCCTGAGATGAAGGTGTTCATTCGCTCATTCTGCGAATGGATCGTATCTGACGACCATGTATATTGGAACATCTTGTCGAGCAACTGTCCATGTTTCCATAATTCTATGTTTCGATAGAGGATAACGGAACGAATCGGCTTTTCCTGATTCACACATAGTTCAAGCACTTTGTCATCCTCCCCCACTCCGTATGCATGCTCCACAGCAACGAGTGTGCGGAAATTGGAATCGTTGAAACTGCGTATTGGGACGAGAATCACAGCCGTCAACGCTACGATTCCCGATACAATCGTGGCTGCGCGAGGACTTGCCTTCCTGGACAGCTCAACTATAACTGGAAGAAGGAACAGGAAAACACCTGCGATATAGACAGGTATCCATATTTCCTGGGTTTTATAGAAATCCATGTATGGCAAGCCTGCTATCCATGAGAAGTGGTCATTGAAACATGGGAAGAGACGCCTTACCTCAATATTCGTTACAATCACAAACAAAACCAGCATACCCGCTGCATACAAGCGACGAGTCAATCCCACTTCCGTCACCATAGGGTATCCTGCGCTTATCACTGCTGCAAGTAAGGCATATACTCCCAGCACTGGATAGAGGAGCACATAGGCTACTAACGTACAAGCATATCGTACCCAGATATTCTTCAGCAGATTAAGCAGACCTATCAACAGCATCGAGCAGATAAGTCCTACGATGGGCGAGAAGAGGTTCCCGTAGTGACGCGATGCAAAGATACCATAATCCCATCCCATCACAAACATCACCACCAACACAGAAGGCACCAAAGCCAATGGGCTGAGTTGTGCAGGAATGCGGAATGCCCACTTCACCAACCATGCTAAGAGTGTCAACAGAGCCACAAACAATGCGATACCAAGCAATGGGTAATAAGCAAACTGAGTGAGGAAACTACCCACATAAGTAGCCAGCCATCCGGGTTGCTCACTAATCAGGTCAAAATGTGTATGGTCATATACGAACAAATCCTGCGCCTGAACCACGTAGAAAAGGTCTTGAGCCTTTACTGCAAGGTAGGCGAAGGCGATGATAGCAAATGCTACGAGAGATATGACTGTCGTTTGTCTCTGTTTCATATACGGCCAATTTGCATGTCAAAGTTATGTAATTATTTTTAAGTATGCAAACATTATTGCAAAAAAATGTGTCTTCACACCCAATAAAATAACAAAAGCGTCTTATCTTAACTGATAAAACGCTTATTATTAATAAAAAGAGGTGTCAATCGACACGAAAAGTCAGTCGTTATTCGAACAGTTTATTGAATTCTTCTGGAGTTACGTCTTTTTCCTTCAACGCAACCTTCTCTTTCAATGCAGTTCCGAGTTTCACTTCGATGCAACGGTCGATGAGGTTATCAACAGTCTCACGCTTCTTCAGCATCTCTTTCACTGAAGACTCGAGATACTCTTCTGGGATGTTCAGCATGCCGTACTGAGCAAACTGCATGCGGGTTACTTCCTTCGCCATTTCACGAACATCCTGGTCGTCAACCTTCACACCAGTCATCTCTACAAGCTGCTCCTTGATGAGATGCCAAGTCAATTCCTCAATGCTCTTGTCGTAGTTCTCCTCAACCTTCTTTGTGTCACCATTCGCATTAGCGGCCATGATGCGCTTCAGTTTCTCGTCCGGGAACTCCAGCTTACCCACTTTCTTTGTCAGATAGTTGCGCACATCCAACAAGAAACGGTAGTCAGCATCCTTCTTGAACTGATCCTCAATCGTCTCACGAATCTTTGCTGCGAACTCCTCAGCAGTCTTGATACCTGCACCTGGATATACCTGCTCAAACAGATCCTCATTCAACGGGCCTGGCATGAAACGGGTGATTTCAGTAATCTGGAAGTTGAAGTCGCCATTGTGCTCAGCAACCTTCTCCTTGTCGATCTTGAGCAATGAAGCCAGTTCTGTATCGTTTCCTTCGTATGCCACCGAAGGGTTGAACTTGATGATATCGTTCACCTTTGCCTTTGCGAACAGTTTCTGCTGCTTCGCGTCCTTGAAATACTTTGGAAGCATCACAACGTCTGATTCGCTGATAGCGTCTTCCTTATCCAACTCAGTGATGACACCCTTCAGCATATCGTTGTCCTGATAGTCGTCCACCTTCTGGTAGCTACCACCACGCTGGCGATACATCTCAACCTGCTTGTTCACCATATCGTCGCTAACTGTCACGTTGTAGAAGTCTACCTTATCTTTCTTTGTGAGCGAAATGTTAATCTCAGGAGCGATAGCGAGGTCGAACTTGAAAGTGAAAGTGTTACCTTCGACCAACTGGATATCGTTGTTAGCCTCGTTAGGAAGAGGTTCGCCAAGCATGTTCACTTTGTTCTCACGAATATAGTCGTAAAGACCTTCCTGAAGCATTTTGTTCACTTCTTCCGCAAGAATCGAGGTGCCATACTGCTTCTTCACCAGACCTTCTGGCACCATACCTGGGCGGAAACCAGGCATGTGTACTTTCTTTCTGAAGTCCTTGAGGGCCTTCTTTACCTTTTCCTCATAATCAGCAGGAGCAATCTCTGCTGTGATAACGGCATTCACCGCATCAATGTTTTCTAATGTAATGTTCATCTACTTATTTAATTTGAGAATTTACAATTTGGCTTTGAAAGGGAGTTTTCCATTCCTTTCCATTCTCTTCCATTCCTTTATTATCAATCTTTCAACCCTTCATTTTTCTTTTGGCCTGCAAAGTTACGAAAAAAAATGGAGAGGAGAAAAAGAAAATAGAAAAAAGTGGAAATCGCTGTCTTTTTTAGGAAAAAACATTTGCATTTCAGCGATTTATTTCGTATCTTTGCAGTCAGAAAGATAAAAGACGTTAGACCTTAGACGCTATACTTTAGTCTTAAGCTCTCCCCTTTCAAGGGGAGCGGGGAGAGGATCTTCTTCGTCTTTTGGCGGCCGCCGCAAGATATTCGCACGCCCGCCGCAAGATATTGCCCCGCCCGCTGCAAGATATTCGCACGGGCGGGGCAAACTTGTTACACCCAGTATCTCTCCCTTTTCTCCCTAGGTGTTTTCCCTGTTACACCCTAGTGTTTTCCCCTTTTGGCCCTATAGATATATGGCAAAGCGAATAAAACCAATAGCCGGATCCTCCTGCATAATGGATTTTAGGAAGTCGTTTAATGCCCTATCTGTCTTGATTATTTCTGGAATCTCTCTATGTAAAATAGGATCTACAAAATCCTTACCATCATAGTGTATCAAATAAATACTATCATGATTTGCTGATCGGGCACTTATTTTGTCGTTGATACTTCTAAGATCTTTTTGTAGTTTACGCTGATAGTCATCATCAAATATGATTAGTTTTAACGAATCGGGTGTATATATTTTTATTTCGTTTACAAAATTCCTGATACGTACAAAATCGAACATTTCAAGGGTTGACACATTGATTTGATTCCGCTTTAAATACAAAAGACTATGTTGGGCATCTGGATGTTTTGGTTCTTTGCCTAAAGAATCTATTGAAAAAAAATGGTCCGTACTATTCAATTTCCTTTGTAAATATAACGAAACTTGATAATCGATCCGGCCAAATACATTTTTTGTCTTATGTGCAGGATTAATGATTGTAACCAAGGAATCATTGTACTCACAACTAAGGATTTTTCCAAAAATTATCATATCATCTCGACCGCCTATTCCCCCAAAAAAATTGGGATGTAATGCTTGTATTCTCAACTTACGGCAAAAACGGTCGTATGATGGCATCGGTTCCACTACAGAAGTTCTATATTCATTCACACTATCAAATCTATATGTGCGATAACTGGCATCAGAGCCATCAATAGGATAGCGGCAATTAAACTCATAAAACCAATCCAACCCATGTGATTTCTGAAACCATACTTCATAAAGAGGCTCAGTCTTTTCCAATTCGCAACTGAAAAAGAAAAGCGTAACTAAACAAGTTATAAATGAAAACTTCCTCATGTGATTATTATATATGGTTTTACGAATAGTTCTTTATTCTTTGCTGCAAAAATACAACAATAATAAATATCTTC
>JAFZYE010000003.1 GCA_017616445.1 Bacteroidaceae bacterium
AGAATTAAGAATTAAGAATTAAGAGTTAAGAAAAATAGACTTTAGTCGAATAGATTAATAAAGAATAATTCAATAAAAGAAATAGCTAAATAGTAAATCGTCAAATTGTAAATCATAATATGGGTTATTTATTTACATCAGAATCAGTAAGTGAAGGTCATCCCGATAAAGTGGCTGACCAAATATCAGATGCGGTATTAGACCATTTCCTCGCATTCGACGAAAACTCGAAAGTGGCATGCGAGACATTGGTGACAACAGGATTGGTCGTGATTGCCGGCGAAGTGAACTCAAAAGCATATATTGACCTTCAGGAAGTTGCACGAAAGGTAATCGGCGATATTGGCTATACAAAAGCAGAATATAAGTTCGAGGCAGAAAGCTGTGGACTCCTTTCTGCAATCCATGAACAGAGTGCAGACATCAATCAAGGTGTGGTTCGTCAGAAAGCCGAAGACCAGGGAGCAGGCGACCAGGGTATTATGTTCGGTTACGCAACCAACGAGACCGCCAATTATATGCCGCTCTCACTGGATTTGAGCCATCATCTTCTCACTACATTAGCTGCCATCCGTCACGAAGGTAAGCAGATGACCTATCTGCGTCCAGACAGCAAGAGTCAGGTGACGATAGAATATGGAGACGACGGAAAGCCAAAAAGAATCGATTCCATCGTGATTTCGACCCAGCACGACCCATTTATGGAAGACGATGACGAGATGCTGGAGCAAATCAAGAAGGATGTAAAGAACATCTTGATTCCTCGTGTCATTCAGGAAACGAAGGAGGACTATATCAAAGCACTCTTCAATGACGACATCAAGTATTACGTGAATCCAACAGGTAAGTTCGTAATCGGTGGTCCACACGGTGATACGGGTCTGACAGGTAGAAAGATTATTGTTGATACATACGGTGGTAAGGGTGCACACGGAGGTGGTGCTTTCTCAGGAAAAGATCCAAGCAAGGTGGACCGCTCCGCAGCCTATGCAGCTCGTCATATTGCCAAGAATATGGTTGCCGCAGGAGTAGCAGACGAGATGTTGGTACAGCTTAGCTATGCAATCGGTGTGGCAGAACCTGTCAGCATCTATGTCAACACCTACGGACACTCAAAGGTTGAGATGTCAGACGGTGAAATCGCTCAGAAAATCAAGGATATGTTTGACTTGAGACCTTATGCGATTGAGCGCGACTTGCAGCTGAGAAAGCCTATTTATACAGAGACGGCCGCATACGGGCACATGGGACGTGAACCACGTGTGGTTACAAAGCATTTCTTCAGTCCTTACCAATCAGGAGGCACAAAGGATGTGACTGTTGAGCTGTTCACATGGGAGAAACTCGATTTGGTTGACAAGATAAAAGAGGCATTCAACTTGTAGGACGATTCACATGCTCGAACAGGCAGCAGACGGTATAGCAAGTATCAGTAGGACATACTTGATGCATAATGATGACTTGATGATAATCAGTGCCATCGTTTTCTTCGTGCTGTTTACGTTCGTGTTGTATCGCAGCAGAATGGTCTTTATCTATAAGATCAACACCTTTTTCTCTTCACGGCAGATCTATTCCTCGAATGAGGTGAATATGAGTAATCAGGAGATGATTGACATCGTTTTGCTGATTGTGATTGGCTGCATGTCTGCCGGCATCATATTCTATGCGGATATGATTACGCATCATACCTCATTTCATTATGGAGTGTTGCTGCTGCTGACTTTATGTTTGATGTTGCTGATTGGACTCAAAGGGTTGTTATACTCTTTGGTCAACTGGACTTTCTTCAGTTTGGACAAAGGCCGTTCGTGGCTTTCGGCCTTTTTCTTCTCTGTTGCAGTTGTGTCAACAATAGCGTTCCCGTTATCACTACTAAGAGTCTTTTGTCTCAACCAGATTATAAACGTCACATATTGTCTAATCGGAATTATCATTTTACAGAAAATTATATTGCTCTGCAAGCTCTACGTTAACTTTCGTCCTAAAAAATATGGTGGATTGGTGTTTTTTTTGTACTTTTGCAGCGTCGAAATAATGCCCACCCTTATTGCGTGGAAAATATTGAGCAGTAAGTTGTAATACTTTTTTTCATAAAATAAAACGTTGATGACAAAGAAGATTTTAGTTTCGCAACCGAAACCGCAGACTGAGAAGTCACCCTATTTTGATTTGACCACTAAGTTTGGAGTTGAGATTGATTTTAGGCCATTCATTAGGATTGATGCGATGCCTGCAAAGGATTTCCGTCAGCAAAGAGTATCCATTTTAGATTATACCGCTGTTGTTTTCTCTTCACGTCATGGAATCGACCATTTCTTCTCATTGTGCAAGGAGTTGAGAGTTGCCGTTCCTGAGAGCATGAAGTATTTCTGCAAATCGGAAATCATTGCGCTGTATCTTCAGAAGTATATTCAATATCGTAAAAGAAAAGTGTTCTTCCCATTGTCTGGAAAGATGGACGATCTGATTCCAATCATGGTGAAGCACAAGGCAGAAAAGTATTTCGTACCACAGTCGTCTGCTCATGATGATGAGTTGAAAGAAAAGTTAGACGCAGCCAATCTCACGCATACAGAAGCAGTGATGTATTATACGGTTCAGAACGACTTCAGACCAGATGAACCGTTCGATTACGACATGCTTGTCTTCTTCAGTCCTGAAGGTATTCACTCATTGCTGAAGAATTTCCCAGACTTCAAGCAGGATAATATTGCGATTGCTTGTTTAGGTGCCAAAACCATCGAGGAAGCAGAGAAGTATAATCTGAGGGTTGATATGCAACCAACAGCAGAACTGCGTTCTGTGCCTGCAATGATTGAAGATTACATTAAGAAGCATAAATAAGGTGGTGTTTTTGTAGACGTTCAATTCATCTCTTTTCTTGGAACTCAAAGATTCACAGCTATTTAAAAAAGCAGAACGGATAACCAGTAAACTTCTCATTGACCGATTGTTCGAAGGAGAAGGTACTTCGTCTATGACTGTTTTTCCCTTTCGAGTTGTGTACATGAGGATACCGAAGAAAGATGTTCCTGTGTCGATTTTAGTAAGTGTTCCCAAGAAACGGTTCCATAACGCAGTCGACCGTAACAGGATGAAACGATTGATCAGGGAGGCCTATCGGAGACAGAAGCACATCTTATGGAGTTCAATGAGTGATACGGATGACGGCTATGCGATTGCTTTTATTTGTATTTCATCTAAACTCTGTTCTTATCAGGTGGTCTATAAAAGCATGAACAAGGTTTTAAACCGATTGGCTCAGGAAGAATGAAGAAGGTTTATCAATATGTGATGAAAGGATTAGGAATGATTCTACTCGTTCCTATTTTCTTTTACCAGCGGTGCATCTCTCCGATGCTACCTCCTTCATGCCGTTATACCCCTACTTGTTCTCAGTATGCAGTTGAAGCAATAAAGAAACATGGACCGTTCTACGGGTTGTATCTGGCTGTCCGTCGTTTGCTGAGATGTCATCCGTGGGGAGGTTCAGGCTATGATCCTGTACCGTAATCATACTTCAGCTCGCATGATTCCATATATTGATATTCATACCCATAAGAGCCAATTATCGGAAGAAGTCATCTCCGTCAGGAACTGTGATGACGAAACTGTTCCTGAGACGTGGTGTTCAATCGGCATTCATCCTTGGCAGTCGATACAAGTCATATCAGATAATGGCTTTATTGAGCGTAGCATGAAGTCCCTTGCGGTAAAATGCAAGTTACCTCAAGTACTATTTCTTGGGGAAACAGGACTGGATGCGAAACGAGGTGCTGATATGGAGATTCAGAAGGAGTTGTTTCTGCGCCATGTGGAACTCTCAGAACAGTTGGGTAAACCGATGATTATCCATTGCGTGAAGGCAATCGAGGAGATTGTAGCCATTCACAAGCAACAGCATCCTTCTCAACGTTGGATAATGCATGGCTACCGGAAAAACGCTACGCTTGCAAACCAAATCCTACGACAAGGGATTGAATTGTCGTTTGGCAGATATTTCGATGCTGAAGCGATGAAGATGGCCTATGAGGCGAATGTATTGTGGTTGGAAACAGATGAAAGCGGAGAACGTATAGAGGATGTTTATCAGATGGCTTCAGAGGCATTATCTGTTTCTGTAGAAGAGCTGAAACTCAACATATATCAGAGAGCAGTTCAGCTATCGTCTTCGTTTCGTGGGGAATGATGAGGGTTGGTGCGATTTGTGCTAACGGCTCTAAGACAAAACGGCGTTCTTTCATTCGCGGATGTGGTATTTGCAGTTCCGGAGTGTTGATGATGCAGTCATCATATAGAAGAATGTCGATATCAATCACCCTGTCGTGATAAACCCCATTCACGGATTTGCGTTTTCTTCCTAATTCCTTTTCGATTTGTTGTGTGATTTCCAGGATATCGGCCGCTGTATGGGTGGTCTCGATACCAATCGCTATATTATAAAATAGGTGTGTGCTCTTGAACCCTACCGGTTCGGTCACAAAAAAATCGGATTGGCTCACGACGGAGCCAATTCGATTTGAAATCTGTTCGACGGCAAGATTCAGATTCTTTCGTCTGTCGCCTTTGTTAGAGCCCAGACTCAGATATACAGTATGAATCTGCACATTCATCTTCTTAGTCAACAATTAACAAGGCATCGCCGTAGCTGCCAAACTTATACCCTTCCTTGATGGCAGTCTCGTAGGCGTTCATGACGTATTCATATTCGCCAAAAGCACATTGCATCATCAGCATAAGCGACAGTGGAGCCTGGAAGTTAGAGACAAAGGCATTCGCTACACCAAACTCGTATGGAGGGAAGATGAATTTATTGGTCCATCCCTTAAACTCCTTCAGGACGCCACCAGGACCAACAGCTGTTTCGATGGCACGCATGGTTGTGGTGCCTACAGCACATACACGATGTCCGCCCTCTCTTGACTTGTTCACGATGTCGCATGCTTCCTTTCCAATGTTTATTTCTTCGCTGTCAGTCTTATGTTTGGTCAAATCCTCAACGTCAATCGTACGGAAATTGCCCAGACCGACATGTAATGTGATGAATGCCTGAGAGATTCCTTTAATCTCCATCCTCTTCATCAGCTCGCGGGAGAAGTGGAGTCCTGTTGCAGGAGGAGTAACGGCACCTTCATGCTTTGCATAAATGGTCTGATAGTTCTCCATGTCTTCAGGAACAGCCTTTCTGAATTTTCTGATATCATCGGTGAGAGGAGCCTCTCCAAGAGAATAGAGCGACTGCTTGAACTCTTCGTGCGATTCGCGTAACGTCTTGTCCCTGTCGCCATCGTATAAGAAGCGAAGTGTACGTCCCCTTGACGTTGTGTTGTCAATCACCTCGGCAACCAATGAGTTGTCTTCGCCAAAATAGAGTTTGTTTCCGATTCGGATTTTGCGTGCAGGGTCGACCAATACATCCCAAAGTCTCATGTCTGCATTCAGCTCTCGCAATAGGAATACTTCAATCAGCGCACCAGTCTTTTCCTTGTTGCCGTATAGGCGTGCAGGGAATACTTGTGAGTCGT
Organism: Bacteroidaceae bacterium; assembly: GCA_017616445.1. Classification (GTDB taxonomy): domain Bacteria; phylum Bacteroidota; class Bacteroidia; order Bacteroidales; family Bacteroidaceae; genus Colivivens. The sequence goes on from JAFZYE010000003.1 coordinate 5,529, forward strand.
TGAAGATAAAAGAGTCACCATCGTCAAAGTAGTCAATAATGTCTTTGAATATCCGGTGTTCGATAACACCTGTTTTTCTGTGTAAAACCATCAAACGAGCCTCGTCTCTGTGATAAGGGGGCTCCAAACCGATATTCTCATCGGGCAGTTTGAATTTAAATTGTGAAAGTTTCATACGTTATGATTTTGGTTTTTGTATAGTTTCTTTTTCGATTTCTATGGTCTGGTTGTTCAACCAGTCATCAAACTTAGTAATGTCCAGGCAGTCTTCCAACTTGTATTGGCCTATCCGTGTGCGACATAGATCGGTGAGATAGGCTCCTGAACCGAGTGCTTTACCGATATCCCTTGCTAATGCTCTGATATAGGTTCCTTTGCTGCAAACAACCCGGATGCGGATCATGTCAGGAAGTTCGCACGACATCAGTTCAATTTCGTCAATCGTGAGCTGCTTGGGCTTCAGCTCTATCTCCTGTCCCTTCCTGGCCATCTGGTAAGCACGTTTGCCATTCACCCTTACAGCTGAGAACGAAGGTGGTATTTGCTCGATAGTACCTACGAACTGCTGCAACGTGGTCTCTACCAGTTCCTTTGTGATATGTTCTGTAGGATAAGTGGCATCCTCCTCTGTCTCTTTGTCGAAGGAAGGGGTTGTTGCGCCTAACTTGAGCGTAGCCACGTATTCCTTCACGTCAGCCTGGAGTTCCTCAATTCTTTTTGTAGCCTTCCCTGTGCAGATAATCAATACCCCTGTCGCTAAAGGGTCGAGAGTGCCGGCATGTCCTACTTTCAGATTCTTGTTTCTGGTCCGATGTCTCAAGATACCTCGTACTTTGTTTACAAGATCGAATGAGGTCCATGTATAGGGCTTATTGATGCAGAGTATCTCTCCTTTTTGTGGATTCATGTCAGCATGTAGTGTTTAAAAACAAAGTTGCCAAACGATGGTAGCAGTACCGACGATTGCACAGTAGATGGCAAAGTAAATCATCTTGCCACGTTTTACTAAGCTAATCATCCATTTGCATGCGATACATCCAGTAAGGAAAGCGGCAACAAATCCAACCACCAACGACGTTGGGGATATTCCTGACATCGCTTGTTCGATACCTTCTTCCATCATGTCTTTGACATTCAGCAACGCCTCACCAAGGATGGGTGGAATCACCATCAGGAACGAGAACTGAGCCAACTTCTCTTTCTTGTCACCAAGAATCAAGCCTGTACCGATGGTACTTCCTGAACGGGATAGACCAGGCAATACAGCGCAAGCCTGAGCAATTCCAATCACGAAAGCGTCGAACCAGGTGATGTGTTCTTTCTCGCGTGGTTTTGCGAAATAGGAGAAGGACAGTAACAGGGCAGTAATCAGCAGACATACACCCACTACCAACAAGCTATGAAACTGCTCCTCAACAAAGTCCTTGAAGAAGAAGCCTACGATAGCAATTGGTATCATCGAGATAACGATGTTGAGCAGATAGTTCTGTTCGTCGTTCAGTTGCTTGATGCCATACCGACTCGGAATGAAGTCTTTTCCGTGTTTACACGCTCCGATGAAGAGCCACACAATCTCTTTCCAGAGGATTACTAACGTACTCAGTACTGTCGCTACATGTACGAGAATGGTAAAAGGTAAGATGGCGTCGGGGTCTTTTACACCCAAAAGCTCACCTGCAAGTGCTAAGTGTCCACTACTACTGACAGGCAGATATTCGGTCAGTCCCTGAAATATACCCATCAAAAGTGCTTGTAACCAATCCATATACTGAAAATCTCAATGTTATTCTTTTACCTGCTTGTTACGTGGTTTAACCAGAATGGCAGCGATGATGAAGATGAATCCGAACAGGCAAGTGATCGGAGCCACTTTGATACGAGTGTCGCTGAAGATGTCTGCGTTAAACATCTCTTCTGTTGTTCCCTCGCCAGACATCAGGAAGAAACCAATGATGATGATGGCAATACCTACTCCGAGGAGTATGTAGTTCAAAGAACCGAATGCTAAATTTTTGTTGTTCATATATTGTCTGTTGTAATTGATAAATCGTGGGATGGAGGGTTAAATGTGATACAACTCGTTACTGTTCATCTTCAAGTACTTCGATAGAGAGAAGTAGGTACAGAGGAAGGTGATGAGCAACCCGAATACCAGAACCGAGACACCAACGATGGTCATCACCTGCATATCAACCACTGTGTTGATTTCAGGCTCGAAACTTCTCGCCCAATAAACTACTCCTATGATGATGGCATCAGCGATGATAGCCGACAGGACGCCAAGCAGGAGTCCTTGATTGAGGAACGGACGACGGATGAATCCCCAGCTGGCTCCTACCAGTTTCATGGTGTTGATGATGAAACGTCGGGAGAAGATGGTCAGTCTTACCGTGTTGTTAATCAATGCAAACGAGATGTAAGTGAACAAAGCCGCAATGATAAGCAGAATGATACTGAACTTACGGATGTTGTTGTTGACAGCATTCATCAGCTCCTTCTGATAAATCACGTCCATCACTTTCTTGGTTGCCTTCAACTGATTTGCAATCTTATCGAGGCTCTGGTTGTTGGCATATTCCGATTTCAGTTTAATCTCAAACGATGCTGTGAACGGATTATAGCCGAGGAACTCTGAAGGGTCGGTTCCCATATCGACACATTGCTCATGTAGTGCACGTTCCTTTGAAATGTATTTAAGTGATTTCACGTATTGCTGTTCCTCCAACGATTTCTGCAACGACTCTATCTCTCCCTGACTGATATCATCGTTCAACAGAATCGTGACATTAATATTCTCCTTCACATAGTTGGATAGATTTCGTGCAGTCAGCACAAACAACACAATCGTTCCCAGCAACACCAACACCAGCGAAGTACTGATCAGTGCCGTAACAAACTGGGTACTCAATAAACTTGCCGCTCTATTCTTTGACATCTATTTTTTTACTTTATGATATTTGTTTTACGATTTTTTTATTGGGCTAATTGGCCCCATTGGCCTCATTAGACTCAACTTCCACTCCTTTCAGCGTAGCTGAACTTGCCTCTGTTATCTTCACCTTCACAAAATCACCAATGTGGTGGTTTCCGCGATCGAACACAACGACCTTGTATTGCTGCGTGCGTCCGAACAGCTGGTCCTTCGACCGCTTGCTCACACCTTCCACCAGTACTTCGAAGGTCTTACCCACATCCTTCTTGTAACTCTCTGCCGAAAGCTGGTTCTGCAGGGTGATTAATTCGTTCAATCGACGAATCTTGGTTTCTTCGGGTACATCGTCAGGAAGATGCTTTGAAGCGTATGTGCCAGGTCGTTCAGAGTATTTGAACATGAAAGCACTGTCATACTCACATTCTTTCATCAATGATAATGAGAGCTGGTGGTCTTCCTCTGTCTCCGAGTGATAGCCGCAGAAGATGTCTGTCGTCAATCCGCAATCAGGGATAATCCGACGGATGGCCGCTACACGCTCCAGATACCACTCTCGCGTATATTTACGATTCATCAACTTCAGGATGCGGTCGCTTCCGCTTTGGACAGGCAGGTGGATATGCTTGCAGATATTCGGATAGTCGGCAATCACATGCAGTGTCTCATCACTCATATCCTTCGGATGCGAAGTGGTGAACCTTATCCGCATATTCGGAACCGCCTCAGCCACCTTTCTCAAGAGTTCTGGGAAGTCAACAACGTCTCCATCTCCTCCAACGGGCGAGCATTTATATGAATTCACGTTCTGTCCCAGCAACGTCACCTCTTTGAACCCTTTGGCCTCCAGATCCTTCACTTCGTTGAGGATACTGGCCACGTCTCTGCTGCGCTCTCTGCCTCGCGTATAGGGTACGATGCAATAATGGCAGAAGTTGTTACATCCTCTCATGATGCTTACAAATCCTGAAATATGATTGCCGCAGATACGTTCGGGAATGATGTCTTTGTAGGTTTCTGTCGTCGATAATTCCACGTTGATGGCCTTCTCGCCTGCCTCCACTGCTGCGAACAACTCAGGCAGTTGCAGATAGGCGTCTGGACCTGCCACCAAATCTACATGATGATGATCTATCAAGTCCTGCTTCACCCGTTCTGCCATACAGCCTACAACACCGATAATCAATCCCCTTTTTTCATTTTTTAGTTTTTTTATCCTTAAGTTTTCTAATGTTTCCAGGCGGTTGAAAATCTTCTGCTCGGCATTGTCGCGAATCGAACAAGTGTTCAGTAACACGGCGTCAGCTCCGTCGATTGTGTCCTGACTCTCGTAGTCTGCCATTTTCATCACACTTGCTATCACTTCACTGTCTGCTACGTTCATCTGACAGCCGTAGGTTTCTATATATAGTTTCTTCATCAGTGCATACTTATCCAAATTCGCTGCAAAGGTACAAATAAAAAGTGAGATATTCGAAGAATATCACATAAAAAGTGTATAAAACCTGAAGAAAAGGGAATTTGAGCAAACAAAATGAGCGGAACCAGTGGCTCCGCTCATCTACTCTATAGGAAACGTTGGTTATTTCTTCTTAGTGCGAACAGCGTTCAAGAAGTCTGTCATCTTCTTCAGATTCTCCTCTGAATACATGCCCATTCCGTGTCCGCCTTGTGGTTCACGTACGATGTAGCTCTCAACTCCGACCTTCTGCATTTGGTCATAGAGATACTGGCTTACACATGAAGCAACCACGAAGTCCTGATCGCCATGGAATATGTAACCTGGTACGTCGCTCTTATCCAAGAAACCAGTTGCACTCAGCAATACGAAGTTATCTTCGTTGCCTTCTTTTGGTAAGCCGATGAGTTGCTCCTCAGGAGTATTGCCTTTGCCACCGAATACCATTGCGTTACCACATTCCATCTGGAGCAGTTCTGTTGGACCTGACCAATCGCAGAATGCGTTCACTGCACTTGATTCCTTTGTGTATGGACCTACCTTGCCTTCAATGTCATACTCTGCTTTGCCTTGCTTTGCAACCTTAACGCCGTTTGAAAGGGCTGTTACAGCTGACAGGTGACCACCTGAAGAGAATCCAGATGTTGCAATGAAGGATGTGTCGAATTTGTATTTAGCTGCGTTGGCGCGGATAAAGCGGATAACAGCCTTGATATCGTTCACCTGAGCTGGCCACTTAGCATCACCGATTGAACGGTGGTTAGGACATACGACTGCATAACCTGCGTCGAGCAATGCCTTTACGATGGTACCTATATCTGCAGCACCCTTAGAGCTGTTGCTTCCCCAAGCGCTTCCGTAAATGTGTACAACAACAGGATACTTTGGTTTTTCTGCTTTTGGAAGATAGATGTCACACATGTGATAAACCTGACCGTCATCACCTGCATAGTTTACGTCTTTCCATTCTTGTGATGTCTCGATACTAGGTTGTTGCTGCTGGAAGCCTCCGAAACCGCCTCCACCTGGGAATCCTCCACCGAAACCGCCTCCACCTGGAAATCCACCACCAGGGAATTGAGCCATCATGGCTGTTGCGCAAAGAAATGTTGCGCCAAATGCCAATGTCTTGCAATAATTTCTCATAAGTTAAGTTGTTTAATTGGTGTTGATAAAAAAGTATTTATATAATCGTTACAGAGTAATGATTTCTGATTGTTGAAAAGGTTTAATACATTTAATGTCAAAACATCTGTATCACTCTTCGAAGTCCTGCTATGAATGTATCAATTTCGTCTATTGTGTTGTAGAGTCCGAAACTGATGCGAACGGTTCCTTCTACTCCCAAGCGGTGCATGAGGGGTTCAGCACAATGATGTCCCGTTCGAACGGCGATACCTAAGCGGTCAAGTAGAGTACCGAGATCGAGGTGGTGGATGCCCTCCACATTGAAACTGACAGGACCAGCGGATGAGAGTTGACAATTGACAGTTGAGTGTTGAGAGTTGCCATAGATTCGGATGCCTGGTATGGTCTGCATCTGCTGAACTGCATAGGTTGTGAGCTCTGCCTCATGTTGATGAATGACCTCCATCCCTATCTGCGACACATAATCGAGTGCTACCGCTAAGGCATGAGAACCTACGTAGTCGGGTGTACCCGCTTCGAACTTATATGGCAGTTCGTTGAAGGTGGTATGTTCAAAACTTACGTTCTTAATCATCTCGCCACCTCCTTGGTAAGGTGGCAGCTTATCCAACCATTCTTCCTTTCCATAGAATACTCCTATGCCCGTAGGACCGTATATCTTGTGCCCGCTGAACGCAAAGAAATCGCAGCCAAGTGCCTGCATGTCCACAGTCATGTGAGGTGTAGATTGTGCACCGTCGATGAGTACCGGCACTCCATGTTCATGGGCAATGCGTGTGATCTCTTCAACAGGGTTGATTACTCCCATTACGTTCGACACATGCGTAACGCTCACCATGCGGGTCTGAGGACTGAATAGCTTCTGATAAGCGTCGATATCCAATACACCTTCGTCGCTCATGGGGATAACTCGGAGCTTGAATCCGTTAAGTTGCCAAGGAACGATGTTTGAGTGGTGTTCCATCTGCGACACGATAACTTCGCCCACCTCACCCGTGTTCGAGTCGTATTGTGCCAAAGTGCGAGCCAATAGGTTGATGGACTCTGTAGTACCTCGGGTGAAGATGATTTCGTTGGTCGAATGGGCGTTGATAAAACGTCTCACTGTCTCACGCGACTGCTCATGCAAGTCTGTCGCCTGTTGAGACAAAAAATGTACCCCTCTGTGCACGTTCGCATTCACATTATAATATTCGTCGGCAATCGCTTCCACCACCTGACGAGGTTTCTGGGTGGTAGCTGCATTGTCGAGATATACCAGCGGACGTCCGTAGACCGAGCGGCTTAGTATAGGGAAATCGTCACGTATGCTCTTATTCATTTTCACTGCAAAGGTAGTAATAATTTACGATTTAACCATTTACTATTTACATTTTTCTTTATTTTTCCTAACTCTTAACTCTTAATTCTTAACTTTTTCTTACCTTTGCACCATCAAACAAAACTATTAAGAAGGAATATGAATACATTAGAAACAATTTTTGCAGCAAAGCTGCTTGAAGTGAAAGCCATCAAGTTACAACCAGACAATCCTTTTACATGGGCATCAGGATGGAAATCTCCTTTCTATTGCGATAACCGCAAAACCCTTTCTTTCCCTGCCCTGCGTTCGTTCGTGAAAATCGAATTGGCACGATTGGTGATGGAGAACTTTCCAGAGGCTGATGCTGTAGCAGGAGTGGCTACCGGTGCTATTGCACAGGGTGCCTTAGTAGCTGATGAGTTAGGAATGCCTTTCGCTTATGTGCGTTCCAAACCAAAAGATCACGGATTGGCAAACCTCATTGAAGGAGAACTGCCGGCTGGCTCTAAGGTCGTTGTGGTTGAAGACTTGATTTCCACAGGTGGTAGTAGCCTGAAAGCCGTAGAAGCACTCCGCAATGCAGGCTTCGAGGTTGTTGGTATGGTTGCATCGTACACTTACGGCTTCGATGTGGCTAAGCAGGCTTTCGAGGATGCAAAAGTGCAGTTGCTGACCTTGACCAACTATGAGGCAGTGTTGGAGGCTGCATTGAAGACTGGTTATATCTCAAAAGAACAAATCCCTACTCTCAACGAGTGGAGAAGCAACCCTAGTGAATGGAGGCAATAATATGAAACACGAGAGCGAAGTAAAAATAATCGGCTATCCACAGGAAACCGTATATGCGAAAATAGCCGATCTGAACAACTTGGCAGTTGTCAAAGAGAGATTCAACGACCCCGAGGTACAGGCCAAGATGGCTGGTAATATTCCACCAGAGAAAGTGGAGCAGGTGAGAAAGACCCTTGAGACCTTGCAGGTCAGCACAGACGCTGTCAGTTTGGAAGTGGATCCTGTAGGACGACTCGCAATTCAGATTGTCGAACGCGACGAGCCCAAGTGTGTCAAGTTCGGCTCTGTGATGTCACCAGTAAAATTCTACCTATGGGTACAGTTGCTGCCTGTTACGGCCGACACCTGTAAGATGAGAGTGACTGCTGATGCCGATGTCCCTGTGTTCTTTGCGGGCATGATTGGAAAGCCATTCAAGGATGGTATCGAGAAAGTAGCCGATATGTTAGCGTCATTGCCTTATGAGTAAAGATAAACTGTGGACGAAAAATGTCCAAATGACCGATGAAATCGAGCGTTTTACGGTCGGCAAAGACCGTGAGATGGATCTCTATCTGGCCAAATACGATGTATTGGGCTCGATGGCTCATATCACCATGCTGGAGTCTATCGGATTGTTGAGTAAGGACGAGCTGTCCCAACTGCTGACGGCTCTCAAAGCCATCTATGCAGAGGCTGATGCGGGTCGGTTCGTTATAGAGGAAGGCGTAGAGGATGTCCATTCTCAGGTAGAACTGATGCTGACCCGTCAGTTGGGCGATATCGGAAAGAAAATCCACTCAGGACGTTCACGTAATGATCAGGTATTGGTTGACCTCAAGTTGTTTATCCGAGATCAAATCAAGGAAGTCGTACAACTGACAGAAGCGTTATTCCATGAACTCATCGCTAAAAGCAACGAATACAAAGGTGTGCTGATGCCTGGTTATACCCATTTGCAGGTAGCGATGCCATCATCATTCGGCTTATGGTTTGGGGCCTATGCGGAAAGTCTGGTGGACGACATGCAATACATGTTGGCAGCTTGGCGTATCACCAACCGCAATCCGTTGGGATCAGCTGCAGGATATGGCAGTTCGTTCCCTCTGAATCGTCAGATGACGACCGACCTGTTAGGGTTCGACTCCATGGACTATAATGTGGTGTATGCCCAGATGGGACGTGGAAAGACCGAACGCAATGTAGCATTCTCGATGGCAAGTATTGCAGGAACATTGGCCAAACTGGCCTTCGATGCCTGTATGTTCAACAGCCAGAACTTCGGTTTTGTGAAACTACCTGACGAATGTACGACAGGTTCTAGCATCATGCCTCACAAGAAGAATCCTGATGTGTTCGAGTTGACACGCGCTAAATGCAACAAGATACAGGCATTACCTCAGACTGTGATGCTGATGATGAACAACCTGCCAAGTGGATACTTCCGCGACCTGCAAATCATCAAGGAGGTGTTCCTGCCATCGTTCGATGAACTTAAGGACTGTCTGCGTATGGCGGCTTACATCATCAACAAGATGAAGGTGAACGAGCATATTCTCGACAATCCTATCTATGATAACATGTTCAGCGTGGAGGAGGTGAATCGTCTGGCGAGCAGCGGAATGCCGTTCCGTGATGCTTACAGGAAAGTTGGACTCGACATCGAAGCAGGCAACTTCACTCCAGACAAGCAGATTCATCATACCCATCAGGGTAGTATCGGAAATCTCTGTAACGATGAAATCGAGGCTTTGATGCAGAAAACCCTCGATGAGTTTGACTTCGGAAAAGTAGAAAACGCCATCAAGCGACTGGTTTGATTCATACGTGATGAAACGTTTGCTAACGATAGGATTGATGTTGTGCTGTCTTGTCTCTTGTAAGGAAGAGATAAGTGGAACCTATTCCACAAAGTATCCTGTACGTTTCTATTTCGACGTAGCATCAAGTGCCGAACTCTACAACGCAATCGGCAATCCAGGACAGTTTGTGACGATACGTAAAGTGAATGGAAAGATAAGGATTACGAACATGATAGGTCAGACCCATGATTATGCTCCATCTCAAATTGCTGCCAAGGAGTTTGAATACGGGTTAGGTGGACTGATTGTGGGCACCAGTTCTACTCCTAATATGTCGAACGGTCTGGATATCTTAGCCTATGATTTGGCTTGTCCCAGTTGCGACCGTCAGGACAAACGTCTGACAGTAAAAGACAATGGTACGGCTCTCTGTTCGCATTGCGGCAACTCCTACGACTTGAACAACTATGGTTGGATTCTTACTGCTACAGACGACACGAAAGAGCAGCGAGGACTCTATCGGTACCGAGTCTACTATAATGGCACAGCCATTAATGTGAACAATAAATAACCCAACTTTTCACTCCATGACCAACAACCCATCCTTAAAAGAAAAGACTGCCAAAGGTTTGCTTTGGGGAGCGATGAACAGTTCTCTGATGCAGGTGCTGAATGCTGTGATTGGGGTGGTGTTACTTTGGTTTCTCGACCCAGGCGATTATGGCATGATTGCCGTCTTGGCCATCTATTCTGCCATCGCAGCAAACTTGCAGGATAGCGGTTTCATCTCTGCCCTCATCAACAAACGCGATGCAACCCATCGGGACTTGAATGCCGTGTTCTGGTTCAATATTCTGGTGAGCGCGTTGATTTATGTGATTCTCTGGTTTTGTGCCCCATTGATTGCGGCCTACAACAAAGAACCTCAGTTGGTGTCTCTTTCACGTTATGCTTTCTTAGGTTTCTTCTGTGCCAGCTTCTCCATCACCCCTCGCACCATCCTGATGAAAGAGCTGCGTGTGAAGGAACAAGCCATCTGCAACATCGTGGCTTTGACGGTCTCAGGAGCTGTAGCGATCATCATGGCAGCCAACAAGATGGCCTATTGGAGTATTGCCACGCAGAGCATCGTCTATGTCAGCATCGTGTCAATCGGCAGCTGGTACTATTCCAAGTGGCGTCCGTCGTTGAATATCACGTTCCGTCCCATCAAGGAGATGTTTGGTTTCAGTTGTAAGATACTCATTACAGGCATCTTCAACAACATCAATAAGTTCGCTTTCGAAAGTACGATGGGTTCGTTCTATCCCACAAACAGCATCGGAGCCTATTCACAGGCCAACAAATGGAACCAGATGGGCAGTCAGACCATTCTCGGCATGGTGCAGAGTGTAGCCCAACCGATGTTTGTTCAGGTAGGCGATGATTGTGAGCGTCAGCAACGGGTCTTCCGTAAAATGCTCCGTTTCACCGCATTCGTCTCCTTCCCTTTGATGTTTGGATTGAGCCTCGTTTCTGCCGAATTCATCGGAGTTATTGCTCCTGAAAAATGGCTCACTGCCATTCCTTTCCTACAGGTGCTCTGCATCGGAGGTGCGTTCTTTCCTTTGGCAGCACTCTATTCCAACTTCATCATCAGTCGTGGGAAGTCTGATATCTATATGTGGAACACAATAGCCCAGAGTGCGGTGATTCTGGCCAATCTCTTTGCTGTACAGTACTTCCATCTCAACTGGTTCGGTTTCAGCGGCATTCAACTGATGGTCATCAACTATGTCATCATCATTGCCCTGTGGATGTTTGTCTGGCATTACTTCGTGTGGCGCGAACTCCGTCTGTCGTTCACCTCGGCGTTGCTCGATGTCGTACCCTTCTGCCTGGTTGCAGTCCTCACGATGGTCGCCACCTATTTCGCCACAGCAGCCATCTCCAACCTCTATCTGCTGCTCATCGCCCGCATCCTGATGGTCACCATATTATATTTAGGCATACTTTGGATGCTGAAGGCTGAGATTTTGAGAGAGAGTATCAGTTATATTAAGAAAAGGAGTTAACGCTTCGCTGGGAGTTATCGCTTCGCTGGGAGTTATCGGCCTATGGCCTAGGAGTTAACGCTGCGCTAGACGAAACCAATGGGTGTTATCATTATATTATTGTAATTAACCAAATGAAAATATGGCAAGCAAATCATTTAGAGAGGTGCAAGCATGGCAGAAAGCACATGACTTTGTGTTAGCATTCTACGAAACAAAGAAGATGTTCCCTGAGGATGAAAAATTCGCATTAATACCTCAGTTTCAACGTGCTGCAATCAGTGTTGCGGCTAATATAGCAGAAGGCTATAAGAAATTGTCTCGGGCAGATAAATTGCGATTCTTAAACATCGCCCAAGGTTCTTTAGAGGAATGTCGTTACTACATCATACTTGCCCATGATGTTGGGTATTACACAGATAGCGTTGCCAACAATCTCTGGGTGAAAATCGATGCTGCCTCCGTAGTCCTCAACTCCTATTGTAAGGCGATTAAAGACAACAAGGGTATCATAGACAATTTAAATAAGGAATAGATATGATTATACTCCCGTCCCGTCTCATCTATCTGTATCGTCTAGCGTAGCGTTAACTTCTAGGCCTTAGGGCGTTAACTTCGATAACTTCTAGGGCAAAGCCCGATAACTTCAAATAAAAAGAATCATGAAAGAGCGTAACCATACCTTCGATTTCCTCTGTGGCCTCTGCATCATTCGAATGATGTGCAACCACGCCATTGCGATGTGCGGCCTTCGTTGGCAGCATGTGGGAGGCATCTCATGGTACGACCTCATGAGCTGGACCTTTTTCTTCATGTGTTTCTTCTTCTTCAAGGCAGGCTATTTCAATAAGACCGTGAGTGGTAATTCCGTCGCCTATTGCAAGGACAGAGTGAAGCGTCTGCTGGTTCCCTACATCACTTGGAGCATCATCGGAGCCATCGTCTATTTCGGCATGATAGCCATCTTCCCCTATATCTTCGTTAAAGGCAAGATGCCATCGTTCGAGTGGTCACATCTGTGGATGACCAGCCACAGTTATGGCAACGGTCCCTGCTGGTTCCTCATGTCGTTCTTCACCGCCTATATTGCCATCCATTTCATCGAGAAAGTACGCTATCTCCATTGGATTATCCTCCTGTTCCCATTCGTCTCCTATTGGCTCTACACCATCGACAGCCCCCTGTGGCTCAGTCTTGATAACGTGTTCATGGGCATCTTCTTTTTCTTCCTTGGCCGTGTATGGAAGGTAGTGATGCAGAAGCTACGGCGCACCCGAACCATCATCCTCTCCATCATCCTCATCGGAATGTTTGTCGCAGGCAATATCTGGTTTCATGGCGAATACACCATGAGCACCAACACCTGGGATGGCAGCATGTGGGGCATCCTCATCAACACCGTCTGCATCCTCTGTGGACTCTCCGGACTCCTGCTTGCCCTCCCTCTGCCTCGTATCCCCGTCATCAACTATATCGGTCAGCACAGCATGGTCTACTTCGTGGCCCACTATCCCCTCATCTATTTCTACGTCTTCACCCACAAAGCCGCCCATACCGCTTATAAGTACAATTGGGGTGAGTGCATCCTCCTCGTCCTCTTCCTTTTCGTCGTATGCACATGGCTCGTTCCCTATGTTGAGAAGATCCCTTGGATGAGTGGCCGTTGGAAAAAGAAGAGTTAGGTCTAACGTCTAATTTTCAACTATCAACTGTCAACTATCTGGATCTTTTCGTTAACTTCCTCTTTAACTTCCCCTTTTATTTCCTGCCAGCTCTCTGGCTTTACTTCCTCTTTAATAGTTTGGTTAGTTAGAAGTTAGGAGTTGATCAATCTCGTTTTTCACTCTTCACTTTTCACCATTTCTGCCTTTCTTCGTTAAATGCCTTGGTTCTTTACTTCGTTTGCCTATTTTTGAGCTTCACATACCACTCGTCAATATTGCATTTTTTTATATTACTGTCCGCTAAACTTTTCACATTAGGATAAAATTAGGGCTGATACCAGATTCGGTGTCAGCCCTTTTGGTTACCTTTGTAGTCGCAAAACAAAAACCAAACGTAACCATGGGCAAAAGTACACATTTTTTCGGAC
>JAFZYE010000015.1 GCA_017616445.1 Bacteroidaceae bacterium
CAATTTCGACATCATCAATATGAACGGTGAGAGTGTTCTCAACAGTGAACTCAACGACGGCAACATCAACGTAATGCCTAAGGACAAGGACGGTAACTACTACCAGTGCAACTACGCAATCTCTGTTCCTGAACTGATGGACATCATCATCAACGCAAAGGACAACACAGTTGTTATCAACGGTACCCAGGTAAGCAGCAAGGCTCTGGCAAGTGCTATCGAGAACGTACAGAAGGAACTCCGTCCAGCAGCACAGACTCCATCATTCCCACAGCGCCACCGCTTCCACGCTAATCCTTGGGGCGCTCCAAGATTCGGTCAGGTTGCATTAAGATAGTGAAAAGAGAAAAACGAGAATTAAGAGGTAAGGAGTAAGAGGTAAGAGGATAGAATAGTAAATCGTAAATGAAATTACTCATGACAACATAACATATAGAATTTTTTGATTGCAGGGGGTGCATGTTCGTGATGGACATGCACTTTTGCGTATGTATGGGTGTGCTTTTTCTCATTTGAGAAAAAAAGAGGGCAATTATTTGGCTAATCGAAGAAAAAGGTGTAACTTTGCAGGGCAAAACCGAAAAAGAACGGTACACACGCGCTGTCACGACGACTTTCGTATGATTAAATCGTTACATATTGAACACTATGCGCTGATTGATCAACTGGACATCAGTTTGCATTCAGGATTTTCTGTCATCACCGGCGAGACTGGTGCTGGTAAATCTATCATTTTAGGTGCAATAGGGTTGCTGCTGGGTGAACGAGCAGATACGAAAGCGATAAAGGCCGGTGAAAGGCGGTGTATGATTGAAGCTACGTTCGACCTCTCCGATCAACTGATAGATGACGATTTCTTTACGCAGAACGACCTCGATTTCGATGGGTCGCACTGTATCATACGCCGTGAGTTGACAGCAGAAGGTAAAAGCCGCGCATTCATCAACGACACACCTGTCAACCTATCATTGCTGAAGGAGATAGGTGGTCAACTCATCGACATCCATTCGCAACATCAGAATCTGCTTTTAGGAAAGGAAGACTTCCAGCTGAACATGTTGGACATTCTGGCTCGTGATAGCGATGAAATGAAGGATTATTCCGATCGATATTCACACATGATGGCCATCAGAAGCCAATTGCAGGAATTGAAAGAACAGGCACATCAAAGTCGGGACAAAGAGGACTATCTGCGGTTCCAGACCCAACAACTGGCTGAGGCTTCGCTCGTGGATGGCGAGCAGGAGGAACTGGAGGAAGAACAGGAGATGCTGAGTCATGCAGAGGAAATCAAGAAGAACCTGTATATGGCACAGCAATGTCTGGCGGCCGATGAAGATACCAACACGCTGGAGCGTGTGAAACAGAGTGTGGCAGCTTTGCAGAGTGCGAGCCGCGTATATGGAAAGGTGGAAGACCTGACACGTCGATTGGACAGTTGCTATATTGAAATGAAAGATATTGCCGATGAAATCGGGCAAAATGCCGACGAGGTGGAGTACGACCCTCGGCGATTGGAACAGGTGGAGGAGCGTCTGGATACTTTGTATTCGTTGCAGAAGAAACATCATGTGGACAGCGTTGCTGAACTCATCAAACTGCAAAAGGAACTGGAACACGAACTGGCTCTGATAGACAACAGCGACGAACACATCGCAGAACTGGAACATAGCCTCAATGAGGCCAAGGAAGCTGTGATGGTACAAGCCAAGAAACTGACGGAGATGCGACAGGCAGCCAAGAAGGTGTTGGAACAGGACATCGTAGGCCGACTCATCGCACTGGGTATGCCCAACGTGACGTTCGATGTGAACCTAACCCAGATGACCGAGCCTGGATGGAGTGGTATGGATAAGGTGGAATTCCGATTCTCTGCCAATAAGAACGTACCGACCCAACCCCTTTCTCAGATTGCGTCGGGCGGTGAAATCGCACGTGTGATGCTGTCGCTGAAAGCGCTGATTGCCAGCGCTGCAAAACTACCGACCATCATCTTCGATGAAATCGATACGGGCGTATCGGGTAAGATAGCTGAACAGATGGCACTGATGATGCAGGGCATGAGCCTGCAAGGTTGTCAGGTCATCAGCATCACCCATTTGCCACAGATAGCAGCGAAGGGTGAGCACCACTATAAGGTGTACAAGGAGGAAGGCATCTTCGCCACATCAACCCATATCAGCGAACTCACCGCAAAAGAGCGAGTTGAGGAGGTGGCGCACATGCTGAGCGGCTCTACGCTCACGGAAGCGGCCTTGAACAATGCGAAAGAACTGTTGAGTAGTGAAAATGAAAAACAAAAATGAAAAGTGAAAAACGAAATAATGAAAAGGATATTTTTAATCATATTAAGTGTTGTCGTACTGACGACTATGCAGGCACAGGAGGCTGCTGCACCCAAATGGAGAAGTAAGGCGATGAAAGCCATCGTGTCGGTGCTGACGTACGACAAAGAGGGCAACCTGATGAACTCTGGTACAGGATTCTATATCAACACCGAAGGTGTGGCATTAGCTGACTACAACCTGTTCAAGGGAGCTTATAGTGCAGTCGTGGTGGATGCAAAAGGGGAGAAGAGTCCTGTGAAATGGATTCTAGGTGCGGACGACACCTATTCGCTCGTGAAGTTCAAAGTCGACACGAAGAAGAATGTGGCGCTCACGCAAGCAGAAGCACCCTCGTCGGAAGGCGCAATGGTGTTCACCCTGAAATACACGAAGGAGAAGCTGACATCATGCCCAAGCGCCCAAGTCAGTTCGATTAATACCCTCGCAGACAATTGTCCATACTACACGGTGTCGTATGCAACAGATGAATCATATCTGGGTGCCCCTGTGTTTAACGCCAAAGGCGAGCTGATCGGTACGACTCAAGCCTCGATGGGTAATAACGGATATGTGCTCGGAATCGGATTTGCCGACACCCTGTCCATCAAAGCCATCACAACAAAGGTCAACTCAATGGCGCTCGAGAACATTCATATCGCAAAAGGACTGCCTAATAGTGCCTCTGAGAGTTTGGTGTACCTCTATATGAGGTCATCCAGCATGGCAAACGAAGAGTATCTCGACCTGCTCAACCTGTTTGTTGAGACCTATCCCGATAATGCCGAAGGCTATTTCCGCAGAGCGACTCCACTCATCGACCTGCATCGGTTTGACGAAGCCGACAGTGACTTGCAGACCTATCTCAAACTCAGTACGGAGAAAGCACTGGCCAACACCAAGGTGGCAGATATCATCAACACGAAACTAGTGTACCAACCTGAACCTCCTTACGAGAAATGGACGTTCGACCTGGCTTTGGATTATATCAATAAAGCGTTAGCCGAACAGCCCGACATCATGGAGTATAAGATGCTGAAGGGTCAGATACTGATGTCGAAGAAGGACTTCAAGGCAGCGATTGATCACTACGATGCCATCAACCGCAGCAAGGACCGTTCGCCAGAGGTCTACTACGCAGCCAGCCTGGCCCATGAAGGAGCTGGAGACAGTCTGGGAGTGCAGATTGCGATGATTGACAGCGCTCTTGCGATGTTCTCTACCCCAATGCCAGCTGAGGCCGCCAATTATGTGCTCCGTAGAGGTCAACTCCATGCGTCAGCAGAACACTATAGGGATGCGGTGAATGACTATAACCAATACTGTTTCCTCAGCAACAACAAGGTGAACACATCGTTCTATTATGACAGAGCGAAACTCGAACAGAAAGCAAAGATGTATCAACAGGCACTTGACGACCTGACCACCGCTATCGGCATGTCGCCACAAGCTGCAGTACTCTATATCGAGAAATGTGCGCTGCTACTGAAAGTGAACGAGATTGACGAATGTATCAATACCGCCAACAAACTTCTTTCGATTGACCCACAAAACGTGAATGCTATCCGCATACTGGGTTACGCACAAACCCAGAACGGGGAAGTGGAAAAAGGAAAAGCCAACCTGCAAAAAGCAGCAGATATGGGCGACGCATCGGCCAAAGAACTGTTGAAAACAATTGAATAAGAAAGAATGAATTACGCATATCCCATCAACACAGCCAAAGAGATTGCCACACTTGCAAGGTCGATTCTCTTTCCGGATTTCTACGGCGACGATACACGTAGCGTAGAAACCAAGAAGATGCTGTTAAAAGACCTGTTGGCTACACGCATCATGACAGAGGAACAGGCAGAACAATTCATTGTACGGCTGAATGACATCAGTCGCAGCTTACAAACAGACGTAGAAGCTGCCTATAATGGTGATCCTGCGGCTAAAAGCTACGATGAAATCATCTGCTGCTATCCTGTCATCAAAGCATTGATCAACTACCGCGTGGCACATGAATTGCTGACGATGGGAGTTGAATTGATTCCACGTATCCTGACAGAGATGGCACATTCGGAGACAGGTATCGATATCCACCCAGGTGCACAAATCGGCGATTACTTCACCATCGACCACGGAACGGGTGTGGTAATCGGTGAGACCTGTATCATCGGTAAAAATGTGAAGTTGTATCAGGGGGTGACACTCGGAGCAAAGAGTTTCCCATGCGATGAGAACGGCAATCCCATCAAGGGAAAACCACGTCACCCGATATTGGAAGATAATGTGATTGTTTATAGTAACGCAACCATACTGGGACGTATCACGATTGCTCGCGGAACAGTCATCGGTGGTAACCTGTGGGTAACAGAGAGCACACAACCTGGTGAGCAACTGGTTCAGGCCAAGAAACGCAAGAGCCACATCGTGAGACCAGAAGACTGGGGAGGGCTGTAACTTTATAGTTGACAGTTGACTTTATTCAATGCATAATGAAGAATGCATAATGCATAATTAGTTGAAAGTGGAAAGAATGAAGATAATAGCCAAAACATTTGCCGGCCTTGAAGAGCTATTGGCAAAAGAATTAGAGAAAATAGGCGCTCAGGATATTGAGCAGGGTATACGTATGGTGTCGTTCACGGGTGACAAAGCGATGCTCTATCGTGCGAACTTCTGCCTGCGTACAGCCGTTAAGATACTAATGCCAATATGCGAGTTCAAAGCGAAGGATGCTGACGAAGTCTATAACGAGGTGATGAAAATCGACTGGTCGAAATACATGGACAACGACAGCACTTTCGTTGTGGATGCTGTGGTATTCTCAGAAGAGTTCAGACATTCGCGTTTTGCTGCCTATCGGGTAAAAGACGCAATTGCCGATTACTTCAGGGAGAAGACCGGTAAACGACCCAATGTAGGAATCTCGAATCCCGACATCCGAATCAACCTGCATATCGCAGAGGACAAAGTAACCATCTCACTCGACAGTTCTGGTGAGAGCCTGCACCATAGAGGATATAGAGTAGGAACGGTAACAGCTCCGCTGAATGAGGTTTTGGCTGCTGGTATGATTATGCTGACGGGATGGGACGGTGATTCCGACTTCATCGATCCGATGTGTGGCTCAGGTACGATACTGATTGAAGCAGCGTTGATTGCACGTAATATCTACCCAGGTGTGTTCCGTAAAGAATTCGCATTCGAACGCTGGAAAGACTTCGATCCCGACCTGTTTGACGAGATCTATAATGACGACTCTCAGGAGCGTGAATTCCATCATAAGATTTATGGATATGACATCAATCGCCGTGCGGTAGCGATTGCGCAGGAGAACGTGAAATCGGCAGGTGTCGGTAGTTTTGTAGAGGTGAGTCAGCAAGACATCCGTGATATGGAACAGCCTCAACAGCCGGCAATCATCGTGACCAATCCTCCTTACGGAGAACGCATCACCAGCGAAGACATCCTGGGATTGTATGGCGATATAGGCAGAACCCTTAAGCACGCATTCGTGGGAAATGACGCATGGATTCTCAGCTATCATGAAGAATGCTTCTCAAGAATCGGATTCCGTCCGTCGACACGTTTCATCCTCTACAATGGAGCTTTGGAATGTGAGTTCCGCAAATATCAGGTGTTTGAAGGAAAGTTGAAAGAACGCCGTGAGGAAGGTATGGATATCAAGACATCGGAAGATCGTCAGCGGAACTTGAAGTTCAAAGGGCATAAACGTGAAAACGACTCATCCAAAGAACAAGATGACGAGGCTACGAAGGAAGAGCCGCGTCTCAATCGCCATAACTTCAAATGGGGAGACCGTAGTGCTGACTATCGTCCCGATAGTGACAGTCATTATTTCAAATCCCGTCCGTTTGACAAGAAATCATCGGACAGGAAACCGAAAGGAAACCGGAAAGAATGGCAAAAAGAGAAACCGAAGGAGAGCCCACGTAAACCGAAACTGAGGTTTGACAGCGATGGCAGACCGATAAAAGACTAAAAATAGACTACTATAGATTATGAATGATTTCAAAGTAGGTAATAACTGCTGCGGACTCTGCGTAAAAGGATGCAGCAGGCAGACCGACAAACTCAACTCATACGATTGGCTGGCAGATTTGCCAGACAACGAACAGGCATCAGAACTGGTGGAGATACAGTTTAAGCCTCCTCGTAAAGGCTATTTCCTCAACTCCAACAACTTACAGTTGGAGAAAGGAGACATCGTAGCTGTGGAGGCAAGTCCAGGTCATGATATCGGAACAGTCACGATGACAGGTAGGCTGGTAGCACTGCAGGTGAAGAAGGCCAACTTGCGTCCTGGAACAGAATTCAAACGCATTTATCGTAAAGCCCGTCCTGTAGATATGGACAAGTTTGCAGAAGCCAAAGCACGCGAACATGAGACGATGATTGAATCGCGCCAGATAGCCAAGAACCTGGGGCTGGAGATGAAAATCGGTGATGTAGAGTACCAGGGTGACGGAAACAAAGCGATTTTCTATTATATCGCAGACGACCGTGTGGACTTCCGCCAACTTATCAAAGTGTTGGCTGAACGATTCAGGGTGCGAATTGAGATGAAACAGATTGGAGCCCGACAGGAAGCTGGCAGAATCGGTGGTATAGGACCTTGTGGACGTGAGCTGTGCTGCGCTACATGGATGACGAAGTTTATCAGTGTATCTACTAGTGCTGCCCGATTCCAAGACCTCTCGCTCAATCCACAGAAACTAGCTGGTCAATGTGCGAAACTCAAATGCTGCATGAACTATGAGGTTGACCAATACGTGGAATCGCTGAAGGGATTACCGTCAAGGGAGATTACGCTGCACACGATGGATGACGAATACTACTATTTCAAGTCGGACATCATGGCGAAGTTGATTACCTACTCAACTGACAAACACTCATTGGTACGCGAGGAGACGATTACTGCGGCTCGAGCACTGGAGATTATCAGCATGAATCGAGAAGGAAAGAAACCGATGTCGCTGCGCGAGGATGCAACTCCTGTGGACAATCGTCCATACGACTTGCTGGATCAGGACAACATCAACCGATTCGACGCTGCGAAGAAAAAGAAGAAAAAG
>JAFZYE010000016.1 GCA_017616445.1 Bacteroidaceae bacterium
CACTCAGGCAGATATGCCTCTGCCCGTTCCAGCATCGGTATCAACGCCTCATCACCCGTACAGGCGCTGATGAAAAATGTAAAAATTAAAAAATTAAAAAATGCAAGTCGTTTCATAATGTGCAGAAAAAGACTGAATATGTAGATGATTCGTCGCATAGTCACTGAAAAGATGTCACTCTATTATGAAAAGAACAAAAAAGTGTCCAGCAAATTAATTTAGTAGAGAAATCCGAATGTCCATAGAGGTATTTTTCTCTCGTATGCTGACTCTGTATTGTCTGCTGCAACAAAGGAACGTTCCTGTCCGGCCAGTTGACTGAAACCCTTATCTTCACCACCAACCTCAATCACAGCGTTACCATCGATACGGAAATCGCCCTTCATGTAGCCGGCATATTCCACCGTGTGGCCTGCTGAAGCCAGTTGGTTGGCAAAGAATGTTTCCCGGACTGTACCAATTTCGGGCTTTTGGGGACAGAGGGCGTAGAGCAGATTGGAATTGTCAAGATACATCTTGTCTGGTTTCTGAAGATCCGTAATCCTCATAAGGTCAGTAAAAAGACGACGAATCAAACAGGCTTCTTCTAGGTGGGTCAGGTATTTCAAAACTGTAGCACGCATAATGCCCGTAGCCTTCGATAGCTTGGAAATATCTACCTCATAAGGGGGCATCTGCGAAATTACTTGTAGTAGGGCCTTCATCTTTCGAGTATTACCCACTTCCACATTGCGGTGTTTCGTCAGTTCCACATCAATGATATAGTTGACTACATTTTCTACTCGGTCATAATAATCTAGCTTCTCTTCATAATAAAACGGGTAATAACCGTACTGCAAATAACGGCTGAAGTGCTCTAACGGACGGCACTGGGAGCTTACCTCAATACAGAATTTTGCAGGTCTATCCAGCAGTTGGTCAAGTGTAATCGACTCAAAGTTCAATCCTATATCGAAACGTAGGAACTCTCGGAATGATAGTCCAGGCATGTCATACACGATAAGACGCCGAGATAAATCTGCCTGACCATCGTTAATCTGTATGAGTGACGAGCCGCTGAGCACGACATGCAATTGTGCATATAGGTCATAGATTTCTTTGATTTCTCGACTCCAGCCTGGGTATTTATGTACTTCATCAATGAAGAGCCACAGACCACCTTTTTTAAAGAAATTCTCTGCTAATTCAAGCAACGTATGTGTGGTAAAGTAGTTGCTGTCCGCAGAACAATAGAGTACATGGCGGTCACCTTGTTCAAAATGGAGCTTGATATATTGCTTCATAAGCGTTGATTTACCAACTCCCTTGGAACCACGAATGGCAATCAGTCGTGAATTCCAATTAATCCGTTGCATAATGTCGCGCACATACTCCATCGGAGTGAGGGAGAGTGCTGCATCGTGGCGTTCAAATAGTTTCTCCATTTCTTTGTCTTTTTATCATTATTTGTTTTCTCAAAAGGACATCCTGTTCTGTGATTTGTGTTTTCTGAAGAACACAATTCTTCAAAATTTGTATTTTCCAAAGAACACATTTCCGTCTGCAAAGATACAAAAAATTTACAATTTAACGATTTACAATTTACGATTTATTGACGATTTGACGATTTTTCACTCTTCGTTTTTCACTTTTCACTATGCATTATGCATTCTTCATTCTTCATTATGCATTGTCAAAAGTCTAAGTTCAATGGATGGAGATTGTTTTGAGCGCTTTGCGTCGTTGTTTCCAATCGGGCATGAAGGCCGACATGCGTTGATAGAACTCGGCATTGTGAGCATGGACGTACTGATGGGTCATTTCGTGGAGAACAACATATTGTACACACTCTAAGGGTGCCTGGGATAGGGCCAGGTTGAAGACAATGGAGCGGGTGCGCACATTGTACGTTCCCCATACGCTCTTACGACGCAGGATGCGGAAGGGAATGGGTGCACAACTGAGCTTGGATTGATAGTCGTTCATGTAAACAGAGACCACCATCGAGAGACGTTCCTTGTAGAAGGCATGCAGGAGTGCTTCGCGCTGCTCGCGAGTGGAATCGGGTTTGATGTGCAGGGTGATGGATTGTCCGTCAAACGAAACATGGGCTTTCTCCTTGGGCAGTACTGCTTGGACGTGTAGGGGGTAGGGCGCGCCAAACAGCATCACCTGTTCTCCTTCGATGTAGTTGAGTCGTGTGGGTTGGGGACGCGACTGAACCTTCTGAACAGCTTGCTGCATCCACCTGTAGCGATCGGAGAGGAATTGGATGACAGCCTTGCGTGAGGTCCAACGGGGAGCCGTCGCACAGATGGTGCCATTGGGAGGCACGACCCGCACGCGCATCATGCGTACATTGCTTTTCCATGTGAGCTGTACGCTTAAGTCATGAATCTGGATGGTTTCAGTTTTGAGGTTCATCGAACGGACGGCGATAGGTACAGCCTTCTTTCCAACGCGAACAGCCGTAAGCGGTCTTGCCTTTGATGATATGTCCTTCGTGGCAAACAGGACAAGGTAGTCCTACCCACTGATCTGCAACAGATGGGTTGGCAGGAGATGCAGGAGTTGGTTGCTGGGTGGTTGGTTTGGTCGTAGCAGCCTTCTTCTTGCGAGGTTGGAAGCCAGCAGGTGCGTTCGAAGCTGTAGCAGCAGGTGCTTTCTTCTTCCCCTTGACTTCTTCCTCCATGACGGTGATGCGACGGTTGGAATTGTCGGCACGAACGGTATTCACGAGGTCTGTCACCATCTGCTTGAGTTCGTCGATGAACTGCTGGGCACTGTAGTCGTGGCGTTCGATCTGGCGCAGTTTCTTCTCCCACAAGCCTGTCAGTTCGGCACTCTTCAAAAGCTCTTCACGGATGATTCCGATGAGTTCCACACCTGTTGGAGTGGCTACGAGCGACCTGCGCTCCTTGCGGATGTAGCGACGCTTGAACAGGGTCTCGATGATGGCTGCACGGGTAGATGGACGTCCGATACCGTTCTCTTTCAGGGCATCACGCAGCTCTTCGTTGTCGACGAATTTGCCAGCTGTCTCCATCGCACGCAACAGGGTTGCTTCGGTATAGGGTTTCGGAGGCGTAGTCCACTTGTCCATCAACGATGGCTCGTGAGGACCTGATTCGCCTACGGTAAATGCAGGCAGGGTTTTCTCTTCGGCCTGTTGCTCTCCTGAAGAGTCGCTATCTGTAGCAGCTGCCTCCTTGTCTTTCTGATAAACCACACGCCATCCTGGGTCGGTAATCTGCTTGCCTGTCACCTTGAACTCCACCTCGCCAGCCATTCCCAGCACCGTTGTGGTGAGGAACTTACAGTCGGGATAGAAAGCAGCGATGAAGGCACGGGCCACGAGGTCGTAGACACGCTTCTCGAAGTCCGTCATGTTCTGTGCCGGTACGCCTGTAGGGATAATGGCATGGTGGTCGGTCACCTTCGATGAGTCGAACACCTTCTTCGACTTCTGCAATTTCTTCCCTGCGAGCGGTTGGGTGAACTGCTCATAGCCACGAAGCCCCCTGAGGATGTTCGGACATTTCGGATAGATGTCGTCGCTAAGGAAGGTCGTGTCGACACGTGGATAGGTCGTGAATTTCTTCTCGTAGAGACTCTGAATGGTTTGCAAGGTCTGTTCGGCAGACATACCGAACTTACGGTTACAATCGACCTGCAAGGACGTGAGGTCGTATAGGCGTGGAGGCGCTTCCGTACCTTTCTTGGCCGTTACGTCTGTGACGGTGAAAGGCAGTCCGCGAACCTTCTCGAGGTATTCCAAGCCTTCTTCCTGCGTGGTGAACTTGCCTTTGGTGGCTTGGAAGGTTGTATCGCGATAGACGGTTGAGAGTATCCAGTACTGCTCAGGCACGAAGTTCTCAATTTCCTGCTGGCGACGTACGATGAGTGCAAGGGTAGGGGTCTGGACGCGTCCGATAGACAGAATCTGACGGTTTTGCCCGTACTTCATGGTGTAGAGGCGTGTGGCGTTCATGCCGAGTGTCCAGTCGCCGATAGCACGACTGAGACCTGCCTCGTAGAGCGACTGGTATTCCGACTGATCCTTCAGGGAATTGAAGCCATCACGGATGGATTCCTCAGTCAGCGAACTGATCCACAGACGTTTCACAGGACATCTAGCACCAGCCTTCTGCATCACCCACCGCTGAATCAGCTCACCCTCTTGCCCGGCATCACCGCAGTTGATGATTTCGTCTGCACTCTGCATCAGCTGCTCGATGATGGCAAACTGCTTCTTCACTCCTTCGTCGTTCTTCAGACGAATGCCAAAACGCTGTGGTATCATGGGCAAATCCCACAAATCCCAATGTTTCCATCGGGCATTATACTCATCGGGCTCTTTGAGTTCACAAAGATGTCCGTAAGTCCATGTGACTTGGTATCCGTTGCCTTCGATATAACCTTGCTTAGCTGTCTTGGCACCAAGCACGTTGGCTATATCCTTCGCAACACTGGGTTTTTCGGCAATACAAACTATCATTTCTTCAGAATGGCATCACGACATTGTTCCATCAGCCACTTCGGCGTAGATGTGGCACCGCAGATTCCTATGAGTTCGGCTCCTTCGAACCATGCATTATCGATTTCGGATGCATCCTCAATCATGTGAGAACGTGGGTTGACATTCAGGCACTCAGAGAACAGTACCTTTCCGTTTGAGCTTTTCTTTCCACATACGAAGAGAATCACATCGTGCTGCTCCGCAAACTCACGAATGCGTGGCATGCGGTTCGCAACCTGACGGCAGATGGTGTCGAAGTAGTTGAACTCCGCTCCTTCCTGCATGTGGTCGCGGATATAGCCCACGATTTCACGGAATCCTTCGAGCGACTTGGTGGTTTGCGAATAGAGCTGTATGTTGCGTGAGAAGTCGAGCTTACGGGCATCTTCGAGATTCTCGATGACGATTGCCTTACCTTCCGTCTGTCCTACAAGCCCAATCACTTCTGCATGTCCTGTTTTCCCATAGATGACAATCTGTTTCTTGTGCTCAGGGTCGGCATCGTAATCGGCCTTGATGCGCTTCTGGATATGCAGCACAACGGGGCAGGTGGCATCGATGATTTGTAGGTTCTGACGTTCAGCCTGTCGATAGGTTGAGGGTGGTTCGCCATGAGCGCGAAGCAGAAGCTTGGTGTCGTGGAGTTTGTTCAGTGAGTTCTTATCCACACTGATCAGTCCCAACGCTTTCAGCCGCTCTACTTCACGACTGTTGTGAACGATGTCACCCAAGCAATAGAGCGGAGTGTCGGAGGCACTCAACTCTTCTTCTGCCTTTCGGATAGCTGTCGTCACACCATTGCAGAAGCCCGATCCGTTGTCGATTTCAATCAGCATCTTAAGCTAATTTACGATTTATTCTTTAAGGAGTTATCGCTTCGCTCGAAGTTATAGAAGTTACCGCTTCGCTCAGAAGTTATCACTTTGTTCGACGATACTTTGCTGATGTTAACACCCATTGGTACCGTCTTTAACTCCTTTCATTTTTTAACTCTTAACTATCAACTTTCTATTATTTTAGAATCGAAGGGCTTTGAAGGGGAGTTTCTATTCCTTTCCATTCCTCTTTTTCAACTCTCAATTTCTCAATTTCTCAATTCTCTCATTGAACTTATCTAATAACCACTGATTCTGCTCGTCTTTCGTCATGTTGGAGTTGTCGAGCACGAGTGCATCCTCAGCCTGTCGCAGCGGATTGACCTCACGGTGGGAGTCGATGTAGTCACGTTCCTGAACGTTCTTCAGAATCTCCTCGAAGTTCACATCCTTCTCGCCCTTGCCAATCAACTCATCGTAACGACGTTGAGCACGTACTTCTGCAGATGCCGTCACGAAAATCTTCAGTTCGGCATTGGGGAATACAGCCGTTCCGATATCACGTCCGTCCATCACAATACCTTTCTCCTTTCCCATCTGTTGCTGCTGGGCGGTGAGAACTTCACGCACGAACGGCAATGCAGCGATAGGACTGACGTTGTTTGATACCTCCATCAGGCGGATTTCGTGTTCTACGACCTCCCCATTCAAACAAGTTAATGGGAGTTTGGTTTCCTCATCGAGTTTGAAACTGATGGTTACATCTTTCAGGGCTGCTTTCAGACCAGCTTCGTCGATTCCCTCAGGGGTGATGAACTTGTTGCGAAGCGCAAAGAGCGTGACGGCACGATACATGGCGCCTGTGTCAACGTAGATATAACCTACTTGTTTGGATAACCACTTCGCCATCGTGCTCTTCCCGCATGACGAGTGTCCATCGAGTGCTACAATTATCTTAGAATGCATAGCTTGCGTTGATTATAAGTGAAGAGGCTGCCACATGGTATTTGCCATAAGCAAGCCCGATTTTAAATTTCTTTACTGACAGACCGGCACCGAGAGACAATCCTGCCCAATGACTGCTGTCTGCTACTTTCATCTCTTTCGAACGGCGTGGATTGAAACCTACAGCTACCCATGTGGTGTTGGATGGGAAGATGTCGGCTCCGAATGTGAGGTGGTGGATAGGCTTCTTGACATCCCAGTCGGTGAGTTTGTCGAAGGTGACAGAAATCCTGATTGGTGCGTTCTCGAAGTCTTTCGATAAACCCAATGCCAGATTGAACGGCAATTTCTCGTGTGTCTCGTAAAGCGCATCTACCTGTCCTCCAAGGTTTTGTGCCACTAAGCTGAGCGACCATCCGTGGTCGGGTATGTAGTAGTTCAAACCTAAGTCGACAGCGATGGCCGTAGAGGAGAACTCACCATAGTTTGACAGCAACACCTTTCCTTGCACACCTCCTGAGAGGTTGTCGTTGAACAGGTAGGAGTATCCCAGTTGGAGGTCGATATCCTTTGCTGAGAACGTTCCCATGGTGTTGAAGTCGGCATCTGTCTCTGTCATCTTGCCGTAGTTCAGCATCTGTGCACCAACAGCCCAAACTCCTCGCTCGCCCATGTGTTTCACAAAGGCCGCACCAAGTTTGTTCGTACTTGAGATGTACGATGTGAAGTTGAGGTTCAGGGTCTTGTCCGATGCGTTGACAACTAAAGCTGGGTTGGTAAACATCAACGATGCATCATCGTCAATGATACTGATGTTGTTGCCTCCCAGAGCGGCCGCATGTGCCGATGTTGGTATCTCAAGAAACTGGTATCCTGTACATCCTTCCTGTGCATTGACTGCTGTGCAAGCCAGCAGGAAGGTACACAGAACCCCCATATTTTTTGTCACCTTATTCATATATGTTTTTGTTATGCATTAACTGATAGTATTCTTCAAGCAATCGGTTGGCAGCTACGAACGATGTCATCTGACCGCCCAGCACCTGATTCTCCATCTCTGGAATCATCGCGCGGATATGCTCGTTGAAGAAGAAATTGTTTTTCAGATGTTCATTGATACTCTCGTACATCCAGTACTTTGACTGTTCGTTGCGACGATATTGGAAATACCCTGACTCTTTCGTCTTCTCCACGTAGTCGAACACCATCTTCATGACCTTGTCGATGTTCAGCTCGTAGAAACCTGAGTAGCAGAGCACTTCAGGTATCAGCCCGCTATCGGGAACAGGGAACAGATGGAGGGCATTGCGGAAATGGCTGGCAGCTAACTCTGCCTTTTCGACATTGTTTCCGTCTGCTTTGTTGATGACGATTCCGTCGGCTATCTCCATGATACCACGTTTGATGCCTTGCAACTCATCGCCTGTGCCTGCTAACTGAATGAGTAGGAAGAAGTCAACCATAGAATGGCAGGCTGTTTCGCTTTGTCCCACTCCCACAGTCTCAACGAATATCTTATCGTAACCTGCTGCTTCGCAGAGGATGATGGTCTCGCGTGTCTTTCTTGCAACACCTCCCAACGAACCTGCTGTTGGCGAAGGGCGTATGAACGACTTGGGATGAACTGCCAGCTTCTCCATGCGGGTCTTATCGCCCAGAATGCTTCCCTTGGTCTTCTCGCTTGAGGGGTCGATGGCCAGGACAGCCAACTTCCCTCCGTAGTTCTCAAGCACGTGGATGCCGAAGGCATCAATACTGGTGGACTTACCCGCTCCAGGAACACCAGAGATGCCGACTCTGATGGAGTTGCCTGCAAAGGGCAGACACTTCTCAATCACTTCCTGAGCGATACGTTGGTGGTCGGGTAAGGTACTCTCCACAAGTGTCACGGCCTGACTGAGTCGGGTGACATCTCCCTTCAAGATTCCTTCTACGTACTCTGCAGGTGTGAAGAGTTTCGTACGTTTCTTACGCATACTCTTCAGGTATGGGTTCACCATCTCCTGATGATCCACGCCTGCATTGACCATGAGTCCTTCGTATTCAGCACTGTTTTCCGGATGTTCCATATCTGATTGAACAATCTGTTTTCGATAGCAACGATTTGTTTCTCACACCTTATTATATTAAGAAAGGTTGTGATTCGTCGTTGGCGTTACTTCTCGTCTATAATCTTGATTTTCTCTTTGATTTCTTTCAAGTCTGCTTTGAGCTTGTCGACCTTATGGTTCAACTCGTCAATCAGGCTACTGCCTTTGTTTCCCTTGGACAGGTTCAGGAATCCGAGGTTGTTCTCGTAGGTCTTGATTTCCTGCTGCAGGATTTCTGCTTGACGAACCAACTTGTCTCTCACGCGATCTCCACCACCTTCGCTGACTGTGTTCTTGAAACGCTCTACACGACGCTTAGAGGCGGACTCACCCAGGAAGTCATAAAGACGGTCCATCTGGGCACGAAGTGCTTGGAACACCTTATCTTTCTCCTTGAAAGGCACGTGTCCAATCTCGTTCCATTCGGCTTGTGCATCCTTGAGCAACTGTCTAAGGTCTGGAGTTTCCTCTGGAACGATGGCAGCAAGGCGTGCTACGATGGCTTTCTTCTTATTGAGGTTATCAACCTGTTCACCGTGTTGTGAAGAGGTGTTGGCTTTCTTTGCCTCGAAGAACTCATCGCACGCAGCACGGAAGCGGCTCCAGAGTGCTGTGCTTTGTTTCTTTGGAATCGGACCGATGCCGTTCCATTCTTTCTGCAGTGCAATCAGCTCGTCTGCGGTCTTCTTCCAGTTGGTGCTGCTCTTCAAAGCTTCTGCTTTCTCCACCAGTTCTGTCTTCTTTCTGAGGTTTTCACCCATATTCTCGCGCATTTCCTTGAAGTACTCTGCCTTTTTGGTGAAGAAGGCATCGCAAGCCGCACGGAAACGGTCGTAGATCTTCTGGTTCATCTTATGAGGAGCGAAACCGATGGTTTTCCATTTTGTTTGCAGGGCCATAATCTTTTCGCTCATGTCGTTCCAGGCTGCAAATGACTTCAGACTGTCAAGATCGTAGCCTTCGATGATTTCACAGATAGCGGTCTTCTGGTCAAGGTTCTGGTTCTCCTCCTCCTTGCGCGATTCGAAATATTCCTGATGGCGTTTGTTGATGATGGTTGATGCTTCCTTGAAGCGATGCCATACTTCCTCGCGTAGTTCACGACTGACAGGTCCGATTTCACGGAACTGCTGGTGCAGGTTCTGTAACTGACGGAACGAACCGAGGACATCGTCACTCTCTGTCAGTTTCTCAGCAGCCTCACAAAGTGCTGTCTTCATCTCAAGGTTCTTCTTGAAATCGTATGCACGGAACTCATTGTTCAGCTTCAAGGTGTCATAGAATTTCTCTACGTTTGCCTGATAGGTCTTCCAGAGCTCTGTGGACTTTTCTGCAGGAACATCCTTGATGCTGTTCCATTCGTTTTGCAGTTCACGGAACTCGTTATATGACTTGTTGACCTCATCGGGATTGTCGAGGATGGCCTTGATTTTCTCGATGATGCGCAACTTCTTCAGATAGTTTTCCTCTTTCTGCTGCTCCTGTGCCTTGTGTTGAGCTGCACGTTTCTCGCGCACGATGGCAAATACCTCCTTGAACAGTTGCTCTGTTGGATCGATAGCAGGTGTGTACGCTTCTGGGTCACCTCCGTCGTCGATGTATTGCTTATAGGCAGCCTCGCCCTCAGCCTTGACGATTCTATAGAAATGACTCTTCAGCAGGTCTACCTCCTGACGACTGATTTCTTCGTCGCTCTCTGCTATCTGCTTCATCCGTTCGATGATACCTTCTTTCGTAGTTGGTATATCGAACTCGTTTTCCTGTTCAGGCTCAGGCTCTTCTTCAGCATCAGGCTCAGCCTCTACTTCTGCTTCTTCAACAGCAGGTTCTTCTTCAACAGCTGTCTTTTCTTCTGCAACAGGCTCTTCTGCTGGTGCTGCAGGAGTTTCCTCAACTGCTACAACCTCTTCTGCAGGTGTTGCAACTGGTTCCTCAATCGTTTCTGTTGTTGCTGTTGTTTCTGTATCAACTTCTTCAGATTTGATGACAGGTTCATTGTTTACTAATTCTTCCATATCGTATTTGTTTTAGTTATTGATTTCGCATTATCCTAATATCTCATTCATCGTATAGATGTACACGACAGCCATCGGAATGGCCAGCAAGGAACTGTCGAAACGGTCGAGCATTCCGCCATGCCCAGGTAGAATCTTACCTGAGTCCTTGATGCCGAGTTTACGTTTGATAAGTGATTCTACTAAATCGCCCCATGTTCCAAAACCAATCACTACCAACGCCAGTCCTGCCCATGCCAGACGGTTGTAAAGGTCGTTCTCGGAAAAGTCCTGACTGAAGGTTGCGATGGCTTGTGATACTCCTACGGCCATGACAAAGGCAGCGATGCATCCTTCCCATGATTTCTTCGGAGAGATACGTGGGAACAGACGGTGCTTGCCCAACCATGTGCCGAACCCGTATGCGGCTGAGTCTCCAAACCAGATGAAGATGAACACAGCGAGTACAAACATCGGGTTATAGACCACTCCGACCTTTACGGATACGAATGCCAGCGTGTTGAGTAGGGCAAACGGTAGTGCGATGTAGAGTTGGGACATCATCGTGAACGCCCAGTTCATCAGCACGTTGTTGTCTGGGAAATAGAGTTCCACAATCAGCAGGTACACTAATGTAATCAGGTACGGAATGAATATCTCTGCCCCTGCAATATTTGCGTTGAATGCCAAGATGGCACCAAACAAATACATGGATGCGATGGGTGTGATGAAACGGTTCATCTGACAACCTTGATATTTGTTCATCAACGAACAGAACTCCCAGGTGGTAAGTCCTGAGAACAAAGCAAACAGGATGCCAAAGCTGAATGGATGCCACAGGACACATCCTGTGACAATAGCGACAAATGCTAATCCTGTAATGGTGCGTGTGATTAAGTTTCTATTCATTCCTTATTGTGATTGGTTCTCGTATATGAGTCTATTGGGCATTACCAGCCAAAGAGGGTTTGCTCTTGTTGGTTGACAGGATGGTCGGTTGACTGCGAGGGTGTCTCTGTTTTTTTCTCCTCTTCAGCCTGTTTCGGCGCTTCCTCTGGTTGTTCCGGTGCGATATAATGGATGTCCTTTGTCTGTTCGGTTGCAGTCTGTTCAGTTACTTCGATGGGGTCGAGCAATTCGAAAGGTTCCATCGTATCAGTTTCATCGGGCTGCTCTTCTGTCGCAGCATCCTCTATGTCTGTCTGAACGGCCTGGGCCACGATGCCTTCGCTGACGGCAGGTGTTTCGTGGGTTGTAACTTTCAACTCATGAAACTGTTTCGGCTCATGCTTTTCTTCCTGGGGCTTGTCGTTGGTGCCTTTTGGCTTTTCTGCAACCATTTCACCTTTTTTGGCTTTCTCCACGACAGCCTCTACGACTTTCTGGCGGATAAACTCCTCATTCTCTGCACTATGGTCTGTGTCATCATTGCTGGTTGGAGGTGTGACTTGTGCGTTCGCTGCAAGGATTTCCTCAGTGCGTGATACCCAAGGACGTTTACCGAAGATGCGCTCTACATCCTCAGCATAGATGACTTCTTTGTCAATCAGCAGTTGTGCCAACTCTGCATGACCTTCCTTATGTTCCGTAAGAATCTGTTTTGCGCGTGCGTATTGCTCTGCAATCAGTTTCTTCACCTCTTCATCAATCAGTTTCGCGGTGTGTTCGCTATAAGGTTTGGTGAAGGTGTATTCTTCATTGTTATAATAGCAGAGGTTCGGAAGCGATTCACTCATACCTGCGTAGGCAATCATGCCGTAAGAGCGCTTGGTGACTTTCTCCAAGTCGTTCATCGCACCTGTCGAAATCTTTCCGATACACAAGTCTTCTGCTGCACGTCCTCCGAGGGTCGCACAGATGTCGTCCAACATCTCCTCCTTCGTGGTAATCTGGCGTTCTTCTGGCATATACCAAGCTGCACCAAGGGCCTGTCCTCTTGGTACGATGGTCACTTTCACCAATGGGTTGGCATACTGACAGAACCAGCTGATGGTAGCGTGTCCGGCTTCGTGGAGGGCAATCGCACGTTTCTCGTCGGCAGTCATCACCTTGGTCTTCTTCTCCAAACCGCCGATGATTCTGTCGACTGCATCAAGGAAACATTGTTTGTTGACCCATGCACTGTTGTTACGGGCAGCTATCAATGCCGCTTCGTTACAAACGTTTGCGATATCAGCACCTGAGAATCCAGGTGTCTGGCGAGCCAGCATATCCACATCGACCGTTTCGTCAATCTTGATTGGACGCAGGTGAACATTGAAGATGGCTTTTCGTTCGTTGAGGTCTGGCAAATCAACATGGATCTGACGGTCGAAACGACCTGCGCGCAACAATGCTTTGTCAAGCACGTCTGCACGGTTGGTGGCTGCCAGAATGATGATTCCGCTATTCGTGCCGAATCCATCCATTTCTGTAAGCAACTGGTTCAGGGTGTTCTCGCGTTCGTCGTTTCCTCCTATGCTGGCTTTGTTGCCACGAGCACGACCTATGGCATCAATCTCATCGATGAAGATGATACATGGAGACTTCTCCTTTGCTTGCTGGAACAAGTCGCGTACACGGCTGGCACCCACACCTACGAACATCTCTACGAAGTCAGAACCAGACATCGAGAAGAAGGGCACATCAGCCTCGCCTGCTACTGCTTTGGCGAGCAGGGTCTTACCAGTTCCTGGAGGACCAACCAGCAAAGCACCCTTAGGAATCTTACCTCCCAATTCAGTGTATTTCTTCGGATTCTTCAGGAAATCGACAATCTCATGCACCTCACGTTTGGCTTCAGTCTGACCTGCAACATCTTTGAAGGTGACTTTGGTGGTTGTGCCGTTCTGGTCGAACAGTTTGGCTTTCGACTTTCCAAAGTTGAAGATGCCTCCACCGATGCCTCCTCCTCCCATGCGGTTCATGATGAAGAACCAGAATACCACCAGCAGGATGAGTGGACCAATCTGAATCAGAATGTTCCACAATGTATTGTCGTCGCGTTCGTAACTGACTTTTCCTGCAAACTTACCATGAACGCGTGCAGAGTCAATCTTGTTTTCCAAGCTGCTTACAGAACCAAATTCCACGACAGGGATGCGTGGTGTCTGCTGTTTGCTTACATCACCGTAAATATATTTCTCGCCCTTTGGATCAACGCTGAACTTCAAGGTCAGATAGTCTTTGTTGACCATGATCTCCTTTACGTATCCGCTGTCCAAACATGCTTGGAAATCGGTATAGGATAGTTGCTTTGTAGAACTGTTTCCTGATTTGGTTAGAAATACATAGGCAATTCCTGCCAACAGGAACAGGTAAAGCCAACTCAGGTTGAATTTTGGTTTGCGCATCTTGCCTGATGCATTATTGTTTTGTTTTGTTTCTTTCGCCATTTTTTTATTATCGTCTTCCCTTAAAACTTTCAATTTTGACTTCGTCTAAACTATCCACTCTAATCCACATCCGGTATATCTGTCAAATCGGCATCTTCCCACAGATTGTCAAGGTCGTAGAACTGTCGGTACTCTGGAACGAACACATGCACAATGATATCTGCGTAATCCATCGCAATCCAGAGACTATTGCGTTGTCCGTCCACAGTCAGGGGACGTGCGTCTCTTTTCTCACGCATCATGTCACCAATCGATTCTGCTATTGCGTGTACTTGAGTAGGTGTGTTTCCTTCACAAATCACCAGATAATTGCAAATCGTATCATCAATCTTCGACAAATCTACCACACGGATATTCTTTCCCTTTTTTTCTTGAATGCCGTCAACAACGGTCTTTACGAATTTGTTCAATCTCTTCATTCTAATGCAAATTTGGTACAAAGATAGCAAAAGCCGAGCGAAGTACAAAATAAATAGGCATTTATTTTTAATTCCGAGGCGTATTTTATCTTCAACGCAGTTAAAGTAGCCCGAAAGCCGAGCGAAGTACAAAATAAATAAGCATTTATTTTTAATTCCGAGGCGTATTTTATCTTCAACGCAGTTAAAGTAGCCCAAAAGCCGAGCGAAGTACAAAATAAATAAGCATTTATTTTCGGATAAACCATAAAAAAGAAAGGGAACTCCGTGAAAAGTCCCCTTTTGTTCTTAAAACAAGTTGAATTCTGTTCATTACAACTTGATTCTTGTGGTCAGCATGATGTAACCTACTCTGCGATCCCATCCGTATGCCCTCTCTGCATTTTTTGAGAAGAAGTTGTGCAGTGGGGTTGAAATCTGAATCAAATACTGGGTGTCGTCATCAGGTGTGAACGAATAAGCGATATCGAGTCCAAAACCTCCACGAAGCATGTCTTTCTTTGGACCTGCCATCCTTCCTCCGCTTCCTGTCAGAACATCATAAAATGCTCCCAGTTCTAATGCGTGCTCATCGCCCATGCCTGCAATCAGACCTAAGCGTGGTTGGATGTAGTTAGCACGAATGCTGTTATACTGCTTGAACACCACTTCCTGACTCTTGTAGTACGCACCAGCATAAACTCCGAGGAACGATGGTTTCCATGATGCATCGACACCGATTGCATAGTCGCCCATGTTTGCGATAGGGTTGCTGAAGGCACGATGGTAAGGACAAAAGATTTCATCCACGCCTCCGAAACCAGATTTCTTAGCACTGAAAGGAAATACCAACTCAGGTGTAGGAATGATTCGTTTGGCTAAACTGGATTCGCTGTCTCCTTCGAAGA
The DNA here is from genome assembly GCA_017616445.1 of Bacteroidaceae bacterium. Lineage (GTDB taxonomy): Bacteria > Bacteroidota > Bacteroidia > Bacteroidales > Bacteroidaceae > Colivivens. Next base: position 15,023 of record JAFZYE010000016.1, read on the forward strand.
CAAATTCCTTTGTTGTAACTGCTACAGCACCAAAAAGGAGAGTGGTGAAGTAGTTGGTTGACCAAGCGCGTGTGTTCAATGTCCAAGCATCTTCTTGGGCTGATACGTTGGCGGTAAAGAGTACTGCCAAAAGAATTGTTGTAACTACTTTTTTCATGTTCATATCTTTTATTCTGTTGTAGATAGTTCTGTTATGTGTTGCAAAGTTAATAATAATTCCGTAATACACAAAGCGAAAAATGAAATAATTTGTTGAAAAAGCAAAAAACAACCGAAATGGCGTTTTATTCATCCTTCCCACTTGGCATGATGGTATCGATGAATTCGGGTTGGTAGCCAATTTGAGTCAGTATATGAGTGACTGCTTCTTTGGCAAACAGGATTGCTTTCTGGCGATTCGCAGGTGTGTCAAACTGAGTGCGTATCTGCTGTTCTACCTTTTTTTTCAAGGGAGTGGTGGATGGTAGTGCTTCCTTCCAATAGGGCTCATCGTCTGAGATAAATTGTGCGAATTGTGTGGAGGCAACATATTCCAGCTCGGGCATTTTTACCTCCATCACATAATTTTCTTTAGGTGTGTATTCGACTTTGCTGAGGTCGAGCTTGTAGCTTACTTTCTGTCTTAGTATCTGTACGCATGAGTGGTCCTCAGGAAACAAACCAAGATGGTATTCTGTCTCTTGTTGTGTGGTGAAATCTTCGATAACTGCCGTTGCTACGTATAGGTCGTTTTGTGGGAGTAACTTCAGAATGGCATTAGGGGTGTTCTCTATGCTGATTTCCTGAGCATCATTATTGGTGCACTTGCTCAGTATGATGATGAGCAGGATGATGATGACCAATAGGCCGAGCAGAATCAGCAATGCCGTGCTTTTCAGCAGTTTTGAGAGTAAATCCTTCATGTTCCTAATCCTTTATGCTACACCCGTCGAATCCTAAACTGACCGCAAGAGAGTTGAGAATCGTCTGGGCATTATTCTTGATCTCGTGGCCTACCAGTTCTTGAAAATCTTCCTTCATCACAGCTTCGTAGGCTTGGGCGCGTATGTTCTCTATGGTCTCATGTCCCACTTCATCGCGCAGTCCGGTAGAGATGCACACCACTTTATCGTAATCGACAGATGCTTCGTAACCTGCATCAATCACCTTTGGTTGAGGCAGGGTGACTTCAAGGATGCGAAGACTGTCGTTCACTTTCACGTTTTCAAGCGTTAAGTCGCGTAGGTCGTAGCCGTATTTTATCTTGACCTCCACTGGCACGATACATTTACGGTCACCATACTTCCATGTCGATGGGTCGGTGATGGAGAAGTGCTCATGACGACTGCTGTCGTAGTAGGCAATCTTCCTGATGGTCACTTCCGTCACTACTAAATCCGCTTCCTGCTTGATGGTCGACAAGATGGTTGCTGGGGTGGGTTGCTCCACCTCATTCTTCTTATTGACTATCCAGCAGATACCGACAATAGCGAGGATGCAAATGAGTGCTGCCAGAATGATGTTCAATCGTTTGTTCATTGACTTACTTGCGCTTTTATGATGCAAAAATACAAAAAGTTTAGCGTTTAGCGGATAGTGTTTGGCGTTTTTTTCCGTTTTTCACTTTTCACTCTTCACTTTTTTTGTATCTTTGCGCTGTGTGAAGGATGAAAAGATGGAATTTGTGGGCAATAAATCGGCTCATCATACGTTTTAGTGAACATGAAGTGGTTTGAACGCATAAAGAATGTAAAACTTTTGTTGATTATTGTGGCAATCGTTATTGCCATCGCTTCGTTGTTGACTTCCAAGTACTTGATTGACGACCTGAAAAAGGAGGAGTTGAACAAAATGGAGGTCTGGGCTGAGGCGATGCGTTCGTTGAACCAAGCAGACGAGAATACTGACATCAATCTGGTGCTGAAGGTGCTGAACGGTAACAACACCATTCCTGTGGTGGTACTTGATAGGGATGGTGACGTACAGACATCACGAAATCTGGGTAAGGCGTTCAAGGCTGACGAGGATTCGATTCCGGAAATCAAATCGATGGCAATGGGGATGAAGCAGGCGGGTCAGACCATCCGTATCGACCTCGATGAGGCCGACGACTACATCGAAATCTGCTATGATGAATCGTTGATGCTAAAACGACTGGCCGTCTATCCTTATATACAATTAGGAGTTGTGGTCATCTTTGTCCTGGTGGCACTCTTTGCTTTGTTTGCTTCGATGAAAGCAGAACAGAATAAGGTGTGGGTGGGACTCTCGAAGGAGACGGCTCATCAGTTAGGTACGCCTATCTCGTCTTTGACTGCTTGGACAGAAGTACTTCGCGAAACCTATCCGGATGATGATATGTTGCCTGAGATGGAGAAAGATGTAAGACGTCTGGAGCGTATCGCAGAACGCTTCTCCAAGATTGGTTCCATCCCTGAACCCAAGGAGGTGGATGTCAAGAGTGTCATCAGCCGAGTGGTCGAATATATGACTCGCCGTACTTCCAACAAGGTGACCATCCAGACCCATTTCCCAGAGCAGCGTATCGAGGCGAAAATGGTGGCTTCACTCTTTGAGTGGGTATTAGAGAACCTATGTAAGAATGCGGTAGATGCCATGAATGGAACGGGACGTATCGATATCACTGTACAGGATTGGGGCGATATGATTGTGTTGGAGGTATCAGATACGGGTAAGGGTATGCCAAAGAGTCATTTCAAGTCTGTCTTCAAACCTGGATTCACCACTAAGGCTCGTGGATGGGGACTCGGGCTTTCATTGGCAAAACGTATCGTTGAGGAGTATCACAAGGGCAAGATATTCGTCAAGTCTTCTGAGGTGGGGAAAGGTACTACTTTCCGCATCGAATTGCCCAAAGGCCTGCAAACGTCAGTAATCCGTTAAACATCAGCATTTCATAGCCGAACTTGTAACCTGTCAGTTGCAAGGTGACGTAATCGATCACGTAGCAGATGATGGGCGAAGCAATTGCTACGTATGGAACCCATTTGTCTTTCACCTGCCATTTGGTCATCATGCCAAAAGCAAACAATCCAAGAAGTGGTCCGTAGGTATAGCTGACGAGGGTATAGATGAGGTCCATCACGCTTCCGCTCCCTATCGCATGAAAAGCTAAGGTGCATAGCAGGAAGGCCATCATCATGAAAAGGTGTACACGTTTTCTGGCTCGCTCGTCTTTTTCCTGCTGCAGAATGTCCACACAGTAGGCTGTGGTGAGGGCTGTCATCGAAGAGTCGGCACTCGAAAAGGCACTTGCAACGATGCCGACACCGAAACAAATCATGGCCACTTGGCCCAGTGTGCCTGACATCACAATGTCTGCCAGCAAGGCATCTCCTTTCGCTGGAACCTCCATGCCTAACTGTCCATAAAGTATCAATAACAGGATGCCAAGAGCGAGGAACAGCAGGTTGATAGGGACGAACATCACACCATAGGTGCACATATCTTTCTGTGCGTCTTTCAGATTCTTGCATGTCAGGTTCTTCTGCATCATGTCCTGATCCAATCCTGTCATCACAATCACCACAAAAATACCGCTCAGGAATTGTTTCCAGAAGTTTTGCTTCGAAGCCCAGTCGCTGAACTCTAATATTTGTGCGTGTGGGTCGTTCCATACGGCAGTAACGGCTTCAGCGGCTGACAGATCAAGCATCGAACATACCTTTACCAAGATGATGCAGAGTGCGGCAATTAGGATGAAAGTTTGAAGTGCATCAGTCCACACCAGTGTGCGGATGCCGCTACGACGAGTGTACATCCATATAAACAACAGCGTGATGATGGCTGTGACGGTATAGGGAATGCCATATTGGTCGGCTATGCAGGTTTGCAGAATCTGCACCACCACGTAGAACTTGGCAGCAGCACCCAGTAGTTTGGAGATGATGAAGAACAACGAGCCTGTCCGATAGCTGGTTTTCCCGAATCGGTGGTTCAGGTAGGTGTAGATAGAGGTGAGGTTGTATCTGTAATAGAGCGGAAGCAACACAAATGCTACGATGGCGTATCCCACAATAAAGCCCAGACACATCTGTATGTAGGTCATGTTGGTCGTCATCACCCATCCAGGAACTCCGATAAAGGTGAGTCCGCTGATGGAGGCGCCAATCATGCCGAACGCTACGAGAGGCCAAGGCGACTTGCGTTCTCCACGAAAGAATGCTTCATTGCTACCCTTACCTGTCAGACGCGATACAAGAAGCAGGAGGGCGAAGTATATAAGGAGTGCGATTAGCATAAGACCCCTTTTGTCTTTTTCAGGAATTCCACACACGCATCATGCTCATTGGGTATGATGCCATCCAGGATGGCTTCTTTCATCGCATTTTTCAATATGCCGACTTCACGGCTTGGCTGGAGGTTGAACATCTTCATGATTTCCTCGCCATCTACTGCGAACTTCATGTTGCGGATGCGGTCCTTTTCTTCGATGGCTACCAGCTTCTCCTTCACGAGGGCGAAGTTCTGGCGGAACTGTTGTTTGCGAGACTCGTTCTTCGATGTGATGTCGGCATTACAGAGCAACATCAGGTCGTCAATATCATCGCCTGCCTCAAACAGCAGTCGGCGTACGGCAGAGTCGGTCACTTCGTCGTCAGCAATCGCGATTGGACGCATGTGCAGTCCCACGAGCTTCTCCACATATTTCATCTTCTCATTCATCGGCAGTTTCATCCTGCGGAATATCTGGGGCACCATCTTCTCACCGATATAGTTATGGTTATGGAAGGTCCATCCAAGGGTGTTGTCCCACTTCTTGCTCTTGGGTTTGCCAATATCGTGGAGCAAAGCAGCCCAGCGAAGCCAGAGAGAATCGGGGGCGTCTGTCTGTTTCGCCACATTATCCAATACCTCCAACGTATGGTAGAAATTGTCCTTGTGGGCACGCCCATTGCGGGTTTCTACCCCTTCGAGGGCATAGAGTTCTGGGAAGATGATTTCGAGCAAACCACAGCGTTCCAGATCGATGAAACCTTTCGACGGAGTGGGTGAGAGGATGATTTTGTTCAATTCCTCTGCGATACGTTCGCCTGATATGATTTTGATGCGTTCCTTGTTGCGCTCGAGCGCTTCGAAGGTCTCATCCTCGATGAAGAAGTTCAGTTGGGTGGCAAACCTGATGCAACGCATCATCCTCAGCGGGTCATCGCTGAAGGTGATGTCTGGGTCGAGTGGGGTGGCTATGATGCCGTCCTCCAGATCGTACAACCCATCGAAGGGGTCTACCAACTCTCCGAACCTGTCGCGATTCAGGCACAGTGCCATTGCGTTGATGGTGAAGTCCCTGCGGTTCTGGTCATCCTCAATCGTACCATCCTCCACCACAGGTTTCCTCGAATTGTGGCTATAGCTCTCCTTCCTGGCTCCCACGAACTCAACCTCCATCCCTTTCCACTTCAGCTGTGCGGTTCCGAAATTCTTGAAAACAGAGAGGTGTGCTTTCTTTCCCAGTTTCTTCTGAACCGCAGATGCCAATTGGATGCCCGAACCAATCACTACCACATCAATATCGTTGCTTGGCCTTTCCAAAAACAGGTCACGCACATATCCGCCAATCACATAACACTCCAATCCGAGTTCGTCAGCCGTCTCAGAAATCAAATGGAATATGTCTTTGTCGAGGGCTTGCCTCAATTCTTCGTCTGTCAGTAATTTCATGGTGCAAAGATACGAAATTATTTACTATTTAACAATTTACTATTTACGATTTATTACTATTTAACGAATTTCCATTCTTCAATCCCTCAATTCTTCAATTTGGGTTTAATTTTTTCAATTTGGCCATTTATCCATTTACTCTTTGCTGTTTTGTTTGGCAGAATTAAAAGATTCCATTAACTTTGCAGACGGATTTTCAAATCGAAGCATTCTAAGGTATGCAGAAATTCGATGCTTTGTTTCTGGCTGAGTCAGAATAAGGAGCAATATGAGAAATAGAAACAATTAGGAATGATAAAATAAAGTTTAAGAATAATATGAGAATTAGTACGAAGATGCCCAATTTTTCTGGGCGTAAAATCAGGAACTCGAGCATGATGAAGGAACTGCTGATGACGGTTATCGCTACCACTCTTTCCATCGTGCTTACTTTTGGTACGGCACAGTACTTCGAACATCGTCAGAAGCTGCATGACGGGCGACAACTGGCCATCATGACCATTCATGATATTGACAACTCGGTGTTGATGATGCAGAATTACATCTTGCAAGAGAACGATTGCTACGGGCTTGCTCAATACTATATGGAGCATCTGGATTCGCTATCCACGGCTCCTGGGCAATATTTGGATGTGGTGAAGAGCTATCTGTGGGCAACGGGTGAGAATTTCACCCTCGATGTCACGAGCGAGCAAATATTCCTTAGCAGTCAGGAAGCATGGGATAATATCGACAACCCCGCTTTTATCGATGTCGTGCAGTCGTTCTACAACGACAGGCACAATGTCATCAACTATCTAAATACCTCGATACAATGGCGTAAACCCTTGAGCGAAGAGGAAAGCTGGAAACTTCAAGTTAAAGCGCCTAACTTTACACCTGACTATATTGCATTTCTCAACGAATTGCTTAGACGCGATGAGGTGCGTTACTACATAACTTTCTGGACAATCCGCCAGCAGCGCATCAAAGATATCATCACTCGATGGGAAAATATAAGCAATCAGTGTAAGATGCTGATGGGTATTACTGACAGCGAAATAGAAGAATACTGTACACGTAGCAACCAGTTAGGTGAGCAGGCCAGCGAGCAACAGCTATTGGGCGTGTGGAGAGGAAAATCCCAGTCGCAAATCATGAACAACGAACGCGAAAACCAGATAGAGTTCCGAATGGATCATAGTGGTACGGTTACAATCATTCAAAGTGAGTCGAATGCCTTGTATCAAGGACAAGTTGTAAAGAAAATGGTCATTCCTGCTACGTGGGAATTGAGAGGTGACTCGCTCTTCGTTACGCAAAAACCCCAAGTGGAAGTTTTCGTTGATACGACAGGCGTCACCTATTCAGACGAATATAAGGAAGACGTGCTCAAATGGATTGACTTTTTATGGAAAGAAGAACAGAGCGCAAGGGATTATCAGAACACGTTGGGTGACATCGTTGTACATTATGCTCTCTGTATAGACCGGTCGGGCACAATGATAGAACTGATTCGCAAGGCAGTTGCTTCGGATGGTTCAGAATACTATGAAACCAGATTCCTCACGAAGGAAGAGGAAGATATGGAGCATTAACAACAAAGAAGTCTCGAATGTAATCAAAAAAATATGAAGATGAATTATTTTCTATTGGCAACCATCGCTGTGATGTGTGCTATGACAATATCAACTGTGCTTATCTCATGCACGCGTAAAAACAATCATTCTGTTAGTGGTAACAATTCGAATGCAGACCTTGTCATCAGTTTTGACTCCATCGAGATCGAACCATACATGCAATTCGGAGCATCGCTTGCCGAAGTGGGAAAATACATGACAGACAATTACGAGGATTATTCTGTGGAGAATCCCGGCTCGTTGCTGTTCGTCGATGGGGAAGATGGTGATGTATGGTTCCGATGTTATGTCAAGGGAGACCGAAGAATCGGGTTCTACTTTGCTGATAAAGAGGGTAAGAACCTGAAATTGGTGTCATACGATTTCTTCTTCCCCATGGAACTTGAGCCTGTCGTTGCAGAGTTGGAGCGTAACGGTTATGTGTACAAGGGCGAGGTGAAGTTCGACGACTACAACGCAGATGTCTGCCACCTTTATCTCTCTGCAGACGAGAGCGTTGAGGTGCAGCTGTCGTCTTGGGAGAAGGATGGCGGTAGTTGGGCAATATCCTTCCAACCAACCTGCCAGAACGACCTCGAGCACATAGTGGCCAAATAAAATACGATATGGCTATTTGCATTTTTTTGCATAAGCTATGTGTTTTTTTTATGACAAAATTTGGTAGTTTGAAAATAATGTTGTATCTTTGCAAGCAAAAGGAGGTTTTTTCGAAATTATCTATACAAAGTATAGATTTTCTCCAATAAGTGAACCCAAATTAATACCAATCAACTCTATACCAACTCTATGTCAACCCTATACCAACTCTATATCAACTCTATGTTAATTCCGAGGTAACTCAAGGTTAACTCATAGCCATCTCATGGTTATTTCATGGTGTAGGAATTAGAGAAGAGATAGAGAGGAAATAGAGAGGAAATAGAGAAGAGATAGAGAGGAAATAGAGTACATGTTGGTAAGTGAACGAGAAAACGATGATAACGAATAAATTATGGCTAAGGTAATTGATGGAGAGTTAAGCGGTAAGATGGGTGATAAGATATATAGTACGTACCTTGGTCGCCCGTATGTAAGAAAAAGACCAGAATTAGTGGCAAATCCACGCACAGAGGCACAGCAGGCACATCGTACGGCTCTCGTAACGGTGGCTCGTCTTTCGTCCGATCTGAAAAACGCTCACAGGATAGGGCTGCACCATCATGCACAACGTAAAAAACTCTCTACGGACAGTGATTTCCGAAAGCTTAATCTGACGGCGTGTGTAGGAACCGCGATCGCTTATCGCGAAGTTGTAGTCAGCAAGGGTTCCTCTGTAAGTATTGTGAACTTCAAATCAGTCGTTCTTGATGAGCACAACGTGCTGCATGTGACCTTTGAAAGTAATTTGACAGACACGAACAAGGGAGATAAACTCTGCCTGTTTGTCTATTGTCCCGAATTGCGTAAATGTCAGCCTCTGAACGTTGTCCTTCGTTCTGATGGAGAAGTTTCCAATCAGTTGCCAGAAGAATTCAAAGGCCACGACCTGCACCTGTATGGTTTCCTGCAAGGCAAGAATCTGTTTACGTCAGATACCATGTATAAAAAGATTTCTGGTTAATCTTTATGGTCTAATGAAAGAAGAAAGGAAGTCTTTTCGAAATGACGAAATGACGAAATAGTCGAGAAATGGAACTCGAAATAGCGAAATGTCGAAGAAAAGTCGGAATTCTTCTCTCTTTCATTGTAAGATGATAATTCGTTACCTGGAAAGTGAGAATTTATGATAAAAAATGGTAGTTTGAAAGAACTGTTGTAATTTGCAGGTGAAACCAATAACAAAAGCAAGAACGCTCTAAGAACGATTGTAAAACAGACCAATTGAAAAAGAAATACTACAACCAATTTGATAAGAATAAAGAACCGCAAAGTTATACAATTATGGATATAGCAGTAAAGAATGCAGATGGAGTGACCATCTACTATAATTACATTAATAATAACACGGAGCTAGAGGTTACCTATAACAATAGTCTTAGTTATAGGGGTCATAAAGTTGTGGTAATACCTGAAAAAGTTACCTATTTGAGTAGGACTCGAAAGGTGACGAGCATAGGGAAATGGGCTTTTGGACATTGTAGCAACTTAACATCTATCACAATTCCAAACAGTGTGACGAGTATAGGAGAAAATGCCTTTTGGGGATGCTACAGCTTGATTTCTATCTTAATACCTAGAAAAGTGATGAGTATAGGTGAGAAAGCTTTCTTTGACTGCAGAGGCCTAACTTCTGTTCATATATCGGATTTGGAATCTTGGTGTAATATTTCTTTCAGTGATGAATCTTCAAATCCCCTTTCTTATGCCCATCACCTTTTCCTTAATGCAGTTGAAATCAAGGATTTGGTTATTCCTGATAGCGTGACAAGCATTGGATCCCGTGCCTTTGCTGATTGCTGTCATTTAATTTCCATTAGGA
>JAFZYE010000017.1 GCA_017616445.1 Bacteroidaceae bacterium
CACTCAGGCAGATATGCCTCTGCCCGTTCCAGCATCGGTATCAACGCCTCATCACCCGTACAGGCGCTGATGAAAAATGTAAAAATTAAAAAATTAAAAAATGCAAGTCGTTTCATAATGTGCAGAAAAAGACTGAATATGCAGATGATCCGTCGCATAGCAGGTTCACTTCAACACCACACCTTCTTTCTTCATGCCGTCAATCTTGATGGTCATCGGTTGGTCGAGGCGCACGTGGCGCACGAAGTTGGTCTCCTGAATGGCTGGCAGGGAGTTGAGGTAGTCGATGTCGTAGATGCCATCGCCGATGTAGTCGTTCACGATGAAGTAGCCCACTCCGAACGAGGTGAGGTTCTGGAAGAAATGGGTGCCTTGACTGGGTTCCACACGATAGTCCTTCAGTCCTGCTTCAACAATGAGCTTGGCTGCGCTGATATGCGGCCACTTCACAGGGATGCCCAACCATGAGTCGTTGCTACCCCATCGGCCTGGTCCTACCAGTACGTACGACTTGCCTGTATCGAGGAACTGACGGTTGATCTGCTCTACTTCGTCGGCAATGCGAGGGTTGTTCGATGCCGAATACCCGTCTGTCTTTACATACACCACATCACGTATGTCGCCAATCACTCCACATCCTATGGCGTTGTGGCTGCGGATGATGCAGTTGCTGTCGGGTATCTGTGTGAGGTCTTCGTCAATCATCATCTTGTTGTCCACCATCGGACGGATCTGCAACAGGTAGAACTCACCGGTCTTGTCGGGCTTGAGTTTCACTGCGAACTCTATCTCCACCGGTCGGCGCATCTCTTCCTGTCCGAATTTCAAAATCATCTGCAGAATCTCAGGCAGTGGGAACACCCCTTGCTGCAACACACCTGCGAAGGTGATGAGTTTGCGGTTGCGCCCTTCATAGAATCCGTCGTAGATGCATTGGTCGTAGGGGTCGTAGGTGCTACAGATATATTGGAGGGAACCGTTGTTCTCTACGTCTCGTACCATCAGCTTCACCAGGTTGAACCCGTCATCGACCTTGAAGTCATCGCGTATGTTCTTGGTGTCGAGTGCCAACAGGTAGGTCTGTGTCTCACGCAGGGCGATGTCCACCTCACTTGTTTGCAACACCTGATTCGGGTGGGCTGGACATACGCGCAGGCTCATGCCGCCATCGACGATGTATTTGCCCAGTCCGAGTGCCAGACTCACGGTTCCTTCTTCGGCTTTCTCATCACCGATAGGATAGTAGCTGATGCTGCGTGCCACACCCGATATGTTCGGGTAGAAATAGCCGTCGTACTGGGTGCCGACCACTTCTTGCAGGATGACCGCCATCTTCTCCTGGTCAATCACATTGCTCGTAGCCGTCATGTAGGCTTTAGAGTCGCTGAAGAACACAGAGGCATAGACGCTCTTGATGGCATCGCTGAGGAGTTTCAGGTGTACGTACTTGTCCTCTACGTATGGAATCATATAGGTGCTGTACACACCTGCGAAGGGTTGATAGTGGGCATCTTCAAGCAATGACGAACTGCGGATGGCAATCGGAGCCTTCACCACATCGAGGAAGGCCATGAGGTCTTCGGCCAACCGCTCTGGCAGTCGTGCATGCAGGAACTGCTGGAGTATGACATCGTTCGATGCATCGCTCAGTGCAATCTGATACAGTTCGTTGGTGTCCATGAACTCATCGAAGATATCTGTACAGAGCACCACCGTCTTTGGAATGGTGACCTCTGCATTGTCGAACTGGTTGAGTTCTTCGTATCTGGAGATGATGTTGTCGAGGAAAGCCAGACCACGTCCTTTGCCACCCAACGATCCTTCGCCGATACGTGCGAAGTTGGAGAAGCGGTCGAACCGGTCGCGTCGGAACGTAGCAACCACACCGCGGTTCTTCATCTTACGGTAGCTCACGATGGCATCGTAGATATACTGACGATGGGCATCCACGTCCTGAAGGGTGCGCCATGTGATCTTCTTCAGGAAGTCGCAGATGGGGAACAAGGCACGCGATCCCAACCAGCGGCTTACGTTGTTACGTGATACGTGGTACATGAGCGATTCGCGTGGCAGGGTGAAGATGTTGTCCTGCAAGTCCTTCAGGTTGCGGATGCGAGCCACTTCCTCCATCGTGTCAGGATTGCGGAAGATGAAGTCGCCAAAGCCGAAATAGCGGCGCACGAGGTCGCGTAGGTCTATGTCGAGTTTCTTCGAGTTCTTGTCGATGAAGCTGGCATGACACTGACGAGCCAGCTCTTTGTTCTCGAGTTCCGACGACTCCATGATGAGCGGCACATACTCGTCTGTGGCACGGATGGCCGAGAGCAGTTTGAAACCAGCCAACTTGTCTTTCTTGCCGTCCTTCGGGAATTCACAGTCGCTGATGACTCCCAGCGTGTTGTCCTTGAACTTATAATACAGATTCCAAGCCTCTTCATAGGTGCGGGCCAGCACAATCTTTGGACGACCACGCATACGCAGTGTCTCCAGTTGTGAGTTCAGGGCCTCTGTGGCAAATTCCAGACTTTGCTGCAGGACGAACTTATAGAGGTTGGGCAGGATGCTCGAATAGAAGCGGATGCCGTCCTCCACCAACAGCACCATCTGCACACCTGCGGTTTTGATATCGTGCTCGAGGTTCATCTTGTCCTCCATCAGTTTGATGATGGACAACAACAGGTCGGTATTGCCCAGCCAGCAGAACACATACTCGAAGATGCTCAGGTCTTCGTTCTCCATCCGCTTGGTGATACCGTGCGAGAAAGGCGTGAGCACCACAATCGGGATGTCAGGAAACGCCAGTTTGATGGCACGGGCGATGTCGAACACATCATTGCTGTCATTACCTGGCATACAGATCACCAGTTCGAACTTCGTCTGGCTCATCACTTCCTTCGCCTCGTCCTTGTTGGCTGCACGGAAGAAACGTGGGGGGTATCTCAATCCCAGTTTCGAATACTCATCGAAAATCTTTTCGTCGATACGTCCATCGTCTTCCAGCATGAAGGCATCGTATGGATTTGCGACAATCAGCACATTGAAAATGCGGCGGGCCATCAACTCCACAAACGACGTGTCCTTCAGTATCAATTGATTCTTTTTCATCATCTTTTCCTATTAACTAATTAACCCGTTAACCTACTAATCTATTACCTAATTAACCTGTTAATCAAATAATCGCTGCAAAATTACAAAAAAAAATGCAAAAAGTTTTGCAGATACAAAAAAAAACATTAACTTTGCAACGGATTCAAAAGAAGCACTTAGTTTTTTTTATCACTCTTAAGGTGATTAAAAGTGTAAATTAGTAGGAGAGAGTCAGGTCCGTGGTGGATATGACTCCTTTTTTTTGACAAGAATACGAGGAGACAAGAATACGAGGAGACAAGAATACAAGAAGACGAGAATACAAGACAATAGTTTTGCGGACACATACTTTTCTGCAATAGGACTAATGTCTTGTATTCTTGTATTCTCGTCTTCCATATCCGAAGAAGACAAATTAGATGCTCAACTCATTCAGCACCGTAATCAACCGCTTGTCGAAACGTTTGTCCGTACGAATGCACTCGGAGAACGGAACATAGACAATATCGTTGTAGCGATAGCCTACCATCACATTGCGCTGACCCTGTTTGATGGCCTCGATGGCACCTGCACCTGTACAGCTGGCCAGAATGCGGTCACGAGCCGACGGACTGCCGCCACGCTGTAGATGACCGAGGATCGACACTCGCACATCGAAACCAGGGAACTCCTTCTTCACACGATCAGCATAGTAGAGGGCACCACATTTCGGACTCTCTGAGACGATGACGATACATGATTTCTTCGACTTGCGGATGCCACGCTCCATGAACTGGGCTAGCTGGTCTACATCGGTCGTCTCCTCTGGCACGATGGCAGCCTCGGCACCACAGGCGATGGCACAGTTCTGAGCCAGGAAGCCAGCGTCACGACCCATCACCTCTACGAAGAAGATACGCTCGTGCGAGTTCGCTGTATCACGTATGCGGTCCACGCACTCCATGATGGTGTTCATCGTGGTGTCGTAGCCGATGGTCGCATCAGTTCCGTACAGGTCGTTGTCGATGGTGCCAGGAAGACCGATGACTGGGAAGTCGAACTCCACGCCGAAGTTCCATGCACCTGTCAGCGACCCGTTACCGCCAATCACCACCAGTGCGTCAATCTCTTCCTTCACGCATGTCTCGTATGCTTTCTTCCGACCCTCAGGAGTCATGAACTCTGCAGAGCGAGCCGTCTTCAGAATCGTACCGCCACGAGTGATGATGCCACTCACATCCTCTGTGGTGAAAGTCTTCACCTCACCCTTGATCAGTCCGTCATAACCGCGGTAGATACCCTTGATGTTGAACCCATTGCTGATACCAGCACGCGTCACCGCACGGATGGCTGCGTTCATGCCGGGGGCATCGCCACCCGACGTCAATATACCGATAGTCTTAATCTTTGCCATAATATTTTTTTCTATTTAACGATTGATAATTTATCTTCTTTTAATTTGGAATACGAGAATACAGGAATACATGATATCAGTCCTGTTGCAGAAAGGTATGTGCCTGCAAATCTATTCCATTTCAGTCTTTGATGACCTTGGTGCCCAGGGCGAAGCATTTCTCCATGTTAGCTGTCTCGTCGCAAGCGTAGGTGTGGGCTGAGATGTTGTCGATGTAGTGAACGATGAGGGCCTCTTGTGTACAAGGAACGACAGGACTGCCGTATTCCAGTTGACCATGATGGGAGAGGACGCAGTGGACGATGCGGATGGTCTCTTCGTTGCTGATACCTGCTGCATTGAGTTTGTTGTGGAGCACATGGGCAGAGATGTAGGTGTGACCCATGAGGTACATGTACTTAGTGGGTTCCATGTTCTCATCGTATTCCTTCAACTTGCCATAATCATGGAAGAGGATGGCGATGAGGCAACGTTCAATCTTCAGCGGGGGCAGGGTGGAATAGAGTCCCTCAAGCATGTGTAGCAGCTCGTAGGTGTGGTTGAGCAATCCACCCTTGAAGGCATGATGGAGGGAGGTGGCTGCCGTCTGGTTCTTGTATTGTTCGTAGAGGTTGTCCCTTTCCTGTTGGATGAAGCTTATCAGCACTTCGTCGTGACACCACTCCAACATGTGGTCGATACACTGATCCCATGCTGATTTGTCGATGGGGCGTGGGATGAGTTGATAGAGTGAATCGGTAGGAGTGGCCTTTCTGCATGTGCGGAACCACCCGAAGTCGGCCATCTTCGGAAACTTGATTCCCTTGATGGCTTCCATATCTACGTTGATGATGTCCTCGATGTGTGGACCTACGTTCTCGTCCATGTCCCACACGGTGATGGTGAATGCCTCACCTTTCTTTGCCGTAATCTTCAGATTGGCATAATGGCTCCCGTTCTTCGCAATCTGATTCGAACGTGCCGTGACGATGTATTCAGTATTCATAATCCCATATGATGATAACAACTATTAGTAACTACTCCCCGCCCTCACAGGGAGGGGTTTAAGGGGGAGGGTCTTGTTTTTGACTTCTTATTCTTTCCTTATCGCTTCATAGATGCACAGTACATCTTGTGTGTCGATGACTCCGTCGCCATTCACGTCGCAGGCTTCGTCGTAAGCTGATGACAGTATCTGCTCATAGACGCGGAGTACGTCCTGGGTGTCGATGATGCCGTCGGAGTTGACATCTTCAAGGATGGCGATGCCGGTGATGAACAGCAGTCCCTCACGGATGCGGCTGGTGTCCCATACGAACTGGCGTGGGAGTTTCAGTTTCGGAGTACCCATGAGCAGTTTGCAGTCGAAGATGCAGAGGGAGTCACCTACCGAGAGGTTCTGGTATTCTGACAGGGTGAGTTCGATGGTGCCGTTCATCGTCAGTTTGTTGATGTTCGACAGGCTGGTGCAACCGCGTGTCCGACTGGTCATACACATGCGTGCACATATCTTTAAGGTGGCATTGCTGTTGATGGTGAGGTTCTGACCGCTCAGGTCGATGGTGCCTGTGTAAGCTGTTGCACTCTTGCCTGGCTGGAGTGTGCCATTGATGGTAACAGTGCTGTTGTTGAGTGTGCCGACTCCTGCAAGGGTAGTGTTGCGTGCCACTGTGAGTGTGCCGCTACCGAGCGATCCGCCATCGAGCAGCAGGGTTCCTGCCGATATGGTGACAGAACCGGTGTTGTCCCACTTACCTTTCACCGTCATCTTGCTGTTACCCATCTTGTTGAAGTTGTCGATGCTGGTCACAGCTCCTTCGTAGGTGTAGTCGATAGAGTCATTGCCTACCTGCCATGTGTTGGCTGTGGCTGTCACGCCATTGCGGAACGCACTGTAGCCGCCAAGGGAGCCTTTGCCTGTGAGCTGTCCCATACGGAGCGTCTTGCCTGAGTTCTGTACAAAGCGTCCATCGGGTATGTTGAGGGTCCAGCCGGCACCACCGTTGCTGGTGTCGAGCGTGAACCGTCCGTCGGCTGTATAGACGGCTTCTGCTACCAACGTGCCCTCGAATTTCGAGAGGTTGAAGTTGATAGGTGTACGGGTGGCGTAGTAGTTGCTGCCTTTCTCGGTGGCGCAATAGACGGTGAGCTGTCCCTTGCCTGTGAGGGTCAGATTGGTGGTCTGGCGGTTCATGGTTGTCAGCTTCGCCTTTGCCTTATCGGCCACGAAGATAGGAGTGGTGAGGAAACCGTTACCTGTGAGGGCAGCAGAGCCTTGCAGTTCGATGTTGCTCGCCACCTTTGCACCAGCATCTACCGTTCCGTCGGCCACGATGAGTTTGCGAAGTGAACTCTCTACACTTGGTTTGAGCCAGCCGCTACCGCGTTTGGTGAGGGTCGTACCGCTGAAGATTGCTTCCTGATTGAAGTCGGCAGCGTTCTCGATGATGCCTCCATCGCCGATGAAGCGAATGGGTGAACCATTGGTTACGGCTGCTGTGGTCTTGAGTTTGGCACCATTCTCCATCGTGAACTTCGTGGCGTTTGCGGTCACACCACCGAGGTTGCCTTTGGGCTTGGTGGAGTTCGCCAGGGCGCTAACGGTCGTCGTACCGCCTCGCAGGTAGTTGCCGCCTGTATAGCTGCTTTCTGTGCTGATGGTCACCGTGCTCTTTCCGTCCATGACGAAGGCAGTCTTGCCAATGATGGCACCTGTTCCCGAGAGGATGTAGCTCTTCGATTCGTTGCAGAAGTTGATGGTATCGGCTTCGACCTCATCGTTCAGGGTGACCGCCGTGCGTGTGGTCTCGTCACTGAAACGCACGATGTCGCCTTTCACGAAGACCTCTGGAGTCTTGTCGGCATCGCTTGCGAGGTAGAAGTTGGGTGTCTTGGCAAAATCCCAAACAGCTGATGTGGTGCCGCTCCATACAATCTCAGCAGGGCCTCGCATCGAACCGAGCGATAGGATGATGTTGCCATTGGCATCTGTTGCGAGGGCTGACTTGAGGTCGGTGATGCCTTCGATTTTGAGGGAGGTCAGCGAGCCCACAATGTTATCGACATGGCCGATGATGTAATCGCCTGGTTCGAGGGTTGCCGCCCCGTCGGCCATATGCTCAACAATCTCCAGCACGGGTTGCAGGTATTGCGGACCGTACTTCTGCCAGATGGTTCCTGTCTTCTTGTCGATCTTGAGCGTGCCTGCATTGATGCGGTCGGCTGTGAAACCATCGGAATAGAGGTCGAGCACGATGCGGGCACCGAAACCCAACGAAAGCGTCTCGTCGATGGTGATGCTGCCTGCCTTCTCTACACCGCCTGGACGGATGATGGAACCGTAATCGGCTTGAATGCTCTTGAAATGGCCTCCGTCGGAATTGAGTTCAGCGAAGCGGTTGAGCCACAAGGGTGAGTGGGTCAGCTGTCCGTCGAAGCAGAGTGTACCTGCCCATACGTCGGTATTCCCTGTGTAGGTCATATCGACATTTGGCAACTTCAGGGTGCCGTCACCTTGTTTTACCACGCGCGTGTTACCCGTCAAGGAACCTCCTGCCACTTGGCAGGTGTAGTACTGATAGCGGATGGTAGCCTGCTGGGTCGTTATGTTGTTGCCTGCGGTTCCCTGTACCCATGAGGGCACGTTGAAGGTCACCATATATGGACTTGCACCATCGGCAATCGTTATCTTCGTATCGTTGGTCTCGCAGATGATGAGGTGATTGTCGGTGGTTGTGATGGCACCATTGTTCTTCACCTCTGTGCGACCCGTCATGGTCAATGGAGGCGGTGCTATGGTGATGCCTTCCAACTCGCCGAGGAAGTAGCTCTTGTGAGGTGGCTGGTTGTAGCCCATGCTTTGCCATACCATCGCATTACGGTATTGGTGGTCGTGCCAGAGGGTAGGGATCCGGTATTTGGTTGGAATGCCGGTCGTATAGACGAGGATGGCAGTGTTGGCACCATTGCGCATCACCAGTTCCTCGCGCCAGTCGCCAAAGATGTCGGCAATGGCACCTGGGTTATTCTTCGACCAGTTGTTACACTTTGAATCCGGGAAGTTCCAGCGTCCACCACCTGCTTCGGATGGCTTGTAGATGGCTCCGTAGCCTTCTGTGCCTGGACTGTCGAAATACTCGTCGAGCAGGTCACCATCCCAATAGATGCGCTGGTTGAGGTCACCCCAGCTGATGAAGGCGTCGCCGCTGAGTTCTGTGATTTCCTTATCGGCCACGCTGCTGATCCAGCCTGTGCTCACACTTCGTCCTACAGACCCTGGATAGGTGTTGGTGAAGTTGGCGCAGAGCGCACGACCATCATCGCCTGATGCCTTGTGGCGGTAGTAGAACTGCGAGGTGACAGCGTTGCGGTAGTTCATGGCAGGACTTGATTCATTGCAGGCGAACTGTTCCTCGTACTTGCGGAAGGGGTCGAGGTCGGCACAGTGCTGTGCATCGCCATGTCCCAGACCTGTGGTGCTGAGACCTTTTCCGTTATCGTCAATCACCATCGAGCCGAAGATAATCTCATCGCGTCCATCCCAGTCGACATCGCCAATGGCGTAGTTGTGGTAGCCCTGACCGAACCAAGGACCACCCACGTTGTTCTCCCAGTACCAGCGTTGTGTCAGTTTGTGGGTGGATGGGTCGACATCGTAGGCCGCGAACTTATGCATGGTGTAGCAACCACGTCCGAGGAAGATACTGGCATGACGCCCGTCGAGGAAGGGAGCACCGAAATAGTGCTTCGTAGAGCGGTGTCCGACGATGCCGCTACCCCAGTCGCTGTCCTGACCACGAGTGAGCGGATAGTCGATATAATGTGGATGAGACGATGGCCCGATGCTGTAGGGATGTCCTGTCGCTCCTTCGAGATAAAGGAGGTATTCATTGCCTGACGAGGTGTATTCGATACCATCCCAGCGTGTATCGACGCTGGACGAGCCAATCAGTTCGGTTGTTCCGTCGGCATAGTGGATATAGGCATTATCCTGGATGCGCAGCAACACTTCTGCCTTTCCGTCGCCATCCCAGTCGTAGCAGACACAGTCCCATTGCTCATCGGCTCCTGACAGCATGTTAGGTCCGAGATCAATCCACCACAGGCGGTTGCCTTTACGGTCGTAGCAGTCGAGCACATTGAAGCAGTTCTTCTGCGATATATCGGCAGCTTTGCTGCAAGGACGTTTCACGATAAACTCCACGATGCCATCGCCATCGAGGTCGCCCAGCGAGATGTCGTTGAGGGTATAGTTTGCTGTGACATCAGTACCGTCACGACCTGTAATACTCTGTACGGGGATGGTGAGCATGCCATTATTCCATCGGGTGACGACGTTGCATTTCTCTTGCTCTATGCCACGCACTACAGCTGCCACCTGATACTTGCTGGAGGCTGTTCCGCTGGTGTGTGAGTAGTTAGAGACTGTGAGATTCGTCGCAATCTGTTTGCCATCGCAATAGAGGTTGTAGGTGACATCATAGTATTCCTCTCCGAATACACGCCACGAAACCAGGTTTCCACTGCCTGATGTGGCAGGAACGGCAACCAATCCACGGTCGAGATGGTCGGTAGTACGTTGTGCCAATGCTGTTGTAGCAACTGTCAGCAGCAACGTGAGAGTTAGTAGTTTTCTGTTCATGAGTCTAATGGGTCTAATGAGTCTTATGGGTTATTACTTGAGGGTGATGGTCTTAGGTTTACCGTTGTAATGTACCATTATACCGGAATTGATGATTATCTGTTTGTTCGTTGGGTTGTCGAAATCGAGTGGGATAGGTATTCCCCGATTTACAAACACGATGTTGAACTTGCGTTCTTTCAGCATACCAGGGAAGCTACCTTTGCACTTGCTGATAGTGAGTTGATGATGGGTATCGTCGTAAGTAAACGTGATGGTGGCATACTTCCCCTTCTCATAGTTGTAGTTCGTCCCTTCATCCTCATAGAGGGTAAACTGTCCGTCAGCACCTGGATAGACGAGTATATGGATGAGGTCGGCAGGTTTCTCGTCGCTCCATTGCATTTGTGGACCGATTGGCAGAATACTACCTGCACGGACGAAGACAGGGATGCGTTCGTAGGGGGCATCGACGGTGAGGGTCTGACCTCCCTGGATATATTTGTTGCTATAGAAGTCGTACCAGCCTCCTTGTGGGAAATAGACCTCGCGTGAACGTGCCTTGTATTCACCGACAGGACATGCCATGAGTGCCGGACCGAACATCCACTGGTCACCGATGTCGAAGACACGGGGGTCGTTGGGGAAGTCCATTGCAAGTCCTCGCATCATCGTATAGTCGTCGAAATGTACTTTTGCCGCCATTGAGTAGATATAAGGCATGAGGAGGTAGCGCAAGCGATGATACCATGTGATGCTCTTGTAGGCTGGATGATTGTCCGGTGCGATGTTCCATACTTCGCGGAGGGGCCATTGTCCGTGGGTGCGGTAGAGTGGAACGAAGCATCCGAACTGATGCCAGCGAGTTTGTAGTTCACGCCATTCCTTCAGGTCTTCATTCTCTTGTCCGGTGCGATCGAAGAGCTGCTGTGCGTTTACATAACGATTTTCGACACAGAAGCCACCGATGTCCATTCCCCAGAATGGGAGACCTGCCATCTGGTAGTTCATGCCGGCTGTCATCTGTGCCCGCATATCTTCCCATCGGGTACCGATATCACCGCTCCATGTCGCTGTGCTGTAGCGTTGTTCTCCAGCAAAGCCGCTGCGAGTCAGGAGGAATACGCGTTGGTTGGGGTTCACGCTCCGTTGACCATTGTAGATGGCTTCTGCATTGACGAGAGCGTAAGCATTGAAATATTCGGTAGAGGTACCGAGGGCAGTCGGTCCACATAGGGCTTTACGATACCACATGGGTGTGCAATCACGAACATTGGGTTCTGAGGCATCCATCCACCAGGCATCAATGTATTTACTATTTGACAATTTACTATTTACGATTTTTCCACTTAATCCTGTATAGAGCTTGTCATCCATCTGTTGCCAGAACATCTTGCGTGCATCTGGGTCGTAGGCATCGTAGAAGCTGCCGAGGTAACCTTGTGCAATCCAGTCGAGGATATTGTCCTTGATGGCTTGGTGGTACATCCATCCATGGCTATCGAGCTCCTTGTAATGCGCTGTGTTGACATAGAACTTTGGCCATACCGAAATCATGAAGCGACCATGCAGGCGGTGAACATCATCTATCATCTTCTGTGGGTCGGGGTAGCGGGTCTTGTCGAACTCATGACTGCCCCATTGGTCCTCTTCCCAGTAGCTCCAGTCCTGCACGATATTGTCGATAGGAATCTGACGGTTGCGGAACTCCTCGAGCGTGCTGACAAGTTCGTCCTGGGTCTTGTAGCGTTCACGGCTTTGCCAGAATCCCAATGCCCATTTGGGCAGGATGGGTGCTTTGCCTGTAAGGGTACGATATCCGCTGATGACCTCATCCATATCATCGCCAGCGATGAAGTAATAATCCATATCGCGTGCCATCTCGCTCCAAATCGACAGGCGGTTCTGCTCCTCGTCACTTGTCGGGTTGGCTACACGCAGCCCGCAGTAGCTGGTGCCGCCGTCGGGTTGCCATTCAATCTTCAGGTTCACCTTCTGTCCTTGCGTCAGTTTCACATCGAACTTCCATGCATTGGGGTTCCAAGCGGTGCGCCAGCGTTCGGCTACGACTTCCTTGCCATCCATCAGCACACGAATGTAGCCGGCATAATAAAGGATGAAGTGGTAGTTACTGGTGGTGTTGGCCTCCAACGTTCCTTCGTAAGTGACATTGGCTCCTTGCAGTTGTACGCCCTTTGGCAGATTGACGATGGTTTCGGAATTCTCGAAGTAGATGGAGTCCTCGTCTCTTGTCAAGGCCTGTCCGAAGCGTGGCTTGTAAGTGCCAGTCAGACATCCGGCCTTTCCCTCCTTATTATATATATGGAACACTTGTCCCAGCTGGCGGTATTCGTCGGCTTTGCCGAATCGGCAGAAGCTGTAGCTGTCCCAAAGGATGCCATAGCCGCGATTGCTGATAACAAATGGGGTGCTGACTTTTGTGTTATATTGGAAGAGGTCTTCGTTCTTTCCTTTGTAGTTCATGTCACCCGACTGATGCTGCCCAAGTCCGTAGAACGCTTCATTGGCCGGACTGTCGAAGGTGAGTTGCCATGTGTATCCATTGAGTTCGGATTCGGAGAGTGGACGCTGTGCCACACCGATTTCGCGTTCAGGCACTCGGAATGGCTTGATGCTTGTTCCGCTTGCGGCTTCCTTCAGCAGGGCATTGCCATTCTTGTCGAAGAAGGCAACATGTCCGGTTGTACCATCGATGCAAGCTTTCAGCTCTTTGGTTTGGAGCACCACAGTACCATCCTTTTTGGTGACGTTCGTACGGGGTTTCTTTCCCCTTTGCGGCTCGATGATGAGGCTTTGCTTCTCAGGAAACCTGTCCTCGGCAGTCGCGCGAATGCGGAGGATATGGTCTGTTATGGCCTCCACTCTGATGTGTCGGATGCCATCGGACTTTGTGGGACTCACTTCCGCTACCTGTGCATTTGCTGCCTCGGACAGGAGCGAAAGTAATATAATCATGAGTAACTTCATACGATATGGTGTAATTTGGTGCAAAGGTAATAATAATTTATAATTTATAATGTATAATAGATAATAATTCGTGAAAACTGAAGAGTGAAAAGCGAAAAATCAAAGAAACTCCTGACTCCTAACTCCTAACTCCTAACTTTTTTTGTATCTTTGCAGTCAGAATTAGAAAATGCAATTGGAAATGGTAAAAAGACTGAAAGCGGCTCTCTTCGACTTCGATGGTACGTTGGTTGATACTGAGGGACAATATACACAGTTCTGGGGGCGGATGGCGCGAACCTACCGACCCGATATACCACAACTGGAATTCTTGATAAAGGGTACAACCCTCACGCAGATATTCGATCGTTATTTCCCAGACCCAGCGTGGCAAGCTGAGATAACCAAGGGATTGGATGATTGGGAGGCACAGATGGACTATCGGCCTGTGGCAGGTGCGGAGGCATTTGTCGCCGACCTGAAGCAGCACGGGGTGAAATGTGCCATTGTGACCAGCTCAAACCAGAAGAAAATGGAGAGTGTCCGGAACCAGCGGCCTGAGTTTCTGGCGATGTTCGACCGCATCCTGACATCCGAAGATTTCGAACGTTCCAAACCCGATCCCGACTGTTACCTGAAAGCGGCTCAGCAGTTCAATGCCGATATCAGCGAGTGTGTGGTGTTCGAAGATGCGTTTAATGGATTGGAGGCAGGAATGGCATCGGGCATCTTCTCCGTAGGACTGACGACCAACAATCCCGCAGAGGCCATTCGTGACCTTTGTCATGCAATAATCGCCGATTTCACCGAAATAAATTACGAGAAGCTTATTAAACTAAAGCCTAGTGTCTAAAGTCTAAAAGACTAAAGTTTATAGTTTATAGTTTAAAGTTTAAAGACAGTTGAATAAGTTCAAAGTTCAAAGTGCAAAGTTCAAGGTTCAAGAGTTCAAGGTTCAAGAGTTCAAGGTTCAACTCGTCTGGCGTCTAAACACTGTAATTTATGATACAAATTTTTGCAAATTAGTACAAGCATATTCGCTATATCAAAAATAAATTCTATTTTTGCATGATTTTTCAAGTCATTACATTCTGACATTTTTATTAAAACAACAGATAATCAAATCATGAAAACTATCAAATTCAACAGACAATTCGTACTTGTTAGCACCGTTGCTGCTTTGATGTGTTTCGGCCAGTCGGCTAATGCTCAACAACAACTTCCAGTGAAAGATCGTTATGTATCACATTATGGTGGTAATCCTTATATTCCACTTTGGGAACATCTGCCAGATGGTGAACCACGTGTGTTTGAAGACCCTGATAACCCAGGTAAGCTGCGTGCTTACATCATCGGTTCTCACGATGTTCGTGTCAACAGCTATTGCGGACCAGACATTCACATGTGGTCAGCACCAGTAGAGGACCTCGCAAGTTGGAGAGATGAAGGTCCAATCTTCACCTATTACATTTCTAACCAGTGGGACGTAATGTATGCGCCTGACCTCGTTTGTGTAAAAGGAAAGGATGGCAAGAAGACTTACTATCTCTATCCACATAGCCGTGGTTGGGGACGTATCGGTATGGTGGCAAAGAGCGACCGTCCAGACGGACCATTCAAACCCATTAATGCCAATGAGCAGGGAACGGGCTGTCTGCAAGGTAGTGTGATTGACTTCGACCCGTCAGTATTCATTGAGACGATTACAGACAAGAACGACCCTGACTACAACATCGGTTTCCGTGCTTATTGCTTCTGGGGATTCCAGCACTCAACTGCTGCAGAGCTCGACCAGAATACGATGTACTCAGTACGTCCAGGCACTCAGCTGCATGACTATTTCATCCCTGCAAGTGCTCGCTACGGAGTGGTACGTGACCCACAGGGAACAGAATATCCTGCACTCTATAAGGGACAGAACCCAGGTGAGTTCAACTTCTTCGAGGCTTCATCTATCCGTCAGGTAGGAAACAAATACGTGATGGTATTCTCTGGCTACTCAGGTCCTGACTACGGACTGGGCAGCACCAACTCCGCACTTCGTTATGCATTCGGTGACTCTCCACTTGGCCCATGGCGTAGTGGTGGTGTGTTGGTTGACTCTCGTGGTGTCGTAACCAATGAAGATGGAACGAAGCTCATCACTTCAAACTCTGCACACAACACCCATGGAAGTCTTCAGGAAATCAACGGTCAGTGGTATGTGTTCTATCATCGTCCTCCACGTGGCTTTGGTAATGCACGTCAGTCAATGGTGGCTCCTGTGAAGATTGAGTGGGATGAGAAGAAAGTAGCCGATGGCGGTAAGCTCGTCATCCGTGCTTACGACCCATACGCTCCAAATGAAATATGGACAGCTAAGGCAAGCGATGGAACAGAATATACAGGTGCAGAAGTAACCTCAGAAGGTTTCATGATCTACGGTCTCAATCCATACGCGTACTATTCTGCAGGTTATGCATGCTACATGTCTAACCCAGGTTGGATGCAAGATACATGGGATTGCTGGGATAACAACATGGATCTCACAGGTATCAACAACGGTGGTATCGTAGGCTTCAAGTACTTCGGCTTCGGTGGCCTGTCAAAGTCTTCAAAGGGTGTGAAGGCATTCGCTGGTGCCAAGAAAGGCAACAAGACTGCCATCAACCTCTTCATCACTCCACGTACTGATAAGTCATTCAAGATCAACGTGATGCTCGATGGCCCATACGCCAACAATACTTGGAAAGGTAAGAAGATTGCTACCATCACCGTACCAGCAGGTGCAGCTAAGAAAAGCACGAAGTTTGTTGCCGACGTAGCTGCAGCAGTAGAAGGCCTGAAAGGTAAGCATGCCATCTACCTCGTAGCAGAAGGTGAGGGCAACGAGCCTCTCTTCGACATGCACGGAATCGGCTTCTCTTCATCTAAGGTGAAACTCGAGCGTCCTGTACCTCCAGTACTTGAGATTACAATGGACGGCAAGAAACTCGACCTGCCTGCAACACCAATCCGCTCAACGAACCAGAACGGTATCTGCGATGTATTCCATTATGCCATCAACTACGACGGTGAACTGAAGGCTCTCCGCGTAAGTTGTCCTTCAAAGGAAGTGATTACTGCAATTGATATACAAGAACAAGGTAAGGCTACCGTAACAGGTACCTACAAAGGCCTTAAGAAAATATACCAAATCAATTATAAATAAACCTCAAACCAAACTAACAAATTTATGAACAAAACTTTTAAAACCTTTATGGTTACAGCAGCGATGGCAGCTATGAGTACAACAGCCTTCGCTCAGGGATTCGGTTTCGGTCAGCCAGTCGACGACGGAATCGGTTACAAAGACACTTACAAGAATTATTTCACAATCGGTGTCGCAGTCAACATGAGAAACCTCAGCAACGATGATCAGGTAGCGCTTATCAAGCGTAACTTCAACAGTATCACAGCTGAGAACGACATGAAGCCAGGTTCAGTACACCCACGTCCAGGTGTATGGAACTGGACAAATGCTGACCGCATCGCAAACTTCTGCCGCCAGAACGGTATCAAGCTCCGTGGCCACTGTCTCGTATGGCACAGCCAGTTCTGCGACTGGATGTTCACCGATGCAAAGGGTAACCCAGTAAAGAAGGAAGTGTTCTACGACTCTCTTCGTGTACACATCCAGACTGTGATGAACCGTTATAAGGACATCGTTTATGCATGGGATGTTGTGAATGAAGCTATCTCCGACGGCGGTGGCGGTCAGGGTGGCGGTTTCGGCTTCGGCTTCGGTCGTCAGCAGCAACAGCAGCCAGCAACTCCTGCATCAGCTTACGGACTGCCAGCAAGTCACTTCCGTCAGTCACGTCTCTATCAGCTCTGTGGCGACGAGTTCATCGCAAAGGCATTCCAGTTCGCTCGTGAGGCTGAACCAAACGCAATCCTTGTTTACAACGACTACAACGCAGCCAATCCAGACAAGCGCGATCGTATCTACGACATGGTAAAGGCTATGAAGGCTAAAGGTGTGCCAATCGACTGTATCGGTATGCAGGGCCACTACAACATCTATGGTCCTACTCCTGAGAACATCGAGGCAGCTGTTGAGAAGTACTCAACCATCGTTGACCACATCCACATGACTGAGCTTGACATCCGTGCCAACGAAGAGATGGGTGGTCAGCTTCAGTTCAGCCGCGGTGAAGGTAACGTCATCACCGACCAGGTTCGCATCATGCAGGAGCACCAGTATGCTGAGCTCTTCAAGATCATGCGTAACCACAAGGATAAGGTTGACAACGTAACATTCTGGAACCTCGGTGACCGCGACTCATGGGTAGGTGTGAACAACTATCCACTTCCATTCGACGAGAACTACCGTCCAAAGCGTGTTTATCGTGTCATCCGCGACTTCGATCCTAAGTACGACAAGGCAGAGATCAAGGAGGACTTCAAGCCATCTGCTACTTGCTACGAGAATCAGGCATACCCACAGGTGAACTCTCAGGGCTACGGACGTTTCCGTATCTATGCACCACAGGCTCGCTCAGTCATCGTTACACTTGGTCTTGGTGGTTCAGGTGGTACAGTGCTGACTAAGGGTGCTGACGGCTATTGGACAGGAACCACTTCACAGCCAATGGTTGAAGGTTTCCACTACTATCACCTCTTGATTGACGGTGGTACATTCAACGACCCAGGTACAGGCAACTACTTCGGTTCAACCCGTTGGGAAAGCGGTATCGAAGTACCTGCTCCAGATGAGGACTTCTACGCAGAGAAGAACGTGCCACACGGAAACGTACAGCAGATTCTCTTCCGCTCTGAAAGCACAGACACTATCCGTCGTGCATTCGTTTACACGCCTCCTACATACGATGGCAAGAAGAAGTTCCCTGTACTCTATCTGCAGCACGGATGGGGAGAGAACGAGACTTCATGGCCAATTCAGGGACGTGCTAACCTCATCATGGACAACATGATTGCATCAGGTCGTATCGAGCCATTCATCGTAGTTATGACTTACGGTATGACTAACGGTGTACGTATCGGTGGACTTGGTGGCTTCAGCTACGATGCCTTCCAGACCGTTCTTTGCGACGAGTTGGTTCCTTACGTAGACAAGCACTTCAAGACCTTCGCTGACCGCAACCATCGTGCTATGGCAGGTTTGTCAATGGGTGGTATGGAAACTCACAGCATCACGCTTGCTCGTCCAGAGGTATTCGGTTACTGGGGACTCCTCTCAGGTGGTGTTTACACTCCACAGGAACTGGAAGGAATCGACAAGAAGCTCCAGCCTAAGTACATCTTCGTTTCTTGCGGAGGTACAGAAGGTCCTGACCGTATCAAGGCAGCAGCTGACGCACTCAAGGAAGCTGGCTACAATGCCGACTCACACGTGAGCGACCGCACAGGTCACGAGTTCCTCACTTGGCGTCGTGCTCTCTATAACATGGCTCCAAAGCTCTTCAAATAATCCGATAAGGACTAAAACGATTAAGTGGGAAATTGCATGGCAGTTTCCCACTTTTTTCTATGTGTCTTGCTTTTCTTCCAAAACGTATGCAGAATTGAAAAAATGCAATTTACAGTTTTACTATTTGCTTTTTTCTCCATTTTTTCCCTAATTTCTAACTTCTAACTCCTAACTTTTCTTTATCTTTGCAGCGAAAATTCATTTTATAACTTCGGAATCGTTATGTGTACCGTAACATTAGAGTACAATCAGAATAGTGCGTTGGCAAGACGCAAGCTCGCCGCACTCTTGGCCACGGGACTGTTCCTGCAGAAGGACATCAAGCCAGACCTACCGACACCAGAAGAGGTGGAGGCACATCGTAAGTTCAGGGAGGAGTTTCTCTACGCCTCTAAAGTCATGTCTGCCAAAGCCTTTGCACGTCATTTGAAATGAAATACCATCAAAAAGATATAGTGGAGATTGATTTCCCCATTCCAGGCGAGGGCTACAAGGTGCATCCCGCTTTGATAGTTTCGAATGACGAGCTGCAGCTAGATGAGGGTTTCGTTTATGTGGCCTTGATTTCTTCACAGGATTTTGGTTATAGCCGTCATTATGCATATCCCCTAACCGACGAAATGCTGTCTTTTAAGATGGAGAAGCAAAGTTACGTTAAGTGCCAGATTCTGGCTGTCACCGTTGATACGGGTATTTTGCGTCGCCTTGGTAGCATCAAGGAACGTTACTTTAACGAGATTGTCGATAAGATTGTGGATTCGATATTTTAACAACATCATACACTCCTATAGATGGGGCAGTTAGAATGAAAACATAGACCGACATAAGGAAGCGTACAACAACGATAAAAAGCGGACAAGAGCATATTTTTTGCATTTGTCCGCATTTTTTTTGCAATGAGGGGTATTTGTTTTTGCCTTTCGAGGGTCTTATAGACGAATTGAGACAAACAAATAGTTATGGACTACAGTAAACAGAGATTTGAATGCTTGTTCAAAGACTGCTATCCGCACATGTATCGCATGGCATTCTCGATGGTAGAGAATGCTGACGATGCGAAGGATGTTGTCAATCAGGTATTCACTCAAATGTGGAATGGCAAACCCAAAGTGAGCGAGGATAGCGTTAGAGGCTACCTGTTAGCTGCTACCCGCAACCAGTGTCTTCACATCCTGCGGCAGCGACAGTTGCAACAGCAGTTGGAAGAAGAGTTACTGCGTATTACAGAAGTAAGTAGAAACGATGAGCATGATGATTTGTTGCGTGAGTTGCAGCAAGTGATTGATGAAAACCTGACAGAGCAAGACCGTCGGGTGCTTCAACTGCACTATGATGAAGAGATGACTTATCAAGAAACGGCCTCCATATTAGGCATCAGTACATCAGCAGTAAACAAACACATCACCCGCTCACTGGCAAAGATTCGTGAAACCCTAAAAATTGCAAAATAACATGAGACAAGAAGATATCGACAAAAAGATTGGTATGCCCGACGTGGATGCGGAATGGGCAAAGTTTGAACGTGAGATTATCAACCCAAAGGCAACATCGCGAAAGCCGTTCTATTGGGGCATTGGCATTGCGGCCTCCATCGCATTGGTGACAGGAATCTTTCTTTTGGGGCAAGAAGTCAAAGAACCGCAGACAATAGCACAACAGAATGCACCCACAAAGCAGAAAACTTCTGCGGAGGAGACAGCAATAGAAGAACCTGTTGACTCTACCACTTCGCCTGAAAAAGATGTGCCTGTCATCATTGAGACCAAGCAACGCCCATCTTTAGACTTGCTAGCCCAAGCCACTTTTCCAATTAGAGAAGGAGTTACAGATGACGAGCAGCAGGGTCGCATAGCCGGGCTTGGAGTACCAGACAGTGTAAGACAGGCAAGAAGGGACAGTCTTCTCAGACAACGAGAAATCAACATGGACTCTATGCTGATTGTGGTGAATGGTACGCCGATTCCTTTGTACATATTTAAACCTAACGGTGTAGCCCCGTATCTCTACAAACAGCATCAATTACTCTCTGATAGTGATTTAAATATTGAAGAGAGAATTAGTCGTGCAGTATATCAGCCTTACGGGGGTAGCGATGAAGAGCGAAAACGCAGATGTTTTGAGACATACGGCGAGCGTGCCAAATACGGTGTCATAGAGGTGACAACCATCCCTGATACGTACTGCGATGACTATGTCAGTAAGCATCTAGAACTGAAGAAAGAGCGTTACCATATTGAGGGTTATGTATATGACGAAGACAATAGACCACTGGCAGATACCTGGGTGCACATCAAGGATAAAGGCATTGGTGCTGCCACCGATTCGAAAGGTTATTTCTCTATCTGGCTTCCCCAAACGGATGTAGAACTGAAGGCTAGTCATATGGGCTATGTTTCCTGCATGATTAAGACCATCAAACCGATGCTTACCATCCGTCTGAGGTCAGCAACAATACTTAGAGAGGTTAAGGTTACCCAGAAGATCCAAGGCTCACAGGTCTACAATCCCGTCGACATCCTGACAACGAGTGTTGACGATGCAAGCTTAGGCAACGAACAGTTCTACAACGTTTATGATCTTAATGGTGTGAAAGTCCTTGACCACGCCCGCAGTCTCGACTCGCTACAGCCCGGTGTGTATATTATCAACGGGAAAAAGCAAACAATCAAACAGAGGAGATAAGCCCTTTGCCGGCAGAGCCTGTCGTGCTCGTCATCATGACAGACAACACAATTGGGGACGGGAAGTTGTAATGCTTTCCGTCCTTTTTAGTATCCTGCTTTTCCTCAAAAAACTGGCTCACCTGCATATTCCTGTGTCAATAATTTATAAAAAAATAATAAAAATACTTCTTCGTGGTTCAGATGCTATTCGCATCTTCTTGTCTAACCCTCATAGTCTGTGATTTCAAGCTTGCTTGACTCACATCCTATGATGATTAGCCAAAGCTTTCAGCTAAGAACCACTCGAAGAAAAAATATTAAAAAATTATACGTTCTCTTCTAATGTCTAAAGTCTTTATCTGAGAACACCCACTTTTTCTTATTTTTCACTTCTTGCAAAACAGGCGGCATCTCAGCAAAATTCAAACAAGTTTGACTTCTGCGTTCGATTTGCACTGTTTTTGTCCTTGAAGATGACATA
>JAFZYE010000018.1 GCA_017616445.1 Bacteroidaceae bacterium
ATGCATGTATAGGTGGTAGCATCTTCGAATAATTGATTATCGCAAAAATCAATTATTTGAGTTAGATTCTTCTCTAGGAAGAGACCACGCAATGGTTTCCCATATATAACTTTTTCCCATTTGTTTGGAATGATATATGAAAGATGACCTCCTGGACAGAGGATATCCAGTCCTCGCTCAACAAACAGAGTATAAATATCACCATGTGGCATGATTGTGGTATATACAGGCAAACCGTTAGGCTTTAACATACTATCATAAACTTTTACTTCCCCTTTTAAACTTTCCAAACTAATATATGGAGGATTACCTATAACGCAATCAAAACCCAGAAACTGACCGTCATCATCTAATACCTCAGGAAACTCAAATCGCCATTCGAAAGAATTAAGAGTAGAAAAAATCGTTTTATTCCTTCTCTGCTCAACCTTAGCTCTCTTTTGTTTAATTTCTTCTTTTAGTGTCTTTATTTCTTTTTTCCTTTCTCTTATTTGCGCCTTAGTAAAACCAAACATGTCTTCAGAGAATGTCTCCGTTAACACATTATACCGATTTTCAAGTTTTGTTAGTTCATTTATCTCTTTTGTATTAATACCGATTTTTATCTCTGACTTAATGACCTTTATTTTCTCATCAATCTCTCTCTTTGTGTCTTTGTTGGAGGTATGTTTATATTCGGCAACTAAGCTTTTATATCGTTTGATGTGTATAGAAGACCCCAACTTTTCATTTAACAAAAAACTAGACGCAAGAGAATTGCCACATTTGATATTGATATCAATATTTGGCAGAGTTTGCAAGACCTTTTCTCCATTTTCGGCTCGGTAATAATATGCATTCTTTAATAACTCAATCCATAATCGAAGACGACAAATCTCTACACTTTTGGGATTTAGATCTACTCCAAATAGACAATTCTCAATAATCGTTCGCTTTTCTTCAAACAATGTTTCTTGAATGCGTTGACTTTCTGATTGTGATGGGTTGTATTTAAAGGTTTCACCATCTTCATCTGCCACAACTAACTCATCATATTCTACTCGAATGTCATACTCTTTAATACGTTTGGGATCAGGTTTTCTATCCTGCAAAACCCCTAACTCTCTTTTTATGGCAATAATCTCATTAAGAGCTGAAACTAAAAAGTGACCACTACCAACCGCAGGATCGCATATTTTTAAAGAGTTGATTATTAAATTGGCTTCGTTACGCTCTACTCGCTGACCATAGTCTATTTTATCCTTTAGATCCTCAAAACTTTCACAATTCCAGCCCTTAAGTTCGTTGAATTTATCTATGACAGCACGTCGTATGGTTTTATTACAAATGAATTCTGTTATATATCCTGGAGTATAAAAAGATCCGTCTTTATAGCCATTAATCTTTTCAAAAATCATTCCGAGTACAGACGCATTTATCAAAGTTTTACTCTCTGTTCTAAGATTTGTATCTTCTTCGTTTTTGGCAGAACCAAAATCATATGCATCAAGGAACTGAAACAGATAATCTAATGTCGGTTTCTTTCCTGTTAATCTACGTCCTCTATCATTTTTCAATACAGTTCGAGAGTATATATTCATTTCTCCCAAACGAATACCGCTTATTGCAAAGAAGTCCCATTCTATTTGAGCCTGTTCAAACAATGAACTATTTAAATATGGGACATCAGGAAATTGAGATTTCATTTCCTCAGAACGTTCATTAAATGGTTTTGCCAGAACTTGCACAAACAAATCGTGAAGGACATCATAATCCTTTATATGATTTATATTTAAAAAATGAATGTCCTTTTCTTTATTGAAATTGATAAGTTGTGATTCAAGCAATTTCAAAAATAGAATACGGTTTATCCAAACCAAAACTAATCCCAATGCGGTATCAAAACGCATATCATCATCAGTGATTCTTGGATTACCCTCCAGTTTCATATATGCTTGTTCAAGTAAAGAATATGCTTGCTTGCCATTTTTCAACCGCTTTATTACATGAACGCCATTATCCGTAAACTCCTCTACCCCCATAATATACAGCAGTTCTGCATAAAACTCCTTGTTCAGAGTATTGTGATCAGAATGAAACGGTAGTTTTAATAAATGAGTGGGAGAAAATAGCTTATAGGCGGCAATAAATGATTTGTCATTGATAATTTTTTCTTCATTAATCTTACTGGAAAAAGGCTTCAGATTTATGTATGTGAATTGAAGCAGGTGTTCAATCCGTTTCACCTCTGGTTTAATGATAGCATTATATATATACTCCTTTCTGTCATCTCCCGTATCAGCATCTATAACTTGTTTTAGAAAGCGTTTATTGCTAACAAATAATTGATAAAAAAGCCGTTTCTCAAATACAAAATACTCCCAACAATTTGTGATTATGAGATGCTTAATGTCCGTATTCTGTTTATTTACCTCTTCTCGGATATAATATAAAACCAATTCATATAAAGCTTTCTTCTTTAAATCGTCTGTTGTTACCATATCGGGTCTCGATGGACCTTTAAATTCAAATAACACAACAGGATGCTTATCATGAGTGTCCATTTGTGTATATATAGCCAGGTCCGTCCGTTGATATGTATTAACCATGTATTCACGTCCACGGTATATGCTTGCGTTGAAAAATTCTGTTACCAAATTTTTGTTGAATTCTTCTGATTCTTCTGCATTGATGTGTTGAAGAAGAACCTGCATTGCATTGCGAAAGTCTTGTACTTCTTGAGCTACTGGACGCTCACGAAGATACACTTTCGCAATTGATTGATTAGGTTTTAAAATATTATATGTCATCGAAGATCATTTTTTTCTGTTCCACACTTTTACTCGCCATGAGCGGTAATGTATTGTCACTCACTTGTCAGATTCGACGATTAGCTGTACTTGGTTACAAAAGTACAATATATATTTGAAACAGCAAAACTTTTTCCTTAGAAAAAGCAAAATAAGATGAAAATAGATGGTTTTGATAATGTAAGCGATGCGCAAGGGATTTGCAAGATGCAAGCGGTCATGAGTTCAAAGTGATTGGTGAAGATACTAAATATATTGAAAAAATTTGATAAATGCTTTTGGGGTAAAAATCTTTTTTGTATCTTTGCAATCTAGAAAAAAATATAGTTATGGGATATCCTCTATACATAGAAGCCAGCGAAGAAACGTTGCGGAAGTTGAACGAAAAGTTCAAACCCGTAGCGGAAGATCGTTTTCTTTACAGTCTTCAGCAGAAGCGCTGGACTATAGAGGAGGTTCATACATTCAATGCCCGCCTGCAGATCAGCTATTCCTATACGCAGAATGAGTACGAACGTATTCAGGAACTGCGGAAGACGTACAACAGAGAGTACCCCACCAACCATAAGAAATACCTCTCGACGGCCATCGAACTGATGGGCAAGATACGCAGCACTTTATCTGGTTACAAGAAGATTGTTGATGGGTTCAGACCCAGAAAGAAGCGCGGGCGCAAGGTGAAGGAGGGTGTGACAGACTATGACCGTACGTCGCTGTTCCGTGGAACCTATTCTCAGGATGCCTTCGGATGGGAAGCATACCCTGACAAGGAGATTGTGAAGGACATGCTGAAGAATCTGAACGATTACCTGAAATTGGCCAGAATGTGTCTTGAGTTGTGTCTGGAGGTGATTGATGAAGAAAAGGAAATACGCAACACTCCCGACTGGGCCTATGCTCTGTATCAGGACAGTTTCGATCGTTCGGTTAGTAACCAGAGGCTGATGATCGAATACATGAAGGGGAAGGATGAAGATATTGACAATGAAATCGTCAAGGCCATGGAGGAGGCCGAGGATGTGAAGCAGCTGATTGCCGAGCTGTATCACGCTTTCAGCTATGCTGACTTTAACTTCTATTGCGTATGTAAGACCATCAGCGACGGGCGGAAAGTGGGGCTGACACCAGAGGAGTCTACTCTCTTCGGCAAGGCCAATGCCGACAAGGTAATTCGCATTAGGGCGTTGCTCGACCATATTCAGGAACTGGCTAAGGAGCGTGATGACGTCATCGGTTGGGAAGGCATGCTCGATGGCGAGTTCGTAATGCACCTGCTGTTTTGGTGCGGTTGGAACGGCAGCAAGAACGAGGGTCTGTTGAGTTATGTCACCAAGCGTTGTGAAGGCAAGATCCGCGTGGTGAAGATGGGTGCCGTCATGAGGGCGAAGAGGCAGTTGGCTTATAAGGATAATCATGCCGTTAAACAAGAGCAGCAAACCTTTAATCGGACTATAGACCGGTTTGTGGATGCAATTTTGGGTAATACCGCTGAAAATCACAATTAAGTTTTGACTTTTTTCATTATATTGTAGGCTGGCCTCTATGAGCGTCAGCTATTTTTTTAACCCCGATTTTGAGGCGTTGAGGTTAAAACATTTGTATGAGTTTTAACCCTTGAAAGGCGTTGTGGGGTCAAAACTACCATGTTTCTTTTATATCCGTTCTACTTTGGGGGCAAAAACCCTGATTCTGGGGTCAAAACTCCAGTATTTAGAAGCTGGTTAGGGGCTTTTTCAAAGTCAGGAAATTCTATGGTGCTGTCGTGTAATCGTCGTAACTTTGCATCACCAAACAACGGGGAAAATGGTCAAGCGTTGGACCGTAGGCCTGTCTCACTTCCCTAGTTGGGCGGAGGGCTCCTCGTGTGAGACCGAGGTCATACCCGGAAAGTAATTAGGTTATGAAAAAAATGACCAACACAACCACTCCTCAAATTATAGATATGGAGCATGGTTGGAACCCAAACACAGATCTTGGCTGTGTAGTGAAAACAATGTTGCGTAGCGATCGTCGCATGCAGACAGGTAAGGACTATCAGGGCGTGATGCGCCGCGACTCGGATGCTGATGTCGATGAGTTTCTCAGCCGTGACGCTCATTACACGTTCGTCGAAACCGTGCCTGCAAAGGCTTTCAGACGCAATCCACGCGTGTTCGACGGCCAGTACATCACCATTACCCGACGTAGTAACGGCAGTCTGTGGCCTAACTTCAAACCTATGAAGGTGGGTGCTGGTTTCTCGGTCGACAGCTATGCCATCGGAGTATGTAACGAGTTGCGAAATGCTTTGACTGGCCTTATAGAGACTTTAGACGCTAGACGTTAGACTTTAGTTAAGTAATTATTAATCATGACCAAAGTGTTCCGGTTGTTTCAGTTATTTCAGTTTCAGTTCGATTTCAAAGGGTCAGTTATATTTCAACCCCCTTTATAAAGATCTTATAACTAATTAATATACAATAAGTTATATATAGAATGAAAGAATACGTACCCCCTATAAATCAACTGAAATAACTGAAACTGAAACACTTACTTATCTTCAAATTCATCTAAAAAGCTGTAAGACAATGAATTACGATATCAGTAAAGCGACTGCGCCCGCAATGCCAAACCTTGGCAGAGGCACAGATTGTATCAAAATCCTGCTCTCGCAGGCATCAAAAGACATGCACGAACCCTTGGTTCCGATGTTTTTCCCTATACTTGGCGCACATATCAGTGGCGCAGAATTTCAGTACCCTGACTTCAGTTGGAAGGAAACGACTGGCATGATGGCCAATCTGGTGGCTCATTCTGGCGATAACAAGGGTCAATTGACTACTCTTTCGAAAGCTATCAACAGAGATTTCATTGCCCACGACTTGGCAGAAATTGATAAACTCTTGGAGTGGCAGACACAGAAGAACACCAAGGGAGCAAACAAGGATAAGCCGGCTCGTCCAGAGGTAGCATTATGGTTTCCTCCAAGCGACACGACAAGACCTGCTTTTCTTCAAAACGCGATGGCGCTTGAGAAGCAGGGTGGACGCACTCAGTATTATAACCTGCCCGAGGTGGAGATGGCCGACTGTCTCTGTGGTGGACACAAGCAAGTGTCGGTATTGCTTCGCAACGTTTACGACCGTGACAGGGCTGGTGCCTTGCGTGCTACGTCTGATGGTATAACGGGTAATCCGATTCTTCGCGCCTGCATCACAATCTCTTCGAATCCGACATCTACCCGACAGTTCTACAAAAACGAGCTGACTAATGGTACTTTCGGACGTATGGTCTTCTCCTACAAACCGCGTGGTACTCGTAGCGGACGCATTCCTCGCCAGGGTAAATATACCGATGAGTTCTATAAGAAACTGGATGAGTATCTGGCACGTCTCGATCAATGCAAGGGGCGCTATATCATCCGTCCGTTGAACCAACTCACGGACAAGCTGGCGCAGGACATGGCGGCACTGGCCGACCTTGCCGATGATGATCTGTTGTTTGAGATGTCCCACCGCTCCTTGGTTTCAGCATGGAAAGCAGGTTGTGTTCTATGGGTGCTCAACAATCAGACATGGACCAAGCCAATGAGTGAGTTGGTGGAATGGTTGGTCTATCACGACATATGGAGCAAAATGCAGCTCTTCGCAGATATGCTGAAGGATGGCGACAAAAGCATTTCTGGGGTAGGAAAGTCCGGACCCAAGAACATGCTTGACGATCTTCGGGACTCGTTTAATGAGGCAGAGTTAGAGGCTCTTCGTGTAAGTGCTGACAAACCGAAGGAAGGAACCAAGCGTCAGCTTCGTGTATGGATGAGTCGTGGCTTTATTGAATACTCAGCAGAGACAGAACTTTACACTAAAACACAGATTTATCTTAATCGCACGCGCTAATGGAAAAGTATGAACTTCAAAAGCTCCGCGACCTTCCTATTGAGGGGGTCGCAGAGCGACTTGGACTACGAGTGGTGCGGCATAAGTGTCTCTGTCCGTTCCACGACGACCATCATGCCTCAATGTCGTTCAAGGTGAGCAAGAACACCTTCCGTTGCTTTGTGTGCGGAGAATCTGGGGGGCCTATCGACCTCGTGATGAAATATCTGAGGAAGGATTTTCTGGATGCCACAAAATGGCTCACAGAAGGGGCGGCCCTCGTTATAACGTCTTATCGTTATAACGATATAACGCCAAAAGAGGGGCCGCCTTTCGACCCGAGTCGTTACGCCCGTTTCTTTGAGCGTCCTTGGCTTTCACCCGAAGCTCGCAAGTTCCTCTTTGATGAACGCAAGCTTGACCCAAGAGTTGTGCGTTGGTGCCGACTGACTTCGTGGCGCGACAAGCATGGAGTGCCGTGGTTGCAGACGCCTTACTACGACCGCGAGTACAAGCTCATAGGCATTCAGAACAGGAATCTCGTGAAGGGTGCTACGCCCCGTTTCCGCTTTCCGCAAGGGGCTGAATGTGGCATCTATAACCTGCCGGTATTGAACCTACTAAAACCTGGCGAGACGCTCTACATTACCGAAGGCTGCTCCGACTGTTGGGCCATGCTATCCTCTGGTCACAAGGCTATCGCCATCCCCTCAGCCACGTTGCTGAGCAAGAAAGATAAGGAGTTGCTTGAAACTTGGAACCTGAAACTTGAAACTAAGTTTGCCATGTATCCCGACAACGATGTGCCAGGCGAGCGACTCTTCCTGCAACTGAAGGAGGTGCTACCCAATCTCGAGCATCATCAGTTGCCAGCAGGATGCAAAGACTACTCGGAGTACTATCTGAAGTTAGGAGTTAGGAATTAATCATACATTATACATTATGAATTATAAATTTGAAATACGTGCATATACAAAGAAGGAGCTGGCTTTGATGTATTTCCCCGACAGCAATCCACGGACAGCCGTCAACCACCTGATGTCGTGGATCCGCCATTGCACACAGCTCTGGGAGTCACTGCAGACAACGGGCTACAGCACCACCAGCAAATCGTTCACACCCCGTCAGGTGAGGGCAATCGTGGAACAACTGGGAGAACCGTAAGCCGCAAGCGGCAATGTAAAATGTAGAATGTACAATGTAAAAGTACAAATTGAAAAACTAATTGAGTTAAGAATATATTATAAATTATACATTATAAATTATTCATTAAATAATGTTCCTCTATCGCACGGCATCGCACGCCATCGTCCGAACGCCAAAAAAGAATGTCGTAACTTTGTAGTGTCTTAGAAAGCAGGCGTCGAGCCTGAATTTGCAGACTCCTCGAGGTAACACGTGCAGGCTCCGGAGGTAACACGTGCAGACTCCAGAGGCTGCAAAAAGAGACAAAAAAATGAGTAATTAACCAAACTGCCCACGACCCTGCAAAGCAGTTCCCTCGCCCTTCATGGGAGAGGGTTAGGGAGAGGGTCTCTATTAATTATGATTCACATTAAAGCAAAACAACAGAACGTATCGTTCGAAAAGAATGTCGAGAAACTCGCATTCGTGCTCTCAGCACATCTCTACAACACCCTCGAAGCCGACAAGGTGATTGAGGAAGCAGCAAAGCGCTCAGGCATCAGCACAGGTGTCATCAAGGCAGCATGGGACGCAGCAGGTGAAGTCATCCGCACCTGGGCAACCGAAGGCCACAACATCCCACTGCCAGGACTCGGCAGCATGCGATTCAGTGTCCGCTCGAAGTCCGTGCAGAACATTGAGGATGTCAAGACCTCGCTCATCACCGCACGCCGTGTCATCTTCACCCCAGCCAAGGAAGTGAAGGACGAACTCCAGGCAACCAAGATTTCCATCACCTGCTACGACAAGGACGGCAACATCGTCAAGCGCGTCACCTCTGCCGACACCAACGACGTGGAAGAAGGTGAGGACGAAGGAGAAGAGAACCAGAATGGTTCAAATGGTTCAAATGGTTCAAGCGGTTCAAGTGAGAACAATGGTTCAAGCGGTTCAAGCGGTTCAAGCTCAGGCGTAGCTGCTCCAACCATCAGCGGAACTACTCCGTTCGATGACAGCACTACGGTAACAATCGCTGCTGCTGAGGATGCTAGCATCAAGTACACAACCAACGGTATCGACCCAACGGCTACCTACGGTAACGACTACGAGGATGCAATCACCCTTAACGCATCTGCAACTGTCAAGGCAGTAGCAATCGTGAACGGTGTAGCAAGCTCAGTTGCTTCTAAGGTCTTCACCAAGAACGGAAGCCAAGGTGGTAGCGGTGAGGAAGGAATGTAAGACCCCCCGACCCCCTTTAGGGGGAGGAGGATAAAGTTCAAAGTTTAAAGTCAGTTGAACGAGTTTATAGTTAATAGTTAGGAGTTATGAAAAATCGACTTTAGACACTATACGTTAGCAGAATCATACTCCTCCACCGCAAGCGGTCCCCCTCCCCTGTCTCAGGGGAGGAGCCAGGAACTCCGAGTGGCAGTAAATAGCTCTCCACCTAAGATAGGGGGAGTACCCGAAGGGGGAGGGAGTATGATAATTACAATTAATCAACTAAACTAAAAAGAACCATGAGAACAGACGAAAAACCTCAGAAGGGCAACAACCAAGTGGGTTTCTGGATCAAGGTACTGATTGCAGTACTCACCGGTATCGCATCTGCCCTCGGCGTAAGTGCCGCCATGCACGCTACTCATGCAGAAGGATTCCTTCATGCTATGCTCTAAGAACGAAGGGAGAGCTCCGGCTCTCCTTTTTTCTCACCACTAAAAAAATGAGATTATGAAATTAAGTGAACATTTTAAATTAGAAGAATTTGAGCGAAGTGCCACAGCACAACGACTCAACGTAGACAACAGGGTTCCTGAAGCCCTGATACCCAACCTCCAGGCTCTGTGTGAAAACGTGCTGGAACCCCTCAGACAACAGTTCGGAGAACCAGTCTATATCAGTAGCGGGTATAGATGCTACGCGTTGAACAACTACGTGAAGGGTGCCCTGAAGTCGCAGCACATGAAAGGTGAAGCAGCCGACATCTACAGCAAGCAGGGTGCAAAGCGATTGCGTGAATGGTACCTCTGGATGGTAGATAACCTGGTGTTCGACCAACTCATCTGGGAAACCCGTCCGAACGGCTCGAAGTGGATTCATGTTTCGTACAAGCGAACAGGCCCCAATCGACAGCAGGTGTTTACTTGTCGAAAATGAAAAAATTGAAAGATTGAAAAATTAAAGAATGTAAAATGTGAAAATTATACCCACTTGTTCAATCGAGTGCACTCAGTTGTTCAATTGGGTGCGTGCAATTTTTTGAACAGAAAGAGCGGGAAGCTGTGTTGCTCCCCGCTCTGTGTTTCAGCCTTTTGAATTTATGACCGAAGTTAGAATTTACTTTGCCTTAATGCCTGTGATGACTTCAATGATATCTGAGTTGTTGGGATCTTCAACGTTTGAACCGATGCGGACAACGCCTTCGCCAACCTGTGCAAGGTAGAGGGTCTTGAAGCCCTGAACGTTCTGGTAAACCTTCCATGTGCGACCGTCGATGACGATGGCATCGAGCTCTGCTTCTGCTGCTGGTGCGATGTTCTCAATCCACTTTGCTACGTCGCTCTGTGCACCTTCCTTGAAGTTCAGTTCTGTATCGCCTTTCTTCACGGTCATCTCTGATACATACTGCTTTGCTTCCCACTGGTCTGACAGTTCTACGGTATAGAATCCGCGGTCTTCAGACTTGGTTGCTACTGGCACGTCAACTGTTTCGACTGGCTCTTCTGCAACTTCGTCGGCTACTTCTACTGAGTCAACTGCTTCGCCGCTATTAGCGACGTTGCCACATGATGCCATCAGGGCAGCTACTGCTGCGATGGCGAAAGAATAGAAAACTTTCTTCATAATCTCATTTACAATTTAACGATTTACAATTTAACTATTTATAATTTAGTTATTTAGCTATTTACATATTGACTAATTATGCATTATTCTTTATGCATTGTCTAAAGTCTAAAGTCTAAGGACTAAGGACTAATGTCTCGCTAACCGTTATTCGTTCCACGATTTGCCGACGGGCTTGATGTCGCCGTCTGCCTGCCAATAGTAGGCGTTGTAGACCTTGGTCTCACCATCGCGTGCGATGTAGTGGCCAAGGATGCGTTTCTCCTTCTTATCGACCTCTGGATTGATGATGCCGCGGAAAGATTGTGCACGAGTGAAGTTGTCACTGGCGGGATTGTATATCCATGCGTCGTAGCGCATGAATACTTGGTCGCTCACTGGTTCCATGCCAAGGCAAATCATCACATCGGTATGTCCGTCGAAGTTGACATCAGCCTGCCATACATTACCGAACGGCTCCAACATGTCTTCGGGATAGCCTTCGGTACGACCTTCTGCCACTTGGAGCGCCTTACCATCGCGACGGATGATGGCTTCGTAGCCTGGTCCTGGGTCCTGGATGTCTAAATCGAACGTGCGAACACTGATGTCCCAATCTTCTTCACCTAACAGATTGTCGTCAGCAGGTTCTGCTTCCTCGACCATTTCGGAAGCACTTCCTGCTCCGACATCGGCTCCCACAGCCTTAGCGGCAGCCTCTTCGTCGGTTACAACTTCATTGTAGGCTGTCGAGTCGCGCTCTGTGTCGGGTTTGGTCTTTATCCAATCGCACGATGCCAATGTGAGAGTAGCTGCCATCAGAATGGCTGCGAAGATGATACTTTTTGGTTTCATTGTTGTTTTTTATGATTATGCTGATTAATAATTGAATTCGCCGAATTCGCTCTTGATAGTCAGGCTCTTCTTGCCTTCCTCGATATGACCAACCACCTGAGCGTCGATATTGAAGCTCTTTGAGAGTGCGATGACTTGGTCTGCCACTTCTGGACGTACATAGATTTCCATGCGATGACCCATGTTGAACACCTGATACATCTCGCGCCAGTCGGTGCCTGAGCACTCGTGGATGGCATGGAAGAGTGGTGGAACGGGGAACATGTTGTCCTTGACGACTCTGCAGTTGTCGCTGACAAAGTGCAGCACCTTGGTCTGGGCACCACCTGTGCAGTGAACCATTCCGTGAATCTCGGGGCGCATCTCGTCGAGCAACTTCTTGATGACAGGAGCATAAGTGCGGGTAGGGGAGAGCACGAGCTGACCAGCATCGACTGGTGAACCCTCGACTGCATCCGTCAGCTTATATTTTCCGCTATAAACCAGTTCGTCTGGAACGGCGTGGTCAAAACTCTCTGGATAATTCTCTGCCAGATATTTGGCAAAGACGTCGTGGCGGGCTGAGGTCAGTCCGTTGGAGCCCATACCACCGTTATAACGCTTCTCGTAGGTGGCTTGTCCTGTGCTGGAAAGACCCACGATGACATCGCCTGGACGGATGTTGGCGTTATCAATGACATCGGCACGACGCATACGGCAGGTGACAGTCGAATCGACGATGATGGTGCGAACGAGGTCGCCCACGTCGGCTGTCTCTCCTCCTGTCGGATAAATCCCAATACCCATCTCACGGAGTTCGGCAAGCAGTTCGTCTGTTCCGTTGATGATGGCGGAGATGACTTCGCCTGGAATAAGCATCTTGTTGCGTCCGATGGTACTCGATACGAGAATGTTGTCCACGGCTCCCACACAGAGCAGGTCGTCGGTATTCATGACGATCGCATCCTGGGCAATGCCTTTCCATACAGAGAGATCACCCGTCTCCTTCCAATACATGTAGGCAAGACTCGATTTCGTGCCAGCCCCGTCGGCATGCATGATGTTACAATACTTGGGGTCGCCGCCCAGAATGTCAGGAATGATTTTGCAGAAAGCCTGCGGATAGATTCCCTTGTCGATGTTCTTGATGGCATTGTGCACATCTTCCTTGGCGGCAGAGACGCCGCGCATCATATAGCGTTGATTGTCCATATACCTTATTATTTATAAAAGACGAAACAAACTGCCGCAATGAGGCAGATAAATGCTGCGACGTGGTTCCAATGCAGTTGCTGACCTTGGAAGCACATCATGGCGATGACGGTGAAGACAGAGATTGAGATAACCTCCTGAATCACCTTCAGTTGCATCAGCGAGAACGGACCGCCGTTGATGTCCGACCCGATGGAGTTGGCTGGAATGAGGAAACAGTATTCCACACCTGCGATGAGCCACGACAGCAGAATAACTTTTGGCATCGACCAGTTGTCGGAAATATGACGCTGTTTCAACAGCAGGTTGCCGTACCATGCAAACGTCATGAATGAGTTCGATGCAATCAACAGCAATATCGTGTATAATCCCTTCATCTTTTCCTATAGATTCTAAACGACCACAAAGTTAATGCTTTTTTGCGAATTACATGGTATGAATCATCGACAAATGTTATAAATCAGCGATTAGTGCTTCTACATCCTCGGGTTTTGTTGCCCAGCTGGTGACGAAACGTACAGTGGTGTGCGTCTCTCCGCGACGGCCCCAGACTTCGAAAGTGTGGCGTTGAGCCAGACGATCCATCACATCGTTCGGCAACGTGAAGAACTGCTGGTTGGTTGGGGAGTCGATGAAGGGTGCATACCCTTTGGCTACGAAACCTGCCTTCAGGCGCATGGCCTGCTC
Source organism: Bacteroidaceae bacterium (assembly GCA_017616445.1). Taxonomy (GTDB): domain Bacteria; phylum Bacteroidota; class Bacteroidia; order Bacteroidales; family Bacteroidaceae; genus Colivivens. The sequence continues at coordinate 13,328 of JAFZYE010000018.1, forward strand.
GACTGCATGACGTGCGATACGGAAATAGAGGTTGTCGGTGAAGAGGGTTCCGAACTGCAAACCGAGCAGTCGTCCTTTCGCTAATAATGCCCCATGTTGTTTTACCAGTGATGTGAAGTGGTGTAGTAAGCCTTGATGAGCAACCACGCATTCACCGAACAATGCTCCGACCTTCGTTCCACCGATGTAGAACACCTCGCATAGAGTCGCCAGTTCGGGTAGGGTGATATCGGCTGCATCGCTTGACAGACCGTATCCCAGTCGCGCACCGTCGATGAACATTGGGATGTGTGCTTTCTGGCAAACGGCATGCAGCTGTTGCAGTTCTGCTTTGGTGTAGATAGTTCCGTATTCCGACGGATAGCTGATATAGAGCATTCCTGGTGCAACCATGTGTTCGTAAGTCTCGTCAGCATAGAAGTCGTTGATGAATTGTTTCAACTCTTGTGCGTCAACTTTCCCGTTATGTGAGGGTAGGGTGAGCACTTTGTGGCCCGAAGCCTCGATGGCTCCCGACTCGTGAACGTTGATGTGACCAGAAGCTGCTGCAACGACACCTTCGTGGTGAGACAAAAGTGCATCGATCACCGTGGCGTTGGTTTGGGTGCCTCCCACAAGGAAGTAGACGTCGAGCGAATCGTCGCCACAAGCCTTTCGGATCAGTTGACGAGCTTCGTCGCAGTAGCTGTCGGTTCCATAGCCAGGTGTCTGCTCAAGATTTGTTTCTAATAGGCGCTGCATCACCATAGGATGGGCACCTTCCATATAATCGGTATCGAAATGGAACATGGTTCTGAAGTAGAATGTAAAATGTAGAATGTAAAATGTTTAGTGTAAAATGTAAAAGTTAGATGATGCGGATGATGACTCGTTGGTAGCCCACGAGTTGGAATGGTCCGTCGTCGTGTACTTCGCAGATGATGTGCAGCGCCTTACCGCTGGCATCCTTTGGAATGTCGATGGTGGCTATGGCTTTGTCTGCACCGTTGATAGGCAGAAGCTTACCCATATTGCCAGCTTCGGGCTGTTGCCACCAGCGATAGGTCAGATGGTCTTTGTCAGCATCTGTGGTCTGCTTGGCACTTAGTCTCAGTTTCTTGCCTGCCTTAACTTTCAATACGAGAGGTTTTGACGAGTGTTTTCCGTTGACGTAAACCTCTGGGTTATGATTGCCTTTCCCATCCTGAGCCCACTGCATGCGGGCGCAGAAGTCGTTGAGTTCGTCAGGATAGAACTGGCGTTTGTAGGCTTCGGTAATGCGCTTTTGTGTTGGTTCCCAGCTGGTCCAAGCGTTGGTCTGCTCATCAGGACTGATACCAAAGGTGTGGTAGCCACCCCATCCTGCCTGATGTGGGTCATTCGGGTCGGCGAGTCCGTTCGGCATCACATAGAGGAACGAAGGTGTGTCGCACTCCACGCCCCATTTATAGTTGGGGTAGATGCTGCCCAGCGCACTTTTGTTCTGGATATATTGCTGATGCTTTTCCCAGTTCTGCTTGCCCAGTTCGCATTGTAACTGCCATGTGTTCTCGTCCCAGATGAATTTCAAATCATCCTGAAACTCACGACGCATCCACTGGTGGGAGCTGTAAGCACGATTCATGCGCATGCTGTACTGCATGTCCTGATCGGTGATGGTGTACAGACGGAACTTACGAAGGAAGGTCGCCATCTCGTCATCACCATACCTCTGCTGCATGCGCCAGATGGCTTGAGCCAATGTGTTAGCACCTCCCCATGCTGCTACATAGATAGGACGAGGATCGTCCTCGAGTGCCAGGCTGATAAGGAATTCGCTGCCTGGCGAGTCGTTGTCCTCACCTACGACTGCTATGCCGCCCCGATGACTGCCAGGAAGGATACGACTCCTAATATATTCTGCACTCGGCCAATAACCTAGCTCCTGACGCCATGATTCTTCCTCAAAGGTCAGGAATCCTTTCTGTTTCGAACGAGCCTTCAGCTTGTCTACATCTTTACCATAGGCTTCGACTACTTGATCGAGATACTTTGACCACTCCTCCGGGTATGGGTCGCAGTTCCAACCAACGGAAGTCATGATGGCCTCGATTTCAAACATATCAGCGTATGCCATCAGACGGATGGCCGACTCCATGTCATCAGGTTCAACATCAGCTGGAGCGATGTCGGTCAGCACTACCAGACGGGGTTTCAGATCCATCGATTCGATGTCATCATAGTCTCCTTTGGTCTCAAACGACAGGACTGTCACCGTTGCTGCAAAAATGAGATAAGCGAGATAAGCTGCATTCATATTCTTATTTAATAGAGTTTGATGTATTCGTATACGTTTCCTACAATAGTCAGGTACTTGCGGAAGGCATCATTGCTGATGACTACCGTACCACGACAATCATTGGGATGGAACGACAGCAGAGGGGCATCCTTCAGGGTCTCGTCAAGAAACAGATGAACATGATGCTCCGTGTCGTTGATTAAGCCGAAAGGAGAAACGCTGCCTGGTTCAAGTCCCAGATAGCGCATCATCCGCTCAGGTGATGCAAACGACAACTTGCCGCATGAGGGAAGTCCTTGGGCTACGAGCGATTCTTTTAGAAGATGCTCAAGGTCGTGAATGGCCAGTTCATGGTCACAGTTGAAGCACACCAGATAGTGCTTGTTGCCCTTGTGGTTGCGGAAGAACAGGTTCTTACAATGCACGGAGCCATCATCCTTCCACCATCGTTTGGCTTCCTCGATGGTTTTCCCCTCAGGATGGTTATAGTTCGTGAAAGGAATGTCGTGTTCTTTCAGGAAACTGAGAACTGTCTGTTCGCGAGTCATAGGGCTACTTCTTTGTGATTTTTGCTTTTTGGATGCGGAAGTCGTGGATTGGACGGTCGTGCTGGTCAGTCGTAGCTCGTTCGATTTTCTCTACGACATCCATTCCGCTGACCACGCGGCCGAATACTGTATAGCTGCCATCGAGATGGGCTGCACCTCCAATGGTCTTGTAGGTTTCGCGCATTTCTGGAGTCAACTTGAAACTGCCGTTGGTCCATTCGTCAATACGTTTTTGGCAATTATCGAGTTTCGCATCGTCATACACCGTACCCGTCACGATGGTGAACTGAGTCGATGAACTTTTCTTCTCTGGGTTTGTATCATCACCTTCACGAGCGGCATTGAGCATACCACGCTGGTGGAAGAAGAGTGGGGCACGGAATTCGGCAGGAATCCAATCGGATGGTTTCTCATCGCCTTCGCCCAGCATCTGACCAGACTTGGCGTTCTTGCTGAGTCGGTCGCCTGTCTGGATAATGAAATTCTTGATGACACGATGCCACAACACACCGTCAAAGGTTTTCGCTTTCACCTGACGGAGGAAATTGTCACGATGCAGCGGAGTCTCGTTGAAAAGCTCAACGACGATATTCCCTTGGTCAGTGAAGAAAGTGACTTGTGGACGATTGGCATCCTCACGAATGGCATCACGGATAGATTTTGCAATGATGCCGGCACCTGTCTCGTTGGGATGGATTCCATCAGGAAACAGGTTCGAGAGCGATGACGTTATCTGATGCAGGTCAACCACTTGCCATTTATGCCGTGCGGCAATCTGTTGACAAGCAGGAATGATACCCGCTGTGATGATGCTGTCGTTGATGGCCCATGCATGACTGAATGCGGTAGCAGGTAGCGCCATGATGATTCGTGGATGGGAACGGAGTTTGCTGAAGCTTACGGCAATCTTCTCCAGTCCGCGTTTGAATCGTTTCGCATCCTTCCAGTTCTGAGGCTTTGAGTCGTTCGTGCCGAGTTTGATAATCACGATATCGGGCAGGAAAGCCAACGCATCAGCATATTCTTGCGTCTTGGTGTAGGGGTCGTCAGCCTCATCCTGTGCACACTTACCGTTATTGCCGAAGTTGCGCACATCGAATCCGTCACCCAACAGCTGCTGGAGTTGGGCAGGATAAGTGTTACGACTCCTATCCTGTATTCCATGTCCCCATGTGATGCTGTTACCAACACATGCGACTTTTACTTTTTGGTTTTGTGCTACAGCAACGAGCGAGAAGAGTAGCGCAAGAAGAATGATGACCTTTTTGTTCATATTGCTTAGGTATTAATTGCTTGGTTTGATGGGATTAATCGTAGAAGTTCCAACTGATTCCGAAATGCAATCCTCCTGGGTTCATGGGGTAGCCAGGTAGCCACAGGTATCTACCATCCGACTGATTGATGTGGAAATACTGTACGTAGAACCGCGTGCGTTTCAAGTCGAAGTTGGCGTAGATGCTGATGAGTGGATAGTTGCCCACTTTTTGACGATGACTGGCATTCTGGAGCATAAACTGACTGACGATGGGTGAATAGTCGGGAGCTTCGTATTCTGTGAAGTACTTCATGTCGCCACCCAGTTCGCAATTGAGTACCTTGGCGATTCTGAATTCGATATAGAGGTTGGTGTACAACGATAGGGTAGGCAGTGGAATCAAGTCCGACTTGGTCGATTTCTGATAAGTGATGTCGTTATCGAAATGGAAGATGCCGAATTTGAAGTTCTGGCACAGGTTCGCGCTGATTACCTGAATATTGCCTGTGTACTGCTTTGGGGTGACGTTGTTGCTATACCCAGACCCCGTGGAAGTGGTGTAGGCGGTACCTGTGTTCTCGAAATAGCAATAGTTCTTGATGTTCTCGAAGCCAACCGTCAGTTTCGTACCGGTCTTCGGGAATGAAATCTGTCCTTGAATGCGTGAGCGCCATTCCTTGTCGAAGTCGTTATTCCACCATGCATGACGCGAATGATAGTGACGTATGTAGTATGAGGGCTTCTGATTCTTGACGTATGCGTTCAGGACAACCTGAGCTGTGTCGCCAAGGATTGGTAGGTTGAGTTCGCCACGTCCGTCCACGAAGAAGTCGCCAGAACGATCGCCCGCAACAGTGAACTCTCCGTTCACGTTATAGTGAATCATCTTACCTTGTGTACGAATCAATTGTCCACCCACGGCGATGTTGTTCTCTGACTCCTTGTTAGTAATCAGACGTGAGAAGTTTCCAAGGGCAGTATGCATGGAATCGGGTTGCTCGAAACTCTGATGTTCGAATGCAACGTAAGCATTGATACCGGCAGCTGCATATTTGTTAAATCCTTCGCGGAGAGAGAGTCCGACCGTATTACGCATGATGAAGTTCTTCGTGCGATCATTGGTTGAGTCGCCTGTGATGTAGTCGTATGTGTGGTAGTTGGAAGGCGTGGTATAGGCGATGTATCCTCGACGCAGATAGCGCAAGCTGAAGGTGTGGAAGATGCTCGTTACAGGAACGAAAACTTCCTTCATATTGGTTGAGTCGCCTTCGGTACGGTAGAATCCGATGTTGTAGCGGTGGTTGAAATGTACGACATCGTGCTCTTGCTTTGACCATGTATTTGACAACCATACAGGAATATCGTCGGCGTTGAAGTTCTGCCGCATATTCTCGGGATGGGTGATATAGTTCTCATCGGTGATACCTCCGTTCTCCGTCAGCTTCATGTAGTTGTGCGAATAGAAGAAATGGAAATCGTATTTGTCGCCAATATACGATGCCCATCCGTTGGCTCCCATGTGTGAGGTCGACTGGCTGTTATAGTAGCCTTGTCCATACATGTAGTCGAACAGTCCACCTATGTTGATACGCTTACCTGCATTTTGGGTATAGATGACTTTGATATGCTCATCGCCTGTCGTCTTTGAACCGCAGGTATTGTAAGTGGCATTGAGAAACGGTGATTTTGTGTTGTAGAACCTGAATTGGTCTGCTTGGATATAGAACTGGTCGAATGGACGCAGGAAGATGAATTCGTCGTCGTCCTGTCGTTCAAAGAATATACGGTTGATGCGTGGAGATCCGAGATTGCCCAGATGGCTGTAATGTCCGTTGATTCCCTCTGTCAGGTTGGCGTTCTGAAACTGATGTTGAAGTGTGTCAACAACGGTGAGTGTCCTGTTTCCGTAAGTCTTGTCGATAGTCCATGCAAAGACCTCAGCCGGTACAATCTGCTTCTCTTCTGAGTCTTTGTTTTTATCTTTTCTCGAAAATGTGGAATCGCCAGGTACCATCATCATGTCCGTATTGGCCTCCAACTCTCCGATGATACGTTGAGCAGAAGCAAAGAGTGGGACGAGGATGGTGAAGAGGAGGATGGACAGTCGTTTCATTTAGAACATGAATCGTAAGAAGAATTCAACGATTTTGATAAGCATAGCCCCAAAGCCCAGACAGAAGAACAATACCCTGTTTTCCGGAACAGCGAAATAAACCACGATAGCTGCCACAAAACCAACCATAAAGATGATGTTCAACACTTTACGGGCGGTTTGAATCGCATCGCTCTTGCTGCGAGTACCTCTGTGGCGTGCGTGTTGCTGACGATCCTTTTCGAGTGCCTCAGCAATGATTTTATCTACTTCGTCGGCTTTCATTTGATGACTGTCTCGATTTCAGAGAAGAGTTCATTGGCAAGATCAACGGTCTTCACCCTGAACTTGCGGTTCTGCTTGATGAATTTGCCTTTTTTGTTGAATGCCGTTTCGTCTGTGATGTACGACTCTGCCGCAACTCGTTCCCTTTCTGATGTGAAGGTGTAAACATAGGCGATGTTGGTCATCGTGGCTTTCACGATACCGTCACTGATGTTGATGTTGAGTTTGTACTCAATCTCCGCATAGTCCCTTTCCAGGATTCTGTTGGTGAATACAATCTCTTCATTGCCTTGGCAGATAATCTGTGATTTGTTCTCATCGGCAGTCTTAACAGTAGAATACGCCAAATTGCGGAAATAGTCAGGGTCGGTCCATTTACCGTTTTCGATGTTTGGCATGTAACGTGCCGAAGCCCATGAGGCTACCTGACGGTAAAGGTCTTCTTTGCTTTTACCTGTTGCAACAATTGATTTGGAGAATGTAACCAGGCCGTTTTCAACAGGAACAGCTCCTTGCATGTAAGGAGAGAAGTCCGTCACCTTTGTTGTGTTCTTTTTTCCGAAGATACCGGTATTCTGTGCATTCACGCAAAATGGGAGCATTGCTACCATTAATGTCAATATTAAATTCTTCATGCCTTTTTCTTTAATTTGTTTTTCTATTACGATGCAAAATTACTTAAAAAAAACATATCGACAAAATTTTATGGTGCGAACACCTTATATTTTATATAATTTAACGCAATAGTGAAGAAAAAAGTCATTTTGTTCGACATTGGTTTTGTGGTTTTAAAAATAAGTATTACTTTTGTGGGGAAATTAAATTGTTGCGATAATATGAAAAAAGGTATTCTTTCTTTTGTGATGGTGATGGTTGTTCTGTCAATCATCGCTTGGCAGCCAGAATCAACGAGCGAAAAAACGTTGCAAGTTTATGGCGTTGCTTTCTACAATCTCGAGAATCTCTTTGATACCGTTCATGATGAAGGCAAGAGCGACTATGAGTATCTGCCTGATGGTGCCAACAAGTGGGGTGCGATGAAGTACACGAACAAGTTGAAGAACATGGCGCAGGTATTGGCGAATCTTGGTACGGAGATGACCATGAAGACTGGTTTGCAGAAAGTATGCAAGAGTCCTGCTATCATCGGATTGTCGGAAGTGGAAAACCGCAAGGTGCTCGAAGACCTGCTGAACGAACCGGTCCTGAAAGATAAGGGATGGGACATCATCCATATTGAAGGAGCCGACCAGCGAGGTGTGGAGTGTGCATTCCTGTATAATCCTTCCATCTTCAAGTTGCAGCATTACTACCTGAAGCCTTTCGTCTACGAAGATAATGGCGACCGTCGTCCCACTCGTGGTTTCCTCATTGCCAGCGGAACCATTGCAGGCGACAAAATCAGTTTTATCGTCAATCACTGGCCTTCACGTACCCATCCGGAAGAGCAGCGTATGATGGCTGGTCGTCAGTTGCGCAAGATGATAGACTCCATTTACGCAGCTGATCCAAACGAGAGGGTGGTCATCATGGGCGACTTGAACGACGACCCGAAGAGCAAGAGCGTGACACACGGATTAGGAGCCAAACACAAACAGAAAGACTGCAAGTCTGGCGACATGTTCAATCCTTGGTACGAGACCTTATATAAGGTAGGGCAGGGTACTCTGCTCTTCGATGGCAAGTGGAACTTGTTCGACCAGATTATCTTCTCGGCTAACTTGCTTAATCCAGAAGGTGTGACTGACTATTCTACCTTGAAGTTTCGTAAGAACGAGATATACTTGCGTGATTTCCTCATCACTCAAGAAGGCAAGACAATAGGTGCCCCTAAGCGTACCTTTGCCAGCGGAGTATGGCTCAACGGTTATAGCGACCACCTCCCGACTCAGATATTCCTTGTAAAGGAAGTACAACAATAATCTGCATTATCGAATCTTTAAATAACTATTGGTATGAAAAAATTATTACTATCATTCGTTGTCATGCTTTTTGCCGTTTGTGCTTATGCAGGCGACGTCGTTTACAAAACATTGTCTTTCCCCGGTGGGAATTCTGCTGAAATCGCTTCATACACTGAGACGTGGACAGCTACGTGCGATGGTCTCACATGGACTCTTGTCAACTTCAACAATAATAAGAATGTATGGGATGTCGTCAAGTGCGGCCGTAAGAATGTGGAATCAACAGCCTATATCTCTACTCCGCAAATCAGCGAGAAAATTACAAAAGTAGTTGTGACGGTTGATGCCTGTTCTCCAACCAAAGTGAAAGCATCCTATCTTGAAGTGGCTTCCGATGCAGAATTCACCAAGGATGTCCAGAAGGTCGATGTAACCATTGCTACAGGTCAAGTGGTGTATGCCATACCGACAGCAAAGGAAAACCAGTATTATCGTTTGACTTTCGACTGTGATGCCGCTTCTTCTAACGGACTGATTACCATTTCGAAAGTTGAGCTCTTTAAATATGATGCGTCATCAGTCAATACTCCAACTATTTCGCCTAAAGGTGGCAGTATCTATGCAGCAACACCAGTGACTATCACAGCTGACCCTGAAGCAGAAATCTATTACTTCATCGACGAAGGTATGCCTCATCAGTATGTGGAACCTGTCATCATCGACAAGTCATGTACTCTTGGCGCCTATGCTATGATAGGTGAATCGCAGAGTGAGACTGTGACGGAGTCTTTCGTGATGGCTACCTCTTATTCCAGCCTTCAGCAATTATTTGACAATCCTACCGCTCCCAACCTTGATGGAGTTCCTGTGATTGTACAGATAGAGGATGAACCGATAATGGATATCGTGACAACCAATTCAGGTAACCGTAATGGCGTCCTTCTCAATTACTATCCATGGGCTTCTCAGGATATGTTCGAACTCTACTGCGGAAATGTTCCTGAAGAGTGGAAAGAGGGCGACTTGCTTTCCGGTGTTGCTATAGGAGAATATAAGGTGTGGGGAAAAGGTATTGAGATTGCGCTCGTTTCATGGGAGGGCTTCACGGTTAAAAACGTGAGACCCGCTAAACCTATCATCACTCCTAAGACAGGAACGTATGATGCCGATCAGACCGTGACCATCACTGACCCGTCGGGCAGCAACTTTACCATCTACTACACCCTCGACGGTAGCGAGCCTACAGAGTCATCTGCGATTTACGAAGCACCGTTCGTATTGACTGAGACCGCAACGGTGAAGGCTGTGTGTGTGGACGACGACGATGTCATGAGTTTTGTTACTACGGTCATGATTACCATCGATAAACCGACCATTTATACCACCATTGCCGAACTGATTGAGAACTGTACCGCAACAGGGGCAAGCGATGCTCCTGTGGTGACATTTAAGCCTTCGAACGTGCTTGTGACGGGTGTGAATGGTTCCAGCGTGTTTATAAGTGATGAGACTGGTGCATTCCTTCTCTACGGTTCGGGTGCTGAATATGTGAGGGGTGATATGCTCAGCGGAAGCATGACAGGAAAACTCTATTCATACAATGGGATGCCTGAACTGGCAGTAAATGACAAGTGGGCAGACACGAAGGTGGCTAGTCAAGGGAATGCTGTTACGGCTACGAAGGTTACACCTGCCGATATCACAGCCGCTGATGCTAACAAGTTTGTCCGTATGGAAGGACTTGAATTTAAGTCTGAAGCAACGGTATCGAACAAGGTCAACTATACGCTGACTGACGGCACTACAGAAGTTGTTATCCGTGACAACTACTCAAATCTGAGCGGTGTGTTCAAGGCTGGAGGAATATACAATGTCAATGTGTTTGTCATTCCGTTCAAGGATAACATCCAGTATTATGTAGTCAGCGCAGACGATATTGAGTCTGCTTCGGGTGAGCCAGCCGACGTGAACGGTGATGGTATTGTAGATACGCAGGATGTGCTTGCTGTCTATGAGACCATACAGGCCAGCACCAACGATGCTCGTGCTGATGTCAATGGTGACAAGCTTGTCGATACTCAGGACGTATTAGCAATTTATGAGAAGATACAAAACCAATAAGATAATTGAAGTATGGTAAAGCATATTATTCTGTGGAAACTCAATCCAGACTTGACAGACAGTGAGAAGCAGTCTGTCAAAGCTGGCATCAAACAGGGATTGGAAGGACTGGTGGGCATCGTGCCTGGATTGGTGGATGCCAAGGTGAATATTGACGGTCGTTTGGATTCGTCGAATGTGGACGTGATGCTCGACAGCACCTTGGAGTCTGAGGAGGCATTAAAAAACTATGCCACTCATCCAGCTCATGTGGAGGTGGCCAACACCAAGGTACGTCCTTACACAGTTCAACGTTCTTGTCTGGACTATGAGATTTAACCCAAATCGGTTTTAAACGAAATCGGTCATTAGCTTTTGATACTAATGACCGATTTTCTTTTTAAGAGAACACACCTTTAGGCTTTTGCTTTCTTGATAATCTCAAGACACTCGCGGCATTTGTTTGAGACATATTGCCAGTCTTGAGCTTCTACTTTGTCTTTCGGGAAGAGTTTGCTACCCATACCTACGCAGTAGACTCCTGCTTTAAACCATGCGGTGAGGTTCTCCTCTGTTGGAGCCACGCCGCCTGTCACCATGATTTTCGACCAAGGCATCGGAGCCTTCATGCCTTTCACGAAGGCAGGTCCGTACACGTCGCCTGGGAACACCTTGCAGAGGTCACATCCCAGTTCTTGTGCTTTACCCACTTCACTCACACTACCGCATCCAGGGCAGTAGGGGATGAGGCGACGATTGCATGCAGGTGCGATGTCGGGGTTGAACAGAGGACCTACAACGAAGCAGGCACCAAGTTGAATATAAAGGGCCGCCGTAGCTGCGTCGACCACGCTACCTACACCCATTGCCATTTCAGGGCATTCCTTTGCTGCATACTTCACACATTCTGCGAATACCTCGTGGGCGAAGTCGCCACGATTGGTGAACTCGAAGGCACGTACACCTCCGTCATAGCAGGCCTTGATGACCTTCTTTGCTACTTCCGCGTCTTTGTGGTAGAACACAGGCACCATACCTGTCTCACCAATCTTTGCCATTACGGCCAGTTTATCGAATTTTGCCATAGTTTTCTTTTAAATCTTATCTAATACAATCTTTATCAAGTCACCTATCTGATTCTTGTAGCCGGTGTTGGCTTCGTGAGCTATGCGGTTGGCGATGACCATGCAGACGGTAAGGGCACGATGGCCCAGGTGTTTGCTCAGTCCGGCCAATGCGGCACTCTCCATCTCGAAGTTGGTGATTCGGTATCCGTTCCACTCAAAGCTGCATATCTTCTCATTGCGCTGAGGGTCGGAGAGTGGGATGCGGATGGCACGTCCTTGCGGACCATAGAAGCCACCACATGAGATGGTCACACCTCGAACCATTCCCACACCTTCGGTGTAGATCTGTTCCAACAACGACTTGTCGTTATCGACCACGTAGGGCGAAGGCAGGTTGTGATAGTCCCAACCAAGATGTTCGGTGAAGGCTTTCTCGAAGGCGAGGTCACATATCTCGTCGCGTCCTGCATAGAAGTTGAGCAGTCCTTCGAACCCGATTGACTTCTCGCTGCATACGAAGGAGCCAACAGGTGTGTTCGCCTGCAATCCTCCGCATGTACCGATTCTCACCAAGTCCATCTGCGTCAGCTTCTCCTTCAGGGTACGGGTCTTGAAGTCGATGTTCTTCAGTGCATCGAGTTCTGTGGCCACGATATCGATATTATCGCATCCGATGCCATGCGAGATGGCTGTGATGCGCTTGCCTTTGTAAGTCCCTGTGATGGTGTGGAACTCACGGCTCTGCACGTCGCATTCCTTTGAGTCGAAGAACGATGCGATGGTGTTCACCCTTTCTGGGTCACCACACATCACAACCTTATCTGCCAGTTGTTCTGGCTTGATATGAAGGTGGAATGCACTCCCATCTTCATTGATAATCAGTTCAGAAGGTGCGAAATAAGTTGCCATAATATGATGGGGCTAATGGGACAAATAGGGCTAATGGGCCTTATGGGACCTATGAGCGTAACTTCTCATCCATTGCTTTGGCTGCACGACGACCGTCGCCCATGGCGAGGATGACAGTTGCACCACCACGAACGATGTCACCACCTGCGAAGATGGTTGGTATGCTCGATTGCATATCGTCGTTCACTGCGATGGTGTTCTTGCGACCCAGCTCCAGTCCTTCGATCGACTTCGGTACGAGTGGGTTAGGCGATACACCTACTGCTACGATGGCCATGTCGATATCGAGTGTCTCGATGGCACCCTCGATTGGCACAGGGCTGCGACGTCCTGATGCATCAGGCTCACCCAGCTCCATCTTCTGAAGACGTACCTGGCATACGTTACCTTTCTCGTCAGCGATATATTCGATTGGGTTGTGCAGGGTCATGAATTCGATGCCCTCTTCCTTTGCATGCTTCACCTCTTCGAGTCGTGCAGGCATCTCTGCCTCGCTACGACGGTAGGCAATGAATACACGTTCTGCTCCCAGACGCTTAGCGGTACGGCAAGAGTCCATAGCGGTGTTTCCACCACCGACTACCATCACGTTCTTGGCCTTGTTGATTGGAGTGTCGCTCTCTGGGTTCGATGCGTCCATGAGGTTCACACGTGTCAGGTATTCGTTTGATGACATGATGCCAGTGCTGTTCTCACCTGGGATACCCATGAAGTTAGGCAGACCTGCACCCGATGCTACGAAGATGCCCTTGAAACCTTGTGCTTCGAGTTCTGCTACGGTGATGGTCTTACCGATGATGCAGTCCTTGACGAACTTCACACCAATCTTCTCCAAGTTGTTGATTTCTACGTCCACGATGGCGTTTGGCAGACGGAACTCAGGAATACCATATTTCAGCACACCGCCAATCTCATGGAGTGCCTCAAACACAGTTACCTCATATCCGTTCTTGGCCATATCGCCTGCAAAGCTCAATCCGGCAGGACCAGAACCAACGACTGCAATCTTGATGCCGTTTGCAGGCTTGCACTCAGGAAGAGCCATCTTACCAGACTCACGCTCGTAGTCGGCAGCGAAACGTTCCAAGTTGCCGATAGCCACTGCTGGGTGACCCATCTTCACATGGATACACTTGCTCTCACACTGCTTCTCCTGTGGACATACACGTCCGCAGACAGCAGGCAGTGAAGAAGTTGACTTGAGTACCTTGGCTGCATCGAGGAAGTGTCCGCGTTCGATGCTCTTCACAAACGATGGTATGTTGATGTTGACTGGACAGCCTTCCATACATGATGGCTTCGGACAGTCGAGACAACGCTTAGCCTCTGTGAGTGCCTGTTCCTTGGTCAGACCGATGTTCACCTCCTCTGTACGAGTTTTAGCACGATAGACAGGGTCGAGCTCGCCCATCACACAACGCTCAATCTGCGTGCGGTCCTTTGGCTTCATGGCAGCCTGCAGCTCTTTACGCCATGCAGCATTGCGATCGGTGAGTTCGGAGAGTGGGGTAGTGCCGTCGTCAGCCGTCGTTGGCTCGACAGCATTAGCCTTACTAGTACTACTAGTTTGACTAGATGGACTAGAGATGCTCTGTTGAAGCTTCTTCATCTCTTCCAACTCAGCAGCCTTGAAGGCACCCATACGCTTGAACATCTCGTCGAAGTCCACCTCGTGGCCGTCGAACTCAGGACCGTCCACACATACGAACTTGGTCTTACCACCTACGGTGATACGGCATGCACCACACATACCCGTTCCGTCCACCATGATGGTGTTCAGCGAAACATCGGTTGGCACATTGTATTTCTTTGTCAGCAGACAGCAGAACTTCATCATGATGGCAGGTCCGATGGCGAAACACTTGTCCACTTTCTCGCGCAGGATGACCTGCTCAATACCTACCGTCACCACACCCTTCTGGCCATAGCTGCCATCGTCGGTCATGATGATGACCTCGTCAGAGTGCTTGCGTACCTCGTCCTCAAGAATGATAAGTTCTTTCGTACGGCCAGCCAACACACTGATCACTTTATTGCCCGCAGCCTTCAAGGCCTTGATGATAGGCAACATAGGAGCAACACCTACACCACCACCAGCACATACCACAGTACCGAACTTCTCGATGTGAGTTGCCTGTCCCAACGGACCGACTACGTCTGTGATGTAATCGCCTACGTTCAAGCTACAGAGCTTCGTAGAGCTGTAGCCCACGGTCTGAACCACCAGTGTGATGGTACCGCGTTCCACATCGCTGTCTGCGATGGTCAATGGAATACGCTCACCCTTCTCACCAGTACGTACAATTACGAAATGGCCTGCACGGCGTGACTTAGCTATGAGAGGTGCTTCAACTTCCAGTTTGAACACCTTTTCGCTGAATTGCTGTTTGCTAACAATCTTGTTCATTGTCGAATTCTTTTTGTTTTCTTTTATATGTTGTGTTTAACCTATTACCTTTTTTCAGGGAGTTATCGCGCTTTATTATTCACCTTTCACTATTCACTTTTCACTATTCATTATTATATACGCGCCCCCGAGCGTGTAAATTGACTGCAAAGATACAAAAAAGTTAAGAATTAAGAGTTATGAGTTCAAAAAAAATGCCAAAAAACACTGCAATTCTGACCGAACCCCCGCAATTTGGGCATAGTCAGTTCTCAACTTCAGTCCCTTAGCCCCGCAATCATAGAGGGGGAGCGGGGAGGGGGTCTGCTTTTTTATCTTATCTCAAGCGGAAAATGTTTTGGGTTCGAGGGAAAAATCTTGTTCGTGGGCGAAGAACCTGTGTTCGTGGGCGGCGAACCTGTGTTCGTGAGCCACGAACAGAAAATACCTCTAAGGGAAACAACAAAAAACACTGGGCACCAGAAATTTTTTGTGCGGAGCCTGGAGAAGAACCCCGAAGGGGTGAAAAAACCGAGGATAGGGTGTTAGCCCTATCAATTCTATCCCTGCAACCCACCATAGCGCCAAAGGTGCGACATAATATAATACTCTGTCGCCCATTCAGGTATTGGAGTTTCAAGTTTCAGGTTCCAAGTTCAAGAGTTCAATCTATGACCTCAGCGGTCACAAGAATGATGAACTGCGAAAGGGTATCAACATCATCCGCTCATCCGACGGAACAACGAAGAAGGTATTGGTGAAGTAACGTCTATTCCTCAAACTGATAGCAGCCGGCATCGGGTTTGCTGGTAGGACGGAGGATGCCTCGAAGGTCGTAGCGACAAATGTCTGGAGTAAGGGTACCATCGCCAAGCTGACGAGCTGTGGAGAGGGTGTCGAGTCGGAAATCGTACTGATAGATATCGGTATCGACGAGTCGGAATTGGGTAGCACGATTGACTGGTCGCTCTTCTTCCTTCTTGTCCTCAAAATCTTTAGGTTTAGGTTCGAAGAGGCAGTTAGGGAAACTGACTGCTTCTTCGTCTGTGATGACGGTATTGATGAGTGAATTCACAAACCGGTAGTTGAAGGTTGCATCGCTATCGGCCAACTTGTTTCCATAGAGTTCGTCGGAAGCATAACCTGTGATGATGCTGTTGGTGAATTCAATCAGATGGAGCGGATAGACCACATCGTCTGTTGTGTTGGTGAAATAAAGGGCTGCACCATGTTCTGCGTTCCATGGATAGAACTGGGCGATGGTGCAATGATAGAATCGGGTGGTGCCTCCTACGACTGTCACACAATTGCCGCCAGCATTGCTAATCTGACTGTTATAGAAGTCGGCTTTGGTGCGTTGCAGGAATATGGCATCACTGACCACATTGTGAACAATACAGTTGGTCATGGTGTACTTGGGCTGCTCGTCTTCGTCGTAGTCGTCGAGTTTCTTTTTATCCTTCTCGTTGATAGCAATAATGCCATAGTTGCCGCTGTGGATGTCACAATAGTTGAAGAGGTTATTATGACTCTCTGGATAGAGCTGGATGCCTTCCCATTGTCCGTCGAGACGGTCGTAGGGCAGGTATGGGAAGAGACGGTCGGTTCGATCGCCTCGCATGATGACGGGGTGTTCGAGCGTACCGCTACAGATGAGTGTTCCATGCACCTTCAGCCCTGCTCCCTTATGGAAACAGAGTGTGGAGCCTTCCGAAATCGTAAGGGTTGCTCCCGAATCGACCACGAGGCTGTCGTAGATGACGATAGGCCGTGTGGGCGATAGGGTAGTGTCGGACTTGATGGTGACATCACGCATGGTGATGATGTCCTGTCCGTATGCTTGTAAGAGTACACGACGGGTGACTCCGTTGGGAAGTAAAAATAAAAGGGAGTCCGTAATCAGGATAGGAGAATCGGAATCATGAGGGTCGACAGTCACCTCGATGAAGCAAAAGATGCTGTCCTCATGAAAAATCTCTACGTCAGTGAACTGCGTATTGTATTGTCCGTCCAGATTGACTCTGAAGCCGCTGCTTCCATTACTGGCCAGACGTACTGACGAGAGTCGAACTCCCTTATTATTGGGGTTGTATATCTTTAGTTCCTTTGTTGCTGAGCCTATATTGGTGAATATGGTGTCGAAACTAATGGTGTCTTCTGAAAAGTAAATGTGACGGGATGGTGAGTCGGTAAACGATTCGTCATCATCGCTACACGAAACAATCGTCCATGCACAGAGCATGATAACTGTCCCCATGATGGGTGCCAAAAGCTTGTTGTTAAAATTCATTTCGTTCAATCTTGTCATGATAAATAACGCAAAACATGTGGATTTATTGCTTTGTACATAGAAAAAAGCCTAATATTTATTAAAATGATAAGGTGGATTCAAAAAAAATAATTACATTTGTACCCAAAACTATACAACTGTAAAAACAAATGGCTAAAACAAATCAAAATACTTCCAAGAAAAAGAAAGGAAAGAAGAGTGGTGGAGAGTTAGATATCATGTCGAAAACGGCAATCACTAAGTTTATTGTGGGTATTACGATGGTGTTCATCGCATTGTTTATGCTGATTGCGTTCTCGTCGTTCCTCTATAGCGGAGCATCGGACTACAGCATTGTCGATACACAGAATTTCAACGACTTCTACTACGAACTGATTGCCCAGAACAAGGGGGCGAAGAACATCTGTGGTGCGTTTGGTGCCCTGACCGCATATACGTTTATCAACAAGTTGTTTGGACTGGCTGCGTATTTCATCCCTATCTTCTTTGTGATGTTGGGATTGAAACTGATTGGTTCGTTCCGCATCCGCATCATCCGCATCTTCATCCTGATGGGTCTGGTAATGATTTGGCTGAGTCTGCTGCTCAGCGCTCTGACCATCGACATCCCGGCTTTGGGCGACACGTTCTATTATCTGGGTGGCTATAGCGGTATGCAGATTGTGCGTTGGTTGCGACTGATGATTGGATCGCCTGGCGTATATGGCATCCTGGCTTTGGTGGCTATCTTTGTACTCCTGTATCTCAGCAGCCGCACGATTGACGTGATTCGCAGCATGACCCGCTTGGAACGTATCAAGTCGTTCGGCAATCCGTTAAAGAGCCTGCTGCATAGAGGTGAGGGCGACGAAGAAGAATTGGAGACAGAGGAAGACCCCGACGAATTTGAAGACCCAACAACTCATGTCATCGATCTGACGGATCAGCAGCCAAAAGAGGAGCCCGTCTCTCCGCTCACCAGTGGGGGAGAGCCTGCTGAGCAAACGCCTGCTGAACCTGTCAAACCAATAGAGCAACCTAAGCCTGGTACAGCAGAACAGGTTGCCATCGATTTCGATATTGTGGCAGGCCATGCTACCCAGACAGCTGCCACTCCGCAGACCGACCTGAAACGTGGTGACATCAACACCCCATACGATCCAAAGCTGTCGTTGGAGCACTATAAGTATCCTACGCTGAGTCTGCTCGATAAGGGTGAGGACTCAAATCCACAAATAGACATGGATGAGCAGAAGGCCAACAAAGACCGCATCATTCAGGTGCTGCACAGCTTTGGTGTGGAAATCAGCAGTATCAAAGCGACAATCGGTCCTACCATCACGCTCTACGAAATCACTCCGGCTGAAGGTATGCGTATCTCCAAGATCCGTAACCTCGAAGACGATATCGCCTTGAGCCTTGCTGCTGAGGGTATCCGTATCATCGCTCCAATTCCTGGAAAGGGTACAATCGGTATAGAGGTTCCTAATAAAAAGAAATGTGTGGTATCGATGGAGAGCATCCTCAACTCGAAGACCTATCAGGATACCAAGATGGAACTGCCTTGTGCACTGGGTAAGACGATTACCAATGAGGTGTTCATGATTGACCTGGCCAAGGCCCCACACATGTTGGTCGCAGGTGCGACTGGTATGGGTAAATCGGTCGGCCTGAATGCCATCGTGACATCCTTGCTCTATAAGAAACACCCGTCGGAACTGAAGATTGTGATGGTCGATCCGAAGAAGGTGGAGTTCAGCGTCTATAACCCCATTGAGAATCACTTCCTTGCAAAGCTGGAAGAGGAGGAAGAACCTATCATCACAGACGTACAGAAAGTGGTGAAGACCCTCAATTCGCTTTGTAAACTGATGGATACACGATACGATTTGCTGAAGGCAGCAGGTGTGCGCAACATCAAAGAATACAACGAGGCCTTTAAGGCACGTAAGCTGAACCCGATGCAGGGTCACGACTTCATGCCTTACTATGTGGTGATTATCGATGAGTTCGGCGACCTGATTATGACCGCAGGAAAGGAGATAGAGTTGCCTATCTGTCGTATTGCCCAGCTGGCTCGTGCAGTCGGTATTCACATGATTATCGCAACACAGCGACCTACGGCACAGATTATCACAGGTACCATCAAGGCCAACTTCCCTGCTCGTGTGGCATTCCGTGTGGCTGCGATGATGGACTCGCGTATCATCCTCGACCGTCCAGGAGCCAATCAGCTGATTGGACGAGGCGATATGCTTTACTTGAATGGAGGCGACCCCACCCGTGTACAGTGTGCCTTTGTCGATACGCCAGAGGTGTCACGCATTTGTAAGTTCATCAGTAGTCAGCAGAGTTTCGGACATGCGGCCTTCTTGCCAGAAGTCGATACCGACGATGTTGACGGAGGCGATAGCGGAGAGATAGCAGGACGTCTCGACCCGATGTTCGAGGAGTGTGCCAAGTTAGTGGTTTCGTCGCAGCAAGGAAGTACATCTATGTTGCAACGTAACTTCTCAATCGGTTATAACCGTGCAGGTAAGATTATGGATCAGTTGCAGAAGGCAGGTGTTGTGGGACCACAGATTGGAGCCAAGCCGCGCGATGTGCTGGTTCAGGATTTCAATACATTAGATAATATTATCAGAAATTTAAGGTAAGAGATGAAAAGATTTTTTTTAGTGATGTGGTGTGTGACTTTGGCACTTGTGGCAAATGCACAGGCTGCCAAGTCCGTTCTCGACAAAGCGTCTTCAGAGTTCCGTAAGTGCCCAAGTGTGAATGTGACCTTCGAAGTTGCAATAGGTGGCGATGTAGATAGCGGAACCATTCTGTTGCAAGGAAACAAGTTCCGTACCCAACTCACGAATACCATTACATGGTTTGACGGTAAGACCATGTGGTCGTATGTGAAAGATAATGAGGAGGTGAATGTGACTGAACCAAAACCGTCACAGGTGGCCAAGATGAATCCATACGCATTCATCGACATGTATCGAAGCGGATACGACATCGCATTCGGTGTGAACACCCACGACTACTTTGAAGTGGTGTTGACAGCTACGAACGAAAAGAATTCCATTAAGAAAGCTGTCATCCGGATTGACCGCTTCAGCTATCAGCCAAAATATATCCTGATGGGTGGTTCGAAAGCTGATATAGAAATCAAGGTAACATCCTACAAGAAAGGAAAGAAGCAAGCCGATACTGTGTTCAAGTTCAATAAGAAAAAGTATCCAAGTGCAGAAATCATCGATTTGAGATAGTTAAGAGTTAAGAGTTAAGAATTAAGAGTTAAGAAAATAAGCAATAACCCATGGAACACATCAAATGTTTGATTATAGGCTCTGGTCCTGCTGGTTATACAGCTGCGATATATGCAAGCAGAGCAAATTTGGCTCCTGTCGTTTACGAAGGTATACAACCAGGTGGACAGTTGACCATCACAGACGTTATTGAGAATTTCCCAGGACATCCGGAAGAATTGTCAGGACAGGATTTGATGGACCTGATGCGTCAGCAGGTAGAAAACTTCGGTGTGGAAATACGCGAACATGTTTGCGTGAAGAGCGACTTGAGCAAGGCTCCTTACCATTTCACCTTTGAGGATGGCAGCGAAGTAGAAGCCGACACCGTCATCATCGCCACAGGAGCAAGTGCTAAGTTCCTGGGATTGGACGATGAAAAGAAATACATGGGCCAAGGCGTGAGTGCCTGTGCAACATGTGACGGATTCTTCTATCGCAAGAAAGTAGTGGCTGTTGTCGGAGGAGGCGATACTGCTTGTGGTGAAGCACTCTATCTGGCTTCGCTGGCGTCTAAAGTATATGTCATCGTTCGCAAACCCTATCTGAGAGCATCGAAGATATTACAGGAACGGGTGATGAACAACGAGAAGATTGAGGTGCTGTTCGAAACCAATACAGAAGGTCTCTATGGAGAGAATGGGGTAGAGGGTGCGCACCTTGTATATAAAAGAGGTGAAGACGGGGAACGTCGGTACGACCTGCCTATCGACGGGTTCTTTCTGGCTATTGGTCATCGTCCGAACTCTGAGGTGTTCAAGCCTTGGATTGAGACAGACGAGATAGGATTTATCAAGACAGAAGGCGCCTCCCCAAAGACCAACATACCTGGTGTGTTTGCTGCAGGTGATGTGGCAGACCCGACTTATCGTCAGGCTATCGTTGCAGCAGGTTCAGGTTGTAAGGCCGCTATGGAGGCAGAGAAATACTTGAATGAGATGTAAAATATAGAATGTAAAATGTAGAGATGAAGGATGTGTGGTGAAAAAAATTGTTTAAAGTTGTAGTTTATTAGCCGTTTGTGCGTCTTACGGATAAAAAACAAATAAAACAAATGGATTTCAAACGATTCAGATTAATTTACAAGTTAATTACAAAGAACAAGAAGCTAAGCGAGAAACGTCATCCGATGTTTGAGCGTAACCGCTTCATGAAGATTTTTTCATACGGAATGATAGCCTTCATGGCTTGTTACCTGATATTCTTCGGTTTGATGTTTGCCAATCTCTTTGCAGACGGAAGTAAAGAAGCATGCGATATGCTGAACCAAGGTATCATCATTTTCCTGATTCTGGATTTCTTTATCCGGTTCGGTATGCAGGAAACACCTGCGCAGGAGGTGAAACCCTATAAGGTGATGCCGATTCCAATCAACACATTGATGCATATCTTCCTCATCAAACGAGGATGGAACTGGTACAACGTATTCTTCATGTTCTTCTTTATTCCATTTGGCATCATATCGATTGCCACTACACCTTATTTTGGTGTTTCCGGACTTATCGGCTACATCTTGGGTGTATGGCTTCTCTTCATACTGAATGCCTATTGGTATTTGTTATGGCGTACATCGGTGAACCACCACTTCGTCTACATATTGGCACCAATCATCATCTATATAGCCCTTATCTTCTTCGGAATGTTTACTGGTGACTGGTTGTTTGATGGTTCCATGAAGTTTATGCGTGGTTTCATCGAATGGAATCCATTGTGCTTCCTGACAGTCATCGCTGCAATTGTAATCTTGTATGTAGTCAACCTGTGGTTGCAGAAGAAGTTAATCTATTTTGAAATTGCCAAAGTAGAGAAGGTGAAGAAGGTGAAATCTCAAGAGATGAGTTTCCTGAACCGCTATGGTGTGATTGGCGAATACCTGAAACTTGAAATCAAGTCGATTGTCCGTAATAATGTGGTTCGTAAGATATTCATCTCAGGTGTGATCATCACTCTGATATTCTGTGCGGTTACAGCCTTTACGCCTGCATACGATTCTGGTTTCATGAGAGTATTCATCTGTATCTATTGTTTTGCAGTATATGGCATCATGACCCTTACGAACGTGATGGGTGTGGAGGGAAACTACATTGACGGATTGATGAGCCGTAAGGAGTCAGTACTTTCGTTGCTGAAGGCAAAGTATTACTTCTATTGTTTCATGCTGCTCATTCCAACCCTGTTTATGATTGCCCCCGTAGCTACAGGTAAATATACTGTCTATGAGTTGTTGGGCTGTCTGTTCTTTACGCCAGGATGTATCTTCCCGTTCCTTTTCATTCTTGCTATCTTCAACAATACAACGATGAACTTGACGCAGAAGATACAACAGAGGACAACCAATTCGAAGGCGCAGTTCTTCGTATCTCTGGGTGCGATGTTGATTCCGATGGTTGTGATGTACGTTCTGGTGATGTTGATGGGAAGCATCTGGGGAGGCGTTGTGATGATGGTTCTTGGATTAACAGGTGTAGCATTACATCATGTGTGGTTAAAAGCGATTTATAAACAATTTATGATAAGAAGATATGAAAACATGTCAAGTTTCCGTGCAACTCGAAACGCTTAAGAAAGTATTCGGAGAGAATGTTGCATTAGATATCGATACATTTACCATCAATAGCGGTGATGTACTTGGATTGGTGGGAAATAATGGTGCAGGTAAGACGACGCTTTTCCGTTTGATCCTTGATTTGCTGAAACCTAATACGGGTCATGTAACCATCAAGACCGAGGATGCGGAATACATCACCTCGAATTGTGAAGACTGGAAAACATTCACAGGAGCACATATCGATTCTGGATTCCTGATCGATTATCTGACACCGGATGAGTATTTCTCGTTTATCGGAAAAGTGAACAACATCTCGAAGGAAGAAATCGATGAACAGCTGAAACGATATGAGGACTTCATGAACGGGGAAGTCTGTGGACAGAACAAGTTAATCAGAAACCTATCAGCAGGAAATCAGCAGAAAGTGGGAATCATCGCTGCATTACTCAACCAACCAAGTCTGCTGATACTCGACGAGCCATTCAACTTCCTTGACCCTTCAAGCCAGTTAGCAATGAAATACTTGTTGGAGGACTATAACAAGCAGACAGGTGCAACCATTCTCGTATCAAGTCATAACCTGACGCATACGCTTGACATCTGTACTCGGGTTGCATTGCTTGAACATGGACGCATCATTAAAGACTATAATAAGGAAGATTCTGATATGATAGCTGAGATAGAACAATACTTCGAAGGAAACGTTCATCATGAAGCGATTGCGAAAGAAGCATAAATATAATTCGAATGCATTATTCCTTAGATGGAAAGGGTGGGGAGCTTTGAGCTGCCTTACCCTTGTTCTGTTTTTATCATCATGCCATTCATCAAGGCCGCTCTATAGGGATGTGGACATGCGAGAACTTGCCCGTGCGGGTCTCGCTCTTGGATTTGACATAGAAGAATACGACAACTGGAAACTGATGATTGAGTCGTCTAAGTGGTTGGGGGTTCCGTATAAGTATGCAGGTAACACCAAGTCGGGTGTAGACTGCTCCGGATTCACTTCTGCTATCTACAAGACGGTCTATAACAAACAGCTCCATCGTAGGAGTGTTGACCAATATACTCAGGATTGTCGTCATGCGAATCGTACAGCGTTGTCGAGTGGCGACCTTGTGTTTTTTGCTACGTCAGGTAGCAAGACTACAGAGAATATCAATCATGTAGGAATCTACCTGAAGAATAATAAGTTTATTCATGCAAGCAGTTCGCGTGGGGTGGTCGTTGATGACCTCAGCTCGAAATACTTTGTGCAGAACTGGGTAGCAGGAGGGAAAGTGAAGTAAGGGGGAGGATAAAGTTGATAGTTTATAGTTTATAGTGTATAGTCAGTTGAAAGAGGGGATAGTTAAGAGTTAAGAATTAAGAGTTAAGAATTAAGAGATTAAAAGATATGAATAGATTATTTGGAGTCATTTCTTGTTTTTGCATGTGTGTATTCTGTGCCTGTGTCAACAAACCTGATGGTTATGTAATCAGAGGTACAGCAGAAGGAACGGTTGACGGAGATACGGTGTTCTTGTGCAACATGGAAGGCTTTTTCTCGTTTGTTCCGTTCGATACGGCTATAGTGAAGGATGGTAAATTTGAATTTACTGGATTTGCCGAGGAGGTGAGCGTCTGTTTTGTGCTACCTACCCATGATGGTTCAAACGAAGGCTTGGGGTTGATAGATATCCCGTTCGAGAACTCTTTGATTGAGGTTCAGTTGTTCAAACCAGAGAGTCAAAAGCCTCCCGTATATGTTGATCATGGTCCTGATGGTCCGCTGTGGGAGGAATATAAAAAGTTAGAGGCCGATTGTGATGCAAAGGAAAACGCTCCTTGGCAAATTGTACTCAATCAGCAGGGAACTCCTGATGAGATTGCCAAAGCACAGCAAGAACTCGATTCGATTACTGCCCAATCGTTAGAAGCAAAACGTCAGTTTATCGTAGATCATGCAGGAACAGGAATAGCTGACTATCTTTTCTCGCAGTATTATATGAATCCCTCATACGAAGCTACAAAGGATTTACTGTTGAAGGAATATGCTGCGAAGAATCCTGACGGTCCTCACTTCGGCAAAATCATGAAGCAGATTGAGGCAACAAAGAATGCTGATGAGGAAGGTATGTTCACCGACTTTACGATGAATGACAACAATGGGAAACCTGTGAGTGTGATGTCCATCATTACCGAGAATCAATATACATTGGTTGATTTCTGGGCATCATGGTGCGGCCCTTGTCGTGCAGAAATGCCGAATGTCGTAGCAGCCTATCAAAAATATCACGATAAAGGCTTTGAGGTCGTTGGTGTTTCGCTCGATGAAGACAAGAAGTCTTGGATTGCAGCAATTGAGAAGTTGCAGATGCCTTGGCCACAGTTGTCCGATTTGAAAGGTTGGCAGTGTGAAGGTGCCGTACTTTATAAGGTTCAGGCCATTCCTTCAAATCTTCTGGTTGACCAAAGCGGAAAGATAGTTGCGAAGAACCTGCGTGAAGACGAACTACAGAATAAATTAGCAGAATTATTTAAGTAATGCAAGTCAATATAGAGCCATCGTGGCAGCAACAACTGCAAGGAGAGTTCGACAAACCGTACTTTGCCAAACTCGTCGGTTTTGTGAAGCAGGAGTATGCTAAGCATACAGTCTATCCTCCAGGCAAGTTGATATTCAACGCATTCAATCAGTGCCCGTTCGATAAAGTGAAGGTGGTGCTGATAGGGCAAGATCCATATCACGAGCCAGGACAGGCTCATGGACTCTGTTTCTCTGTGAACGATGGTGTACAGTTCCCGCCTTCATTGGGTAATATCTTCAAGGAGATACAAGATGATATCGGGACCCCGATACCTGCGTCAGGCAACCTCACTCGCTGGGCACAACAAGGTGTGTTGTTACTGAATGCTACACTTACAGTCCGTGAGCATCAGGCTGGTTCGCATCAACGGCAAGGATGGGAGGAATTTACGGATGCTGTCATCCGTATCCTAAGTGAAAAACGTGAGCATCTTGTCTTTATCCTATGGGGCAGTTATGCCCAAAGCAAGAGCTATCTGATCAATGGAACCCGCCATTGCATCCTGCGTTCGGCACACCCTTCTCCACTTTCTGCCTATCGTGGTTTCTTTGGAAATCATCATTTCAGTTTAGCAAATCAATATTTACGTTCCAACGGTATAGAAGAGATACAATGGTAAAGAATATCATATTTGATTTTGGTGGTGTGATTGTGCATCTGCAGCCAGATGAGGCTATCCGCCGTTTCGAAGCGCTCGGCATTTCCGATGCTCGTCAGCAGATGGATATATTCGGACAGACAGGTATATTTGGTCAGGTTGAGAAAGGCGAACTCACCACAGATGAGTTTAGCCGATTATTGGCATTAGAGGCACAGGAAAAAGGAGGAAAGTTTCAAGGTATCGATAATCCATCTTACTCATACGAAGAGACGCAATGGGGATGGATGGGGTATATAAAGGCAGTCCCTCAGAAGAATCTGGATACATTATTGCGTTTACAGCAACGTTACAACCTGTATCTGTTGAGCAATCTCAATCCGTTCCTGCAACAGTGGGCAGAGAGTACAGAATTCAGTGGTGACGGACATGGACTTCGCCATTATATTCCTTATTTGTATTATAGTTTTCAACTTCGCGATTACAAGCCGGCACCTTCAATCTTTCAAAAGATGATGCATGCAGCAGGTTTGCGTGCTGAAGAGTGTGTATTCGTTGATGATAGTCCTCGTAATATCATAGGATGTGAGTCTGTTGGTATGCGTGGATTGCTTGTAGCAAAAGATGAAGACTGGACAGAACGATTAGACGATTTGTTATCAAAAGCAGAAAAATGAAAAAGAAACTGATACTATTTACATTTGCAACCCTTTGCCTTTCGCTTTTGACGGTAAGCCCATTAAAGGCGCAAAGTGATGTGGAAGAGAAAGCCTATCTGGCATTGAAAGGCATAGAACTGACAGAGTTCAATCGTGTGAAACTCTTGAAGAGCGGACACGAGAAGTTCGAAGACCTTTTTGAGGCTATCCGACAGGCTAAGTGGTTTATTCACTTGGAGTATTTCAACTTCCGTAACGATTCCATTGCTGGTTTGCTGTATCATGAGCTGGCAGAGAAGGTGAAAGAAGGAGTTGAAGTCCGTGCAATGTATGATGCGTTCGGTAATTCATCGAATAATCAACCCGTAAAGCGTGCAATGCATGATTCCATCTGTTCCTTAGGAATCAAACTGGTGAAGTTCGACCCAATCCGCTTCCCGTGGGTCAACCATATCATCCCACGCGACCATCGTAAGATTGTCGTGATTGATGGAGAAATTGCCTATACAGGAGGAATGAATGTTGCTGATTATTATGTTAATGGTTTGGAGGAAATCGGTCCTTGGCGCGATATGCACATGCGAATTGAGGGCCCTGCCGTGAACGACTTACATAAAATATTCTGCGAGATGTGGGCAAAGGCAACGGGTGAGATGCTCGTGAGTGCGAAGTATTTCCCTATGCATCGTCCGCAAGGTAACTCGACTCTCGGAGTGATCGACCGTCATCCGAAGACAGCCAATAAATCTATTCGACAACTCTATTGCAGCATGCTTGATAATGCGAAACATAAGGTGTTGCTCATCAATCCTTATTTCGTTCCTACCCATCAAGTGCGTAGTGCGCTCAAGCGATGTATCGATCGAGGAGTGGATGTGCAGATTATGATAAGTGAGAAGAGCGATATACCACTCACGCCTGATGCGAGCCATTACGTGGGACGTCAGATGCAGAAGCTGGGGGCCAAGGTTCACATGTTTCGTGGTGGATTCCATCATACGAAGATTATGATGGTTGACGACCTCTTCTGCACAGTTGGATCATCCAATCTCGACAGTCGCAGCCTTCGTTGTGACTATGAAGTCAACACGATCATCTTCGACAAAGAGGTTACAGCCGAACTCACAAAAATGTTCGAAGAGGATGTTCTGAGCAGTGTGCCGATGAATGACGCATATTGGAAATCCAAAACCAAATGGAAACGGTTCGTCGCTTGGTTCGGCAACCTGTTGACCCCATTCCTGTAAAGAAAATGTAAAAATCAAATAATTTGAAAATAAAATAATTATACATTATCCATTCTACATTTTACATCTACAACAAAATATGAAAAGACTATCGTTCATCCTGCTTCTGGTTATGAGTGTCATGCAGGGCTTTGCGCAACCTAAGCGTGAGTTTCGTGGTGCATGGATTCAGTGTGTTAATGGACAGTATCTCGGAAAGTCTCCGGAACAGTTACAACAGATGCTGAGTGGTCAGCTTGATGTCCTCAAATCGGCTGGCATCAACGCCATCTTGTTCCAAGTACGTGCAGAGGGTGATGCGCTCTATCGTTCTGCTTATGAACCGTGGAGCCGATACTTGACAGGGCAGCAGGGTAAGGCTCCTGCTTATGCTTGGGATCCTCTGGAATGGATGGTTACAGAATGTCATCGTCGAGGAATGGAATGTCATGCATGGATTAATCCTTACAGAGCGAAGACTGCTGGTACTAAAGAGGTCGCAGCCAACCACATTGCTGCTACCCATCCGGAACGTCTTTTCCAATATGGCGATTTGCTTATTTTCAATCCTGCGCTCGAAGTAAACAGGCAGTACACATGTATGATTATCGAAGATATTCTGACTCGTTACGATGTGGACGGTCTTCACATGGACGATTACTTCTATCCGTACCCAACTGCAGGACAAGTCATTCCTGATCAGGCAAACTATGCGGCTGACCCACGTGGATTTAATACGATCGAGGATTGGCGTCGTGATAATGTCAATCTGCTTATTCGTGATATTCACAATCTTGTGCGCAGGGTGAAACCTTGGATAAAATTTGGTATTTCACCATTTGGCATTTATCGTAACAGTCCTGATGGAACCAACTCAAAGGCCGGTAGTGCAACACGAGGCACTCAGAACTATGACGACCTCTATGCCGACATCGTGCTGTGGCAGGAAAAGGGATGGGTGGACTACCTCATCCCACAGATTTATTGGAATATCGGCTATGCTGTAGCTGACTATAAAGTGCTGTGTGAGTGGTGGAACGAATACTGTGGGAAACGTCCTCTCTATATCGGACAGGATGTTGAACGTACTGTCAAGGAAGCCGATCCACAGAACCCGAATGTCCACCAGATGATGGCTAAGTACGACATCCAACGTAGTCTGTCAAACGTACAGGGTAGTTGTCAATGGTATGCAGCTGCTGTTGTCGATAATCCAGGGAGCTATCGGACCATGCTTGAGCAACAATACCATAAGTATCCTGCACTCCAGCCACTCATGCCTTGGATAGACAAGAAAGCACCAAAGAAAGTCAGCAAGCTGTCTATCTTGTTCCAGAGTGGGAACGGTCTTCTTTGTTCAGGAAAAATCTACCTTACCTGGAAAGCACCGAAAGCAAAGGATGAATTAGACAAAGCCACCGCGTATGCGGTATATCGTTTTGCCCCAGGTGAGAAAGTTAAGATAAACGCAGACGATGCAACTCATCTTGTAGGCGTTGTTCGTGAACCCCACTATTTACTTGAAGGCAACCAGACAGGGTGTACTTTCGTCGTGACGGCACTCGACCGTTTGCAAAACGAATCAAAACCAGTAAAGGTTAAGCTGTAATCTTAATTGTTTATGCTAAGATAAGCGTTGGTTATTTCATATAAGTGGTACTTATTTATAAATACATAAGGGAATATACACATAGATTAAAAATCGGGTACGACCGACCGCTCATGCATACAAGGACGGACGCTGGCAGATGTAAGGGCATCCGCCCTTATTTGTAGGCTCGAACACCCGCACCTGAAGCAACCTAATATCCCTACGTGTTATGCCTAATCTCTCTCCCTGCTAAACCTAATCTCTTTTGCTCGAATGTACTCAGTTCCTCAAAAGTCTGTACTCAGTAGGTTATCGGTTACGTGTGATTTATTATTTATTTGTGCCCTTTCTTCTCAAAAACTTCTCGTAATTATATTTTTTCACATTTTTATTTGGTCGTTTCAGAGAAAGTCCGTATATTTGCTTCGTCCATTCGGATCTCATGCGTGATGGAAGAGTGGGCGGACATATTTGAATGAAGCGTTAGCTTTTAGTTCTTGCTTTAGAAATTCGCCAAAATGATTAAAGCCACAAGAGTGAAAGATAATGCTCACGTGTTTCACGTGGGCTTTTACTCGTAGATGTGGCAATGGTGTTTGGCGATACCTCTAAAGCGTAGACGAAGTAATTTGTCCACGTTTTTTGTACCTATTCATTAACAATTAAAACAATACGATTATGAAGAAACTTTTTTTCTTATTAATGACCTTGCTTCCTATAGTGGTATGGGCTGACGTGGAAATCACCGAGACGAACTTCCCCGACGAGAACTTCCGCAACTGGTTGCTCAGTCAAGAGTATGGTACTGACGGTGTGCTGACGGACGAGGAAATTGCGGGCATTCAGAGCATTGATGTGAGCGGTTTAGACATTCAGAGCCTGAAGGGCATCGAGTTCTTTATGGCGCTGACACAATTAAAGAGCAAACAGAACCAGTTGACAACATTGAATGTGTCGCAGAATGCGGCATTGGAATATTTGGATTGCTCCAACACCGGGCTGACGTCATTGGATGTCTCAAAGAACACGGCGCTGACAAATCTGTATTGCTACGACAACCAACTGACGGCATTGGATGTCTCAAAGAACACTGCACTGACAAAACTAGATTGCGCCTACAACCAGCTGACGACCTTGGACGTGTCGAAGAACACGGCGCTGACAGGGCTGTCTTGTTATAGCAATCAGCTGACTACATTGGATGTATCGAAGAACACAGCGCTGACAAAGCTGTATTGCATCTTCAACCAGCTGAAGACGTTGGACGTATCGCATAACACGGCACTGACAGTGCTGTATTGCTACAACAACCAGCTGACGACGTTGGACGTGTCGAATAACATTGCGCTGACATGGCTGTATTGCTACAACAACCAGCTGACGACATTGGACGTATCAAAGAACACAGCACTGACAGAGCTGTCATGCAGCGGCAACCAGTTGACGACCTTGGACGTGTCGCATAACACAGCGCTGACCCAACTGTCTTGCTCCAACACAGGGCTGACGACCTTGGATGTGTCGAAGAATACTGCGCTGATAGCACTGGTTTGCTCTGCGAATCAGCTGG
This sequence comes from Bacteroidaceae bacterium, assembly GCA_017616445.1. Classification (GTDB taxonomy): domain Bacteria; phylum Bacteroidota; class Bacteroidia; order Bacteroidales; family Bacteroidaceae; genus Colivivens. Next base: position 44,464 of record JAFZYE010000018.1, read on the forward strand.
CAACATTGAATGTGTCGCAGAGTGCAGCATTGGAATATTTGGATTGCTCCAACACCGGGCTGACGTCATTGGATGTCTCAAAGAACACGGCGCTGACGGAGCTGTATTGCTACGACAACCAGCTGACGACACTGGACGTGTCAAAGAACACGGCGCTAGAATATCTTTATTGTTGCGGCAACCAACTGACGACATTGGACGTGTCGGGATGCTCAAAACTGATATGCTTGATTAGCTACAGCAACCAGATTAAGGGGGTGGGCATGGATGCACTTGTGGAGAGCCTGCCGACCATAAGCAATGGCAGGTTGTATGTCATTTATAATGAGGACGAGCAAAACAAGATGACCACCACACAGGTGACAGCTGCCAAGACCAAGGGATGGACTCCTTATTATTACAATGGCGAAACCTGGAAGGAGTTTACTGGCAGTGAAACAATGGCTTCTGGTGTTGAAATCAACGAGACAAACTTCCCTGACGAGAACTTCCGCAACTGGGTGCTCAGTCAAAAGTATGGCACTGACGGTGTGCTGACGGACGAGGAGATTGCGAACATTCAGTTCATCGAAGTGGGCGGTTCAAACATTCAAAGTCTGAAGGGCATCGAGTTCTTTACGGCGCTGTCACAGCTAAATTGCGCCGTCAATAAGCTGACGACATTGGATGTGTCGAAGAATACTGCTCTGACCTGGCTGTATTGTGACCGCAATCAGCTGACGACCTTGGATGTATCAAAGAACACGGCGCTGGAATATCTGTATTGCTACGATAACCAACTGACGACCTTGGATGTGTCGAAGAACACAGTGCTGACAGAGCTGTCTTGCTACGACAACCAACTGACGACCTTGTATGTGTCGCAGAATGCTGCATTGGAATATTTGGATTGCTCCAACACTGAGCTGACGTCATTGGATGTCTCAAAGAACACGGCACTGACAGGGCTGTCTTGCAGCAGCAACAAGTTGACGACGTTGGATGTGTCGCAGAACACGGCGCTTACATATCTGAATTGCAGCTACAACCAGCTGACAACATTGGACGTATCGAAGAACACGGCGCTGACAAGGCTGTCTTGCCTTGTCAACCAGCTGACGACTTTGGATGTGTCGAAGAATGCGGCATTGGAATACTTTGATTGCCACTACAACCAGCTGACGACGTTGGACGTGTCTAATAGCACGGCACTGACGGAGCTGTATTGCTACGACAACCAGCTGACGACATTGGACGTATCGCATAACATGGCGCTGACAATGCTGTATTGTTACAACAACCAGCAGACAGCGTTAGACGTGTCGCAGAACACGGCGCTGACAAATCTGTATTGCTACGACAACCAACTGACGGCATTGGATGTCTCAAAGAACACTGCACTGACAAAACTAGATTGCGCCTACAACCTGCTGACGACATTGGATCTGTCGCAGAACACAGCACTGACAATGCTGTATTGCAACTACAACAAGTTGACGACATTAGACGTGTCGAAGAACACTGCGCTGGGATTACTGGTGTGCTTCGGCAACCAGATTAAGGGCATGGGCATGGATGCGCTTGTGGTGAGTATGCCGACCATAAGCAATGGCGAGTTATATGTCATCTATAATGAGGACGAGAAGAACGAGATGACCACCACGCAAGTGGCAGCTGCTAAGGACAAGGGATGGACTCCCTATTATTACGATGGTGGAAACTGGAAGGAGTATGCTGGCAGTGAGCCGGAAGGCATAGACAACCTCACAGCAGACAGCAGCAAGGACAATGCCGTGTATAACCTTAGTGGTCAGCGCACTAAGGGGCTCACAAAGGGCATTAATATTGTGGATGGCAAAAAGGTGATGGTGAAATAGCCTCTCCCGAAGCCTCCCTAAAGGCATAATAACTACAATCAGCATACGGGTGACCGTGTGCTGATTGTGTATTAATGCCTTTATTGATAAGGTGTTGCTACCGACCACCGATATGCTGTTCGGAGGCAAATTGATTCAATTGAGGGTGGGGATACTTTTTCCGTTTTTAGAACTTCAAAACGATTCCTCCATTGGCAGGGGCTATGATGTCAATCGACTGATCGGGATAGAGATCAATCGTTCGGGTGGCTCCTGTCAGAAGGTCTGTAGCAAATCTGGCTCCTGTTCTCATGTTGAGGAAGTCGACAGCATGGGCTGGTATGCGTATAGAGGCTTTCAAAGGCTCGTCAAAGAAGTTGGCTATGATGAGAATGGTCTCTTCACCATCTTTACGGATGAACGCAAATAGTTTGTTCGTGTCCATCTGCTGATTCTCATAGTTGGCATACATCAAATCGTAGAACAGACCGTTACTGATAGCTTTCTCAGCATTGCATAGGGTGATGACCTTCACATAATAATTGAAGATTTCTTTTTCTGATTTGGTCAGCTTGTTTGTATCATACAGACCATTGTTCCTCCATCGTTTGAATTGGTCAATTGACCAATAGTCGAAGATGGTGGTACGTCCGTCGCTACCGCTGAAACCGGCATCTTCCATACCGTCAACCCCAAGCATCTGTCCCTGATACACCATAAATGGATTGGTACGCATGAGGGCAGAAACGAGTAGGGCAGGGAAGGCTTTGTGAGCATCACCTGCAAAGAATTCGGAAGCGATACGTTGTTCGTCGTGGTTCTCAAGGAAGTTGAGCATGTGTGGCTGGATGTCGTCAACTGACTGCCAGCATTGTGTGATAAGCGAAGCACTGCCTCCTCCAATTACATGACGTAACGTATCATAGAGTCCTACCTTGTCGTAAAGGTAATCAAAATGACCACGATAGATATAGTTGCGATACTCGTTTGGATTATATACTTCTGCGATGAAGATGATACCAGAATGCTCTGATTTGATTTGAGGAATGGCCCATTCCCAAAACTCTACGGGTACCATTTCTGCCATATCGCAGCGGAAACCATCAATACCCTTTGTCGCCCAGAATCGGAGGATGTCGAGCATTTTGTTCCAGGTGTCCGGATAATCAAACATTTTAGTCTTCGTTCCGCTTTCTGGCAGGTCTGTCGTAAGGTGTCCGTATGCCCGGATACCTTCAGTTTGAACAGTACTGTTGAGTTGTTCTGCGATGGATGGGTCTAACTGATGAGTATATGGGTTTACACCATAATTCAGCTTCACGGTTTCATACCAGTCGTTTCTACTCGGACGAGCTGATAGGCAATCGTTACCTGTCACTTTCGCAGGCATTTCTGTATAACGCCCGCTATATTCAGGATTATCGACAATATCGCTGATGTCGAGCGGTTGGTTTGTCAGGTAGTAGAAGTTGTTCTGAGGAGAGAAGAAAGCTGATGTGTCATCATGTTCTCCGAGGTCGGATACTCCTAACGGCTTAGCGTCCGAATGATACTGGCGTGCTACGTGGTTAGGAACGAAGTCAATCAGCATCTTCAATCCGGCACGGTGAGTGCGTCCCACAAGCTGTTCGAACTCCTTCATGCGATGGGGCACATCGACAGCCAAATCGGGATCGATATCATAGTAGTCCTTGATAGCATAGGGACTACCTGCATTTCCTTTTACTACTAATGGATTATCGGCTTTGATACCAAATTGTGAGTAGTCGGTCTTTGTGGCATGCTCAATGATTCCTGTGTACCAGATATAGTTAAAACCAAGACTCCGAATTTGTTTCAGAGCCTTGGTTGTATAGTCATTGAGCTTTCCGCAACCGTTTTGCATAATCGACCCATGCGGTACATTGGTAGTACTGCTTGCACCAAAGAGGCGCGGGAGGGTTTGATAGATAACGGGACGCATCAAGTTATTTACTATTTGACAATTTAACTACGTTCAATTTACTGTTTCCAGTTCATGTGTTGCTTGAAGAGTGAAGCATTAAGCCTCTATTCCGTGAGCAGTTACATCACGAGAAATCTTGGCAATCATGCCCTGAAGAGCCTTACCAGGGCCGCACTCCGTGAAGTCTGTTGCTCCATCTGCAATCATTGCCTGTACCTCGTAAGTCCATTTCACAGGTGAGGTGAGCTGCTTCAACAGGTTTGCCTTGATTTCTGCAGCATCGGTATGTCCCTTTGCATCTACGTTCTGATAAACAGGACACTTAGGTGCGTGGAATTCTGTCTGCTCGATAGCAGCAGCCAATTCATCCTGAGCAGGCATCATCAATGGAGAGTGGAAAGCTCCTCCTACAGGCAGTGGGAGTGCACGCTTAGCACCTGCTTCCTTCAATGCCTCGCAAGCTTCGTTTACTGCTTCGATGTTACCTGAGATTACCAACTGACCTGGGTTGTTATAGTTAGCAGGAACAACAACATATCCTTCCTTGTTGATGGATGCACATACTTCCTCTACCTTCTCATCAGGCAGACCGATAATTGCAGCCATCGTACTTGGAGCAAGTTCACATGCTTTCTGCATAGCCATCGCACGCTTGTAGACGAGCTTCAAACCATCCTCGAATGAGAGACATTCTGCAGCTACGAGTGCAGAGAATTCACCCAAAGAATGACCTGCTACCATCTCAGGCTTGAAGGCCTCACCCATGCAGAGTGCAGAGATAACAGAGTGGAGGAATACAGCAGGCTGAGTAACTTTTGTTTGCTTCAGCTCCTCGGCTGTTCCTTCAAACATGATGTCTGTGATTTTATAACCAAGAATCTCATTGGCTTTGTCGAACAACTCTTTTGCTAATGGGTTTGACTCATACAAATCCTTACCCATACCGGAGAACTGAGCTCCTTGACCTGGAAATACAAATGCTTTCATACTGATTATCTATTTATTGATGATTAATATTCGATATTTGCGATTCTTCTTCTGCAAAGATATGCAATTATTCGCACTTGGTGAAATATCTGCTTGAAAAATGACACGAAAAGGGTGCGAACGAGCAAAAAAACGTATAAAAACCGGCACTTTCGTTGAAAAGTGTGCAGTCGTCATTCGTTTACATGCCAATTGTATATGAACCTCCAACTGTGAACCAACAGCCCGCTTGAGGTACATTCGCAATATCGTAATAGTGCTTTGATGTCAGATTGTTTCCTTGCACATACACCTTATATTTATTATAAGCCCATTGCAATCGCAGGTCGAGTTGTCCATAACTACCGTAGTTTTGGTGAGCTCCTGTCTGTGCATGATCAAACCAGCCGGTTCTGTCCTTATAGACAAATTCCCATTGGGCACTCAAATGCCGAGTGATACGATGGCGTAAGGTAACAACGAACTTATGACGCAAAAACACCAGCTGACTGGCATAATTGGCTGCTTGTTCCGCATTCCTGCGTTTTTGGTTGTTATAGCAATAGCCAACTGTCAGATTATTGACGAATGGGTTTGAGTCGTGCTTTTGATTGAAATCAAAGGATAATAAAGCCTCAACACCCAAATTCTCAATGTCCGAGTTGGCACTCGACCATGAGGTTGCTCCTTGCAGTTTCACCCAGTCAATCATGTCAGTCTCTTGACGATAGAATCCCTTTATGGATGCTTTCAGGAGTGGGGTAGTGTAACTCCAACCGAATGAGTAGTCTGTACTCTTCTCCGGCTTTAGGGCATTGTTGGCCTCAAGTCCCGGGCCGTTATAGTATAATTCTGTATAGGTTGGCGTACGAAGACTCTGATTGAATGAGGCATAGAGTCGCATACCTTGTTTGGGACTATAGCTGATATCGATTCCTGGGTAGAATTTCATGCCTCCGACGACGCTTGAGTTGTGGTTGACCAGTACACCGGCAGAGAAACTCCAATGCTCGAGCAATACATTGTGCTCCATATAGATTCCAATGTTGGAGCGTCCGTCTTTGTATTTATAGCCAGGATAGTTGTTGAGATTGTTGGGATCGATAGGTTTACCCAACCGTGTGCTGAGAATCTCCTCGCGTCTGAATTCAATTCCTACTGACGTTTTGCCAAGCATCCATTGTGCCCATGTGTTGAGGTTGGCACCATACACGTTTGTCTGGTGGTAGTTCTCGTAGGCTGCCGGATTCTCTTTCCGCCAAACGTAGTGGTCGTATGTCCTGTTCCAATACATCTGTGGCATCAAGTGCAGTTTTCCGTGAGTCTCACCTTGAATTGCCAATAGGTAACGTGAGTTCTCCTCGTATTGTGACTGACTTCCTGTGCCATAGAAGGTGTTAGCACCATATTTCTTGGTACTGAATCCTGCTTGTAGTCTGATGTCTAATGGGTCGCTGGTGTATTGCTCATTCCAATACACATTTCCTTTTTTAAAATCGCTGTTGTCTGATGCTCCGTCGCTCTGTGTCCATCCTCCGCTGATACGGTTGCGGAAATTACCGGATAGGTAGTTGAGGTGTCCATTAGCGTCGATAGTTCCGTATGAGCCTCCTGTGAGTGCGATACCTGTCTGGCTGTCGGCTTCCGACTTCGTGACGATATTGATGACACCTGCGAAGGCTGATGAGCCATATACTCTGCTGGCTCCTCCCTCAATGATTTCGATGCGTTCGATGTCATGAATACTGACGGGTAAGTCCATTGTGAGGTGTCCTGTGTGAGGATTGGAGATGTTGATGCCGTTGAGCATCACGGTCAGTTGGTCTTCATTGCCTCCGTTCACCCCTATATCGGTCTGGATGCCGTAACCTCCTCTTTGTCTGACATCTACGCCTGCTACCAGTTTCAGCAGGTCGTTCACGCTCTGAGCCGCACTCGCCTCGATGTCTTTGGTGTTAATCACTTGAACGATTCGTGTTGCCTTATCTTCTGGAATCGGAATGCGTGAGGCACTGATGTTCGTACACGATAGTTCGATTGTTCTCTCTGTGAAGCCGATGGTATCGACTTCTTCCTGTAGCAGTATGTCGATGGGTGGAATGTCATCGAGCACTCCTTCTGTGCATAACTCGCTCGTGCTGTCTGTGGTGACAGGTGCAGTCGCTACCTTTGCTACCGCTGAGTCGGGAGTCGCAGTGAGTAGGGTAGCAGCACTCAGCACACCGATGCGTATCTCTCTGCCTAAACTGAGGAACGCAGCATCAGCGTGGCGTGTGAATTGATGCCAACAGATGGTGTCTGCCTTGATTTTGAATTGTTTTTTGTACATATATATTAAATATCTTAACTCTCGCAAGCTCAAGTTAAAGAAGTTATCGAAGTTAACGGCCTGCGGCCTGGAAGTTAATGATCTACGACCAAGAAGTTACCGCTACGCTCCGACGGAACCAAAGGATGTATGTATCAGCAGACTATCGTCGAGCCGAAGGCGATAACTCCAAGCAAAGCGATAACTTCGAGTGAAACGATAACTCCTAGCGGTAAAACCGCGATAACTTCCATAGCTGCAATTGCGAAACTTAATTAAAAAGGAGAGCTTTCTGCGCTCTCCTTTCGTTATCTTAAGTAATGTGAGTCTTACTTAACTTTCTCAACGACTGCCTTGAATGCTTCTGGGTTGTTGAGTGCAAGATTTGCGAGTGTCTTGCGGTTGATTTCGATTCCAGCCTTGTGGAGTGCTCCCATAAGCTGTGAATAAGAAAGACCTTCGAGACGAGCTGCTGCGTTGATACGCTGAATCCACAATGCGCGGAATTCTCTCTTCTTACGACGACGTCCTACGAATGCATAGGTAAGTCCCTTCTCGTAAGCGTTTTTCGCAACGGTCCACACGTTCTTACGTGCGCCAAACTGACCTTTAACGCGCTTTAAAATCTTCTTTCTTCTTGCTCTTGAAGCAACATGATTTACTGATCTTGGCATAATTTTTTTCCTTTTTGAATGTTAGCGGTAGTCGTTACTACACTTGTTGAGCTAATCATTCGATTAAACAATTTGTGAATTAATTCTTACTTACTGTTAAGAGATTTAACGGAGGCAAAGTAGGTCACGTACTTGCTTTACGTTTGCTTTCACCACGATAGCTGAGTGATCGAGGTTTCTCTTCTGCTTCTTAGTCTTCTTTGTCAGAATGTGACTGTGATAAGCATGCTGTCTCTTGATTTTTCCAGTTCCAGTAAGCTTAAAGCGCTTTTTAGCGGCTGAACTTGTTTTTACTTTTGGCATTTTTTCTTGTTTTTATTTGTTATTACTATGAGTGGCAACGTATATACCAGGACGTTACGCACCTTATTCTTCTGTTTCTATTTCTGTTTCTGCAGGTTCTTCTGCAGGTTTGGTCTCTGTAGCAGGAGTGTTCTGTGGACGTGGCTGCTCTTTCTTCTTGTTCGACGAACCAGCCTTCTTAGGAGCCATCATGATAATCATCTTCTTACCTTCGAGCGATGGCATGCTTTCCACTTTACCTACCTCTTCGAGGTCGTTGGCCAAACGGAGCAGTAGCACTTCGCCTTGTTCCTTGAACACGATTGAACGTCCTTTGAAGAACACGTATGCCTTTACTTTGTTTCCTTGCTTGAGGAACTCGATTGCATGTTTCAGCTTGAAGGCATAGTCGGCATCTGCTGTCTGAGGACCGAAACGAATTTCTTTGACGTCGATCTTCACCTGCTTTGCTTTCATCTCCTTGGCCTTCTTCTTGATTTGATAGAGGAACTTGGAGTAGTCGATGAGTCGACAAACCGGAGGTTGTGCAGTAGGGGAGATTTCTACGAGATCTACTCCCATTTCGTCTGCCAGTTGAAGTGCTTCGCGTGTTGGAACGACTTTTGACTCGATTCCGTCACCTACGATTCTGACTTCGCGTACATGTATTTGTTCGTTTACTCTGTACTGCTGCTTGTTGTTGTCACCTTTCATTAAATGTGGTTGTTCCTTCGGTTTTTAATTCGTTTTTTTATGTTCTTTTAATCTTTGTTAAGATGTTGCTGCACGCAAATCGGGCACAAAGTTACGAAATAATTCATAATACACAATGCATAATTTGCAATTATTTGCTGTAAAGGGATTAAATCGCTGCCTGCAAGCTCCGTTTTTGCGCAGTTGATGCTCTTTTGTATGAAAAACTACGTTTTTAGAACTCCTCTGTCATCTTCTTAACCTCGTCTTGAATCAGTTTGGCAAATTCTGCGGCTGTCATCGTAGATTGCTGCTGAGAGCCTTGCTTTCTCACGTTGACAGTCTTTTCGTTTGCCTCTTTTTCACCGACAACGAGCATGTAAGGGATGTGCTTCATCTCATTATCACGGATCTTACGTCCAATCTTCTCGTTACGATCGTCCACAACGGCACGAACATCGTTCTGGTTGAGGTAGGCACATACTTCCTGAGCGTAGTCATTGTACTTCTCTGAGATAGGCAGGATAGCCACCTGGTCTGGAATCAGCCACAATGGGAAGTGACCTGCTGTGTGCTCGATGAGTACTGCGATGAATCGTTCCATACTGCCGAATGGTGCACGGTGAATCATCACTGGACGGTGCTTCTCGTTGTCGCTACCTGTGTATTCCAGCTGGAAGCGCTCAGGCAGGTTGTAGTCAACCTGGATAGTACCCAACTGCCAACGTCTGCCCAGTGCGTCCTTGATCATGAAGTCGAGCTTTGGACCGTAGAAGGCTGCTTCGCCAAGTTCTGTCTTGGTCTTCAGTCCCTTCTCTTCACATGCCTCGATGATGGCACGTTCTGCCTGTTCCCATACTTCATCGCTACCGATGTATTTCTCTTTGTCGTTAGGGTCACGCAAACTGATCTGAGCCTCATACTGGTTGAAGTCGAGTGCCTTGAAGATGATGTTGATGATGTCCATCACACGCAGGAACTCTTCCTTCACCTGGTCTGGACGGCAGAAGATGTGTGCATCGTCCTGAGTGAACGAACGTACTCGGGTCAGTCCGTGCAACTCACCGCTCTGCTCATAGCGATATACCGTACCGAACTCAGCACAGCGGAATGGCAGGTCCTTGTATGAACGTGGCTGCCAAGCAAATATCTCACAGTGGTGAGGGCAGTTCATTGGTTTCAGCAAGTATTCCTCGCCTTCCTCTGGAGTCTGGATAGGCTGGAACGAATCCTTACCGTAGTGGTCCCAGTGACCTGATGTCACATACAGGTTCTTACCTCCGATATGTGGAGTGATTACCTCCTGATAGCCGTAACGCTTCTGAATCTTACGAAGGAAGTCTTGCAGACGGATACGTACCTGTGTGCCCTTTGGCAACCACATAGGCAGACCCTTACCTACACGCTCAGAGAACATGAACAGTTCCATCTCCTTACCAATCTTGCGGTGGTCGCGTTTCTTAGCTTCTTCCAAAGCTACGAGATACTCGTCGAGCATCTTTTTCTTTGGGAACGAGATACCGTAGATACGGGTCATCATCGGACGCTTCTCGTCACCACGCCAGTAGGCAGCAGCCATGCTGAGCAGTTTGAATGCCTTGATGGGGGCTGTGTTCATGAGGTGTGGTCCCTTACAGAGGTCAATATAGTTACCCTGAGTGTAGGTGGTAATCTTACCGTCTTCCAACTCGGCAATCAGCTCGTTCTTGTAGGTCTGTCCTTTCGATGCGAAGAGTTCCATCACGTCCTTCTTCGAGATTTCCTTACGAACGAGATCCTCCTTGCGCTGAACCAGCTCCTGCATCTTCTGCTCAATCTTTGGGAAGTCGGCATCGCTGAGTTTCACACCCTCTGGTGGCATCACATCGTAGTAGAATCCGTTTTCGATGGCAGGACCGATACCGAACTGAGTACCTGGGTACAACTCCTCGATAGCTTCGGCCATGAGGTGTGCACTTGTGTGCCAGAAGGCATGCTTACCCTCTGCATCGTCCCACTTGTAAAGGTTAATGGTTGCATCCGCTGTGATAGGGCGGTTCAACTCAGTGGTCTCACCATTCACTCCACAGGCAATCACGTCTTGTGCCAGACGTGGGCTGATGCTCTCTGCAATCTGTAGTCCGTTTACGCCAGCCTCGTATTCACGAATGCTGCCGTCAGGAAAAGTAATCTTAATCATATCGTTTATTATTTTTTCTAAAGTCTAGTGTCTAGCGTCTAAAGTCTAAAGTCTCAACGCTCCTACGCCAAATTTCGCCAAAACGCCGCAAAGATACAAAAATTATTTGATATAGGATGTATGAATCATTGTGAAATGTGTTACTTTCCACCTATTTCGACAAGTCTATATCATAAAAACCATCAATTCACAACATTTTTTCTTCATTCTATTCAAAATATTGTCAATTATAAATTATAAATTGTAAATTATTTGTACCTTTGCGCTTAAGATTACCAATAAACTATGACTACTATGATGATTCGTCTGAAGAAAACCGTTCTTTTGGCTTTGTTGGCCACTTCCATGTTGCCGTCTATGGCTCAGGACTATACCTTGAAAGTCGGCAATGTAATGACCGAAGTTACCTTCTATTCTCCCGAAATCGTACGAGTGACAAAATATCTGACTACGGATGCCTTGGGAAAGACCGATCCGAAGGTGGTGGTCACGATGACCCCACAGGCGGTGAACCCAGTGAAACACGAAGGTAGCTTGGTTGATTCCTTGCTGACAGACCGTGTGGTGGTAACCATCAACCGTCAGACTGGTGTGCTCGGTTTCTTCCGTCCAGACGGTACCGTACTCGTCCGTGAGCGAGTGAAACCTGTCTTTACCAAACGCACATCGCACACCATCGACCCCTACAACGTCTCTCAGTCGTTCCGTCTCTCCACAGGTGAGGCCATCTATGGGTTCGGACAGGTGCAGGACGGAACATTGAATCATCGTAATAAGAGCTATAGCCACATGGTGCAGAACAACATGTCCGTGTGGATTCCGTTCTTCCATTCTACACGTGGCTACGGCCTTTACTGGGACCTCTACGGCCCTTGCGACTTCAGCGACAACTCATCGACAGGTGCCACCTTCACGACAGAGGCTGCCCATGCAGTCGATTACTACGTGCTGGTGGGTTCTGAGACTGATGGCGATGAGGTGGTGCGCCGCATCCGTGAACTGACAGGTAAGGCAACGATGGTGCCGCTATGGACCTACGGCTATTTCCAAAGTAAGGAACGCTATAAGAGTGCCACGGAGACCTTGGGCGTATTGCAGAAATATCGTTCACTCAAAGTACCTATCGACTGCGTGGTGCAGGATTGGCAGTACTGGGGCGACAACAACATGTGGAACGCGATGGAGTTCCTCAATCCTGAGTTCAAGACCACCTATAACCGTATGATTAACGGTATGCACAGCGATGGAGCACATCTGCTCATCTCTATCTGGGCGAATTTCGGACGCGACACCAAGCAGTTCAAGCATTTCAAGGAGAAGAACCAGCTGATGAAGATGGGCAATGATATCATGTCGGCTACATGGCCCAACAACGAGGGTGTCGGCATCTATTGTCCTTACCAGAAATCGGCTCGCGACTATTACTGGGAATGCCTCTATGAGGGACTTGTCAACAAGGGGGTAGATGCCTATTGGGTTGATTCCTCTGAGCCCGACCATTATCAAGGAGGTGAGGACTGGGAGAAAACCAACGATTTCGTTGTGCTTCATCCTGATGATGACGACAACGCCACGCTTAATCCGCTCTCTTTACAGAGTCAGCACACCTGGCGTTCTGTTCGTAACGTGTTCCCACTGATGCATGCGAGTGGTGTCTATGAAGGTCATCGTGGTCAGAAAGCCGAATTGACTGAGGCCAAGCGTGTGATGATTATGACGCGCTCGGGTTTCGTGGGCATGCAGCGTTACGGAGCCGGTACATGGAGTGGCGACATCACAGCTTCGTGGGAGACACTCGCCAATCAGATTCCTGCGGCACTCAACTATTCTGCCTGCGGCATTCCAAGCTGGAACAGCGATATAGGCGGTTTCTTCAACGGCAGCTATCAGGGACCTGGACAGGATATCTATAACGAACTCTACTGTCGTTGGATTCAGTTCGGTGCTTTCTGTACCATTATGCGCAGTCACGGCTCAGCCACCGATCGTGCCATCTATCAGTTCGGTAAGGAAGGCGAGAGCTACTACGACATCATCAACCGTTACATCCACTTGCGCTATGCGCTCTTACCTTATATATATACTACAGCACGTAAGGTACATGCCGACGACTACTCGTTCATGCGTGCTATGGGTATCGCCTTCCCACAGGATGCAGGCGCACGTGAGCTGAAGGACCAGTTCATGTTCGGCCGAGACCTCCTCGTGGCTCCTGTGGTGCAGTCGCAAGCCACGAAACGTAGCGTCTATCTGCCTAAGGTTTCAAGTTCCAAGTTTCAGGATTCAAGTTTGAAATGGGTTGACATCTGGACGGGCGAACAGCATGAAGGTGGACAAAAGGTTTCGCGTGAGGTCAACCTCGCCCTCATGCCGCTCTATGTGCGTCAAGGCACCATCATGCCTTGGGGACCAGACATCCAGTATAGTGCTGCTACCGACTGGGACAACCTCGAAATCCGTATCTACCCGGGTGCTGACGGAACCTTCACACTCTATGAGGACGAGCGCGACAACTACAACTACGAGCAGGGACGCTTCTCCGAGATTCCTTTCACTTGGAACGATGCTACGCAGACGCTCACAATCGGTGCCCGTCAGGGAACGTTCGACGGGATGCTTACGAAGCGTACGTTCCGTATCGTGTTGGTCGATGCCGACAATCACGTCGGTTTGGGCATTCAGCAGTCAGCACGAATCAGCAAGGAAATCGTTTACGACGGCAGTGAGGTCAGCGCAAAGATCGACAACTCACAGCTCTCGACAGTCACCACTCAGCTTGTCAGTTCCATCCAGGCAACGCCAACCACTGTGAAGCTCTTCCTCGGACAGAGCTCTACCTTCGCAGTGAAGGCCAAGTATAATGACGGCTCTACCAAGTATGTCACCCTCGATGCAGAATGCAAGACAGCAGACTCAGAGATAGCTACCGTACGCGACGGCATCATCTATTCTGGCAAGAAACAGGGCAAGACCGTCATCACCGTGAACTATACCGATGGGGTAGGGACTACGCACCATGCCACCATCAATGTCGAAGCATCCATACCTTCGAACATCTATTCATGGAAAGCCTATGACTGGTATAAGAACCGTGTCAGCGACCGACTGGGGTCATCCGACATCACCTATAGCACCAAGGACAACACCATCACCATCACGAAGCAAGGTGCACAGAATATAACCCTTCGCTACAAGGACCAGTGCTACATGGAGCCAGGCATGAAATACCTCGTGGCTGTAGCTACTGAGGTGTCGAAGACCAAGAGCGATTCCCAGCTCTGGTACATCAACGGACGTTGGGTCAACATCGTCAATCCCGATGATGTGCGCACATTGAAGGATGGACGCATCATGGTGTCGTGGGCCATCGACGAGAACACAGGTTATATGCTCACAGGCGAGACCGTCTTTGGACTCACATCCACCAACTCACAAGGTCGCTCTGTCATCAGCTATGTCGGCTTCACGGCCAACCTCAACACCCTGCAACAGCAACTCAACAACGGCACCCTCTCTGTGTCTCTCCCCACAATGGATGAGTCGCACGTGAGCCTTATCTTTGCTCCCGATGGCACTCGCCGCACCCAGTTGACGCATGGTGTGAATATCGTCCGTTCCGGCAGTAAAACTTCGAAAGTTTTAAGAGGTAAGGAGTAAGGAGTATGAGGTAAGAGGATACCACAGGACGTTAACATATGCGAACATTCCTCTCACCTCTCACCTCTCACCACTCACCTCAAAACTATAACCCAATAACCAATTAAACAATAACCAATTAACCATTAAACAATGAAAAAGTATTTAGCAGAAATGGTGGGCACAATGGTGCTCGTACTTCTTGGCTGTGGAACAGCCGTTAGTCTGAATTGTGGTGCAGACACTGCATCAGTAGTTGGAACAGCAATCGCCTTCGGTCTTGCTGTCGTCGCAATGGCATACACCATCGGTGGTATCAGCGGTTGTCACATCAACCCAGCCATCACCCTCGGATGCCTCATCTCGAATCGTATCAGCGGAAAAGATGGTGTGATGTACATCATTTTCCAGATCATCGGAGCCTTCATCGGATCAGCCATCCTCTATTTCCTCGTTGCTTCCAGTCCAGATGCAGCACAGGGAACGACCACAGGAGCCAACGCATGCCAGTCAGGCGTGAGTGTGGTGACAGGTCTCGTAGCCGAGATTGTCCTCACCTGTATCTTCGTGCTTGTCGTACTTGGCACAACCGACGCTAAGAAGGGAGCAGGCAACTTCGCAGGTCTTGCCATCGGTCTCTCGCTCATCCTCATCCACCTTGTAGGCATCCACTACACAGGCACCAGTGTGAACCCAGCACGTTCCATCGCACCAGCCATCTTCGAAGGCGGTCAGGCACTCAGCGAGCTCTGGATCTTCATCGTTGGTCCATTCTTTGGAGCCACAATCGCAGCTTACATCTGGAAAGCCATCTGTCCAAAGGAATAGGGTAGAGGTAAGAGGTAAGAGGTAAGAAGTGAGAGGTAAGAGGTGAGAGGTAAGAGGTAAGAGAAATGTTCTTACGCTATTAAAAAAGGAGAGCCTAGCTCTCCTTTTTCTTGTTTTTTTCAGAAAGTAGTTTAGTAGTTTTGAGGTGAGAGGTGAGAGGTGAGAGAAATGTTCGCAGATGTTAACGCCCTGTGGTATCCTCTTTCCTCATACTCCTTACCTCTTACCTCTTCATAGGGTCTACATCCCTTCTTCACCACTTCCACCTTGGCTTCCGTTCTTCACGAACGCCTTCGTAGCTACTTCGCTGGCTACGCCATCGATGATGGCTACAGCCTTCACGGTTGC
>JAFZYE010000019.1 GCA_017616445.1 Bacteroidaceae bacterium
AGATGACAAGCAACCTTTGGTCGCTTTGCAGAATTCGCCCGATGTGTTCATCGGTAAGTGAACTTCCCATGCCCACTTCGAGCGTCCTCTGCCTCCTTACAGGATATGTCATCTTCAAGGACAAAAACAGTGCAAATCGAACGCAGAAGTCAAACTTGTTTGAATTTTGCAGAGATGCAGCCTGTTTTGCAGGAACTGAAAAATAATAAAAAGTGTTTGTTCTCTTCTAAGGGGAGAGCATAACACACAATCAGCGTATGGGTGACCATGCGCTGATTGTGTTTAATACATTGTCGCCCCCTTTGGGGCTAAGTGCTCAGGAGGCAAAACGGAAAAACACTCGGGTGTAAAAGGTAAAAGAACACCGTACAAAAGGTGGTTTGCGCCCTTACAAAGGGTAGAGAGACGGCGTGTAAAGTTTAAATCCATGTCGGCGTTTGTTAAATCTACGACATTGATTGATAAATCCACGGCATTGATTGTTAAATCTGCGGCATGGATTGCATGTTTTTCTGTGTTGAGAATTGATAAATAAAAAAGCTCTAAACAGAAAAAAGATGTAGAATGTAAGATTGAAAAGGTAAAATGTGGGAATTAGAGAGCTTCGGCTCTACTTTTTTTGTTGGCTATGCCTCGTTTTGTTGGAGTTTGTCATATTTTTTTCTATCTTTGCACCGATAAGTGACAATCGAAAACGAATGATATGAATAGGAAAAGGATTTTGTTTGCAGTGTTTGGCCTTGTGATGCTTTCTATAGCATGGGCACAGGGACCTAACGACTCGGGCATCTACTATCTGAATGCGGATGGGAAGAAGGGTGAGGCGCTGAAGACAGCATTGTGTGACATCATCTATAGCCGTGATGAGGGCGGTGACCTCAATACGGCTTACAAGGCGCTGTGGACGCACTTCGAAACCACAGATGCACTACCCAACGGCAAGGTGTGGGATATGTATTCGAACAAGCGTGAATTCACGTTCGGCACCGATCAGGCAGGCAGTTACAAGGAGGAGGGCGATGTGTACAACCGCGAGCACTCGTTCCCCAACAGCTGGTTCGGAGGGAAGGTGATGCCAATGTACACGGATCTGCACCACATGTATCCCACTGATGGTTTCGTGAACGGCAAACGTGGCAACTTGCCCTTTGGCGAGACCCAAAATCCGTCGTGGAAGTCTGCGAATGGGTTCAGTAAGCTGGGCTTTTGTTCGTATGCGGGCTATTCGGGGAAAGTTTTTGAGCCTAACGACCTGTACAAGGGTGACTTTGCGCGAACATATTTCTATATGGTGACCTGTTACGAGCAGAAGCTGCCCGACTGGTATACGAACTATGAGGAGTCGCAGCCTACGCTGGACGGAAAGACCTATCCAGGACTGAGCGAATGGCAGCTGAAGATGCTGATGGAGTGGGCAAAGAAGGATCCTGTGAGCGAGAAGGAAATCGCCCGCAATACGGCTGTATATGGCATCCAGAAGAACCGCAACCCCTTCATCGACTACCCTGGACTGGAGGAATACATCTGGGGCGAAAAGAAGGATGTGGCTTTCAGTTATAACAACTATATCGGGCCAGCAGCAGTCGCTGGTGTGGTGGCCGATTCGGCTACAGGCGTGAGTCGCAGCTACACGATTGACGGACGTGAAGTCGATGCACAATCCATCCTGCATCATCCACAATTATCAAAGGTCTTTACATCATTGACGGAAGGAAAATTCTGGTGAAGTGATTGCCTTCGTGCATTAGGAAATAGACACGAACCACACGTATTTTGACTGTCATTTTAACTTTTTTTACAGTTATCACTACGTGATTCGTGTTTTTTTCGTAACTTTGCAGCCGTTTTTAGAGAGATAATGCATAATGTGTAATGCATAATGCATAATGAGGTAAAAGAAATTATAACGCTTAAACGAGTATTCTGTAATTACACTATGGAATTAGCAACCAAATATAATCCTTCAGAAGTTGAAGGAAAATGGTATCAGTATTGGCTTGACCACGAATTGTTTTCAAGCAAACCCGATGACCGTGAACCCTATACAATCGTTATTCCGCCGCCAAACGTGACGGGTGTGCTCCACATGGGCCACATGCTCAACAACACCATTCAGGACATCCTTATCCGTAAGGCTCGTCTGGATGGGAAGAATGCTTGTTGGGTTCCTGGTACCGACCATGCAAGTATTGCTACCGAGGCAAAGGTAGTGAACAAACTTGCTCAGCAGGGTATCAAGAAGCGTGACCTGACACGTGAGCAGTTCCTTGAGCATGCATGGGACTGGACACACGAGCACGGAGGCATCATCCTGAAGCAGTTGCGCCGTCTGGGTGCATCGTGCGACTGGAACCGTACCGCATTCACGATGGACGAACCTCGCAGCGAGAGTGTGCTGAAGGTCTTCGTGGACCTCTACGACAAAGGTCTCATCTATCGTGGCCTGCGCATGGTGAACTGGGACCCTAAGGCACAGACCGTGCTGTCGGGCGAGGAGGTCATCTACAGGGACGAGAAGAGCAAGCTGTATTATCTGAAATACTATGTAAAAGATCTTATGGGGCCAATAAGCGCTATAGGCCCAATGGGAGAGAACATCATCCACAAGGACGAGAAGGGCTACTACGCAGTAGTGGCTACCACACGTCCTGAGACCATCATGGGCGATACCGCCATGTGTATCAACCCGAAAGACCCGAAGAATCAGTGGCTGAGAGGACAGAAGGTCATCGTGCCATTGGTGAACCGTGTGATTCCTGTAATCGAGGACCGCTACGTGGACATCGAGTTCGGAACAGGCTGTCTGAAGGTGACACCTGCACACGACGTGAACGACTACCAGTTGGGTAAGACCCATAACCTCGAGACCATCGATATCTTCAACCCTGACGGCACCATCAGCGACCAGAGTCCGCTCTATGTAGGTATGGACCGTATGGACTGCCGCAAGCAGATTGTGAAAGACCTCGATGCTGCCGGCTTGCTGGAGAAGGTGGAGGACTACGAGAACAAGGTGGGATACAGCGAGCGCAACCAGGACACAGCTGTAGAGCCACGTCTGTGTAAGCAGTGGTTCCTCTCGATGAAGCACTTTGCCGACATCGCACTGCCACCCGTACTGAACGGAGAAATCAAGTTCTACCCGACAAAATATGTCAACACCTACCGCAACTGGATGGAGAATATCCAGGACTGGTGTATCAGCCGTCAGCTGTGGTGGGGACATAGAATACCTGCTTACTTCCTGCCAACGGCAGAAGAAGAGGAGGAGAAGTATGTGGTAGCTTTGACGAAGGAAGAGGCGCTGGAGAAAGCACGCCAGATTGAAGGCTTCGAAAATATTACCATCGATGAGTTGCGTCACGATGAAGATGCGCTGGATACATGGTTCTCTTCATGGTTGTGGCCAATCTCGTTGTTCGACGGCATCAACAACCCAGGCAATGAGGAAATCAACTACTACTACCCAACCTGCGACCTCGTGACTGCACCCGACATCATCTTCTTCTGGGTGGCACGTATGATTATGGCAGGCGAGGAGTATCAGAAGGACGTACCGTTCCGCAACGTGTACTTCACAGGTGTGGTACGCGACGAACTGGGACGTAAGATGTCGAAGAGTCTCGGTAACTCACCAGACCCAATCGCACTGATTGAGAAGTACGGAGCCGACGGTGTCCGCATGGGTATGCTGCTTGCAGCACCTGCAGGAAACGACATCCTCTTCTCGGAGAGTCTGTGCGAGCAGGGACGTAACTTCTGTAATAAGATATGGAATGCATTCCGTCTGGTGAAGGGATGGGAGGTAAGCGAGAGCTTGGAGCAGCCTGAGAGCAACAAGCAAGCCATCGCTTGGATGGAAGCAACCATCCGCACGGCTGTGGCAGAAATCGACGACCTGTATAGCAAATACCGTCTGAACGAAGCCCTGATGGCGATGTTCAAACTCTTCACTGATGAGTTCTCTGGTTGGTATCTCGAGATGATAAAGCCTGCTTATCAGGCACCAATCGATGCCGCTACATTGACGGCTACATTGAACATCTTCGAGCAGCTGATGAAGATTGTACATCCGTTCATGCCGTTCATCACGGAAGAGCTCTATCAGAATATCAAGGAGCGTAAGGACGGCGAGAGCATCATGGTGGACACCTTGAAGCTCGCTGCACCAACCAAGGACGATGCACGCCTCATTGCAGAATTCGAGGAGGCAAAGCAAATCATATCGGGCGTTCGTGCCGTTCGCCAAAGCAAGAACATCTCACCACGTGAGCCGCTGACCCTTGAGGTGGTTAGCATTTCGGCTGACGACAAGAACGTGACCAAGTGTCCATCGCTCAGCGCCATCATCAAGAAGATGGCAACTCTGGCAGAAATCCTGTATGTGGAGGCTAAGAGCGACGGTACATCTGCCTTCATGATTGGTACGACTGAATATGCCGTACAACTTGGTAACCTCATCGACGCAGAAGCAGAAATCCAGAAGATGGAGGCAGAGCTGAAGCGTCTGGAAGGATTCTTGATTGGTGTTCAAAAGAAACTCTCGAACGAACGGTTTGTGGCAAACGCACCTGCACAAGTGGTTGAACTGGAGAAGAAGAAGCAGTCGGATGCCGAAACCAAGATAGCAGCGCTGAAAGAAAGCATCAGCGCCCTGAAGAAGTAGACACATTATTTATATATATGAAAGAAACAAGACTAGCTCCCAAATACATTTTTGAATCCTCTTGGGAGGTATGCAATAAGGTAGGTGGTATCTATACCGTCTTGAGCACGCGTGCCAAGACCCTACAGGACCAGCTGCACGACAAGGTGATATTCATCGGCCCTGATTTCTGGATGGACAAAGAGAATCCGTTGTTCAAGGAAAGCAAGCAGCTGTTGGTCAAATGGCGCAAGGCAGCAAAGGCTGAGGGACTGAACTTCCGTGTGGGACGCTGGCAGATACCAGGAGAACCTATTGCAGTGTTACTTGACTTCATGCCGTTCTTTGAAAAGAAGAACGAGATTTACACCTGGGCTTGGGAGAACTATCAGGTAGACTCGCTCCATGCATACGGAGACTATGACGAAGCCTCGATGTTCTCGTACGGAGCCGGAAAGGTGGTAGAAAGCTATTACAAATTCTTTGGACTTACAGCCAACGATAATGTCATCTACCAGGCACACGAGTGGATGACCTGTCTTGGTGCGTTGTATGTGCAGAAAGCAGTTCCAGAGGTAGCTACTATGTTTACGACCCACGCCACCAGCATCGGTCGCAGCATCGCTGGCAACAACAAACCGCTGTATGACTACCTCAATGCCTACAACGGCGACCAGATGGCATCGGAGCTGAATATGGAGTCGAAGCACTCGATTGAGAAGCAGACTGCCATGCATGTTGACTGCTTCACAACCGTCAGCGATATTACTGCCACAGAATGTAAGGCCTTGCTCGACAAGAAGGTGGATGCGGTGCTGACCAACGGGTTCGAGAACGATTTCGTTCCGGCTCAAGGCAAACCGTTCAACGACGCCCGTAAGAAAGCACGCAAGGTGATGCTGAATGTGGCCAACAACCTGTTGGGAACCAACCTGACGGATGACACCATCATCATCAGCACAGGTGGACGTTATGAGTTCAAGAACAAAGGAATCGATATGTTTGTCGATGCGCTGAACCGTCTGCGCCTCGATGATTCATTGAAAAAAGACGTGCTGGTATTCATCAATGTGCCTGCATGGGTAAAGGGACCGAGAGTTGACCTTCAGAAACGACTCGAAGGCAAACAGAAGCACACCATCCCATGCGGTGACTCACGCATCACACACGATCTGCACAATCAGGAGCAGGACATGGTGCTCAACCAGATGAACTGGCTCGATATGCACAACAGAGAAACGGAACATTTGAAGGTGGTATTCGTACCTTGCTATCTGGATGGTATGGACGGCATCTTCAACATGCACTACTACGACTTGCTGATAGGAAACGACCTGTGTGTCTATCCTTCCTATTATGAGCCTTGGGGATATACGCCGACGGAAAGTGTGGCGTTCCATGTGCCTTGTATCACGACCGACCTCGCTGGTTTCGGCCTTTGGGTGAACAGCCTGAAGGGCGGGTATAGTGAGTTGGTTGATGGCGTGAAGGTTATCCACCGTACGGATGGTAACTTTGTTGAGGCTTCGGAAGCACTCAAAGCCGCTATCCTGAATTTCTCCAAAGCAGATAGCAAACAAATAACCCAGATGCGTAAGAATGCAGGTAAGATTGCAGAGAAGGCACTTTGGGAACACTTTATTGAGAATTACTATAAAGCATATAATATTGCTCTAAATAATAGAAACAAAAGATTGAAGTTATGAAAATCAAAGCAAGCAATGCAAACACTCCGAACTGGAGAGACATCACTGTTAACACTACATTACCCGATGCCTTGAAGCCACTCGATGAGATTGCTCACAATATGTGGTGGTCTTGGAGCCATGAGGCTAAGGAGCTCTACAAAGCTATGGACGAACAACTCTGGCATGATGTTGTTCAGAACCCTGTTTTGATGTTATCACGCATCAGCTACAAGAAACTGGAAACACTGGCGCAGGACAAGAAGTTCGTGGCGCAGATGAACGCTGTATATAAGGAATTCCGTGCATATATGGATGTTGAACCCGACCAGAAACGCCCATCAGTGGCTTACCTCTGTATGGAATACGGTCTGAGCCATGTATTGAAGATCTACTCAGGTGGTCTTGGTATTCTTGCCGGCGACTACATCAAGGAGGCTTCAGACTCCAACGTGCGTATGACAGCAGTCGGATTCCTCTATCGTTTCGGTTATTTCACACAGACCCTCTCAATGGACGGTCAGCAGGTTGCCAACTATGAGGCACAGAACTTTGCACAGCTGCCAATCGTTCGTCAGATGGACGAGAACGGCGAGCCGATGGTGATAGATGTACCTTATAATAATTATACGGTTCATGCTTTCGTCTGGAGAGTCAATGTAGGTCGTGTAAGTCTCTACTTGCTCGATACGGACAACGAGATGAACAGTGAGTACGACCGTTCTATCACCCACTCACTCTATGGTGGTGACTGGGAGAACCGCATCAAGCAGGAGATTCTGCTGGGTATCGGTGGTGTGCTCACACTGAAGAAGTTGGGCATCAATCCTGATATCTATCACTGCAATGAAGGTCATGCCGCCCTTTGCAACGTACAGCGTCTGGTAGATTATGTGAAAGAAGGATTCCGTTTCAACGAAGCACTTGAGATTGTACGTACTTCATCACTCTATACTGTTCATACACCAGTACCAGCAGGTCATGACTACTTCGACGAGGGCCTCTTCGGCAAGTACCTGTCGAACTATCCAGAGCAGCTCGGTATCTCGTGGGATGACTTTGTGGGTATGGGACGTGTGAACCCTGAGGATCACTCTGAACGTTTCTGTATGTCAACCTTCGCTTGCAACACCTGTTCATGGGTAAACGGCGTAAGCTGGTTGCACGGTAAGGTGTCGAAGGAAATGTTCTCGGGCATCTGGAAGGGCTACTTCCCAGAGGAACTTGACAATGTAGGTTATGTAACCAATGGTGTTCACTTCCCAACATGGAGCGCATCAGAATGGAAGGACCTCTATGCAAAGTATCTGCCTAAGACCTATTACAAGGATCAGAGCAATGCCAAGTTGTGGGAGTCAATCTATAATGTGCCGGATGAGGAGATTTGGGCAACACGTCAGGCCATGAAGGTGAAGCTGTTCGATTATATCAAGGATCAGTTCCGTGAGGACTGGCTGAAGCATCAGGGCGACCCATCACGCATCGTATCTATCCTCGAGAAGATTAATCCAAATGCGTTGACAATTGGTTTCGCACGTCGTTTCGCTACTTACAAGCGCGCTCATCTGCTCTTCTCTGACCTTGACCGTCTTGCAAAGATTGTGAACAACCCAGAACGTCCAATCCAGTTCCTTTTCGCAGGAAAGGCTCACCCAGCAGATGGTGGAGGACAGGGCTTGATTAAGAAAATCTACGAAATCAGCCGTCGCCCAGAGTTCTTGGGTAAGATTATCTTCTTGGAGAACTACGACATGAAGTTGGCACGTCGACTGGTGACAGGTGTGGATATCTGGATGAATACACCAACACGTCCACTCGAGGCATCAGGTACATCAGGCGAGAAAGCGCTGATGAATGGTGTTGTGAACCTTTCTGTGCTTGATGGATGGTGGCTTGAAGGCTATCGTGAAGGTGCAGGATGGGCTTTGACCGATAAGCGCACTTATCAGAACCAGGATCAGCAAGACCAGCTCGATGCAGCTACTATCTACAGCTTGCTTGAGAACGAGATCCTGCCACTCTATTATGACAAGAAAGACAAGGATTACAGCGAAGGCTGGATCAAGACTGTGAAGAACTCAATCGCTCAGATTGCGCCTCACTACACCATGAAGCGTCAGCTTGACGACTATTACGATAAGTTCTACAACAAGTTGGCAGAACGTCGTGAAGTATTGTTTGCAAACAACTACGCAAAGGCAAAGGAGATTGCTCGCTGGAAGGAATTGGTAGCAGAGCGTTGGGATGCTATCCATGTTGTGTCAACAGAGAAACCAAATGCACTCATCACTGGTAACGTACATACTGGTCAGGTATATACAATTAAGGTGTGGGTAGATGAGCAGGGACTCGACGATGTAGTTGGAGTTGAACTTGTTACGCTGCGTGCAGATATCGAAGGAAAGGTACATGTAGCCCAGGTTGAGCCATTCAAAGTGGTGAAACGCGATGGTAATGTCTTCGAGTTTGAAGGCACACATACGATTGAGGCTGCAGGCGACATCAAGGTTGCGTACCGTATGTATCCAAAGAATGCAGACCTGCCTCATCGTCAGGACTTCTGCTACGTGAAGTGGTTCAACTAATAAAACCATCTCTTTTAGAATATACAACACCTCCAAATCTGGAGGACTGATTACAGGCAGGGGTTGAGCCCCTGCTTGTTTTTTTTGGCACACTTTTACTTCCAAAAGGCAGGATAATTGGCCGAATTGCGAGTTTTTTTGCAAATATTGAAAAAAAAGTTCAAAATGTTTTTGTCAGTAAGAAAAAAAGTACTACCTTTGCACTCGCTTTGCGAAAAAGATTGCTGAAGTGTTAGCAAATAAGGGCGTTTAGCTCAGCTGGTTCAGAGCATCTGCCTTACAAGCAGAGGGTCGGCGGTTCGAATCCGTCAACGCCCACGAAACTCAAAACTCAAAACAATGGTTCGCTAGCTCAACTGAATAGAGCATCTGACTACGGATCAGAAGGTTACAGGTTTGAATCCTGTGCGAATCACCAAGTGATTTAGGATGGACGGAGCGCAAGCGAAGTCAATCAATAACAGAATCACCAAGTGATTTAAGGATGGACGAAGCGCAAGCGAAGTCAATCAATACAGAATCACATATTCAAACCATTTGGGTAGGTAGGTAAGTGGTTAAAACGGGCAGACTGTAAATCTGTTGCCTTACGGCTTCGGCGGTTCGAATCCGTCCCTGCCCACAGGCCGAGAAAGACGGTCGGTGGTAATCCTCCTCGGAGGAAAATGTTGCGGAAGTAGCTCAGTTGATAGAGCACTAGCCTTCCAAGCTGGGGGTCGCGGGTTTGAGCCCCGTCTTCCGCTCAACAAAAA
>JAFZYE010000020.1 GCA_017616445.1 Bacteroidaceae bacterium
AACTTCGACATGCTCAGTTTCCGCTTGACTCACATCCTATGATGCTTATCCAACGCTTTCAGCAAGAACCACTCGAAGAAAAAATATTAAAAAAGCAGACGTATTCTAGAAAAGACTTTAGACGCTAGACACTAGACTTTAGAAGAAAACAACCACTTTTTTATTATTTTATCTTGATTGTGATGCAAGGCCGTAGGCTGTTCGTAGGTATCGGGCTAAGGGCTGTTAAGCTCGCTTAGACAGAACTGAGCACGATGGCTTCGAACGAATGCTCTCATAGAGCATGCATCACAGGCAAGTATTTTTGATATTTTTGTTATTTTTCTCCGTAGGACTTTTTTATCTTTAAACTAAACACAGATTTTTACCAGTGAGCCAAAATAAAACGTAAAATGTACAATAAAGTGGAACGACGAACAGTGAAAAGTGGGAAATATCAGCAATCTCCCTTCGATTTTTGCTTCTCTCAGAAAGTTTTTTTAATAAGTTTGTCCATAAAAGTTTGTAGATTTCGGAGAATTGTTGTAAATTTGTAGCGTCAAATCAACAATAAATCAATCTTTTACTTTACGAACGATTACCAAGTATTGATATGAAAACGCTGAAACACGTTTTGTGGACCACGCTGATAGCCTGCGTCCCCTTTACTGCAAATGCACAGTTCATGATGTTCGGAGGCGGCAACCCAGCCCGTCAGGACAGCCTTCGTCGTATAGCAGCAGCCGACTATGCTGACATGCTGGCGAAAGTCGGAGTCAATCAGCCCCGTGAAGGCCGCCAGCCCAACAGCCAAGACGAGAGCAAACACCCCAACTACGATGAGCTGATTGCCAACCCCTACCCCTTCTATCCCGACCCATTGGTAACAGAAAGCGGCAAGAAGGTCACCTCGGCCAAGATGTGGTACAAGGTGCGCCGTCCTGAGATTGTCAGATTGTTTGAAGACAACGTCTATGGTCGTATCCCAGCCAATGTGCCAGGAGTAAAATGGGAAGTCACCAACGAGGAGAAGAAAGAATTTGCAGGAAAGCCCGTTGTAGTCCGCTACCTCAAAGGTGTGGTCGACAACTCCAGCTACCCCGCTATCACGGTCGAGATTCAGGCCAACATCGTCTATCCCGAAGGCAAGCAACACCTGCCCGTCATCATAGAATTCGGATTCGGAGGTGGTGACCCAACACGTAGTCTTTCACGTGGAGGTTCCGTCTCATGGCAGCAGATGGTCATCGAACGCGGATGGGCAGCAGCCACCATCAACCCCTCGTCCATCCAAGCCGATTCGGGTTCAGGTCTGACCAACGGCATCATCGGTCTGTGCAACAAAGGTGCCCATCGCCAACCAACCGACTGGGGTTCGCTCCGTGCTTGGGGATGGGGACTCTCACGTCTGATTGATTACCTTGAGACCGACAACACCTTCGATGCCACCAAGTGCGCCATCGAGGGCGTCTCACGCTATGGTAAAGCCTCACTCGTAGCGATGGCCTTCGAGCCACGCATCGCAGCAGGATTCATTGCCTCATCAGGCAAGGCAGGTGCAGCAGGATGGCGTCGCGACTGTGGTGAAAGCATCGGAAACATCGTCTCGAACGAGGAGTATCACTGGGTATGTGGCAACCTCATCAAATACGGAACCGACCCACTGACCGAAAACGATATCCCCGTCGATCAGCACGAACTCATCGCCCTCTGTGCCCCACGCGCCTGCTTCATCTCTACAGGCAGTTGGAACGGCGACAAGTGGCAGGATGTGGTCGGCTCGTTCATCTCTGCCTCCAAAGCCTCACCCGTCTATGAGTTGCTTGGTTATAAAGGCGTAGGAACCGACCTCTTCCCAGGTATGGACAACGGTCTGATGGATGGACGTCTCACCTACCGTCAGCATCACGGAGGTCACGAAGCAGGTCCCAACTGGCCCTTCTTCCTCGACTTCTTTGAGCGCGAAGTGGTAAAATGAGGTGAGAGGTGAGAGGTGAGAATTAAACAATTTAACTTATAAACAATATACCATTATGAAATCAATCCTAAGACTGATGTCAATAGCCATAGCAGCATTGGCATTCCAAGCATGTTCTGAGTCCGACAACCCTGTCAATTCAGATGAGACTGGCAAAGCTATCATCACCGTAAACGTCAAGTCACTCTACGAGAAACTGGAAGCCATCACTGAGATTACCCAGGAAATGGCAGATACTGATGACCCTGCATGTATCGTTGGTACAGTCCTCATTTACGATGTAAACGGTGACTTGATTCAGCAGCTGACAGACACCACCCGCCAGCTTGACCCTATCACCTTCGAGGTGAAGAACATCCCCACCGGCACTTATACGTTAGTAGCCTGCCAATACCTCGGTGCAGAGGAGGAACCTCTTTGGGAACTTACCGATGTAGAAAAACTGTCGACCGTACGAATAGATTATACTGAATACTATTACCCTGTGATAACCAACGCAGTGGGGGTTGTGACAAAGACCGTAACCATCGATGGTGGTACAATCGAGGCCAACGTTACTCCAGAAGTCGCAGGTTCTAATCTCACACTGCGTGTCGACGGTATGAGAGAGAAAGACGATATCTCGCGCCTCTCCGTATATGAACGCCCCCTTGTATTTGGTCTTTACCTCAATCCTGCTCTCAGCGATGCCGAACGCGCCTATACTCCCGATAAAGAAGTGTTCTGGAGCGATTTGGAAATCGACTATGTTAGTCCGGGCTCTACATGGACGTGGTACAGGACATTTGTCTTGAGTACGGGTGAACACACGCAGTTCAATTTAATTAAGTTCAATGCAGAAGATGACTCTACCTATGTCGATACTTTCGACATGTATATGCTGAAAGGCGGAACAGTCAATCTCCTCTACTATGATTTCAACGACTGGAACATGTACTGGAAGTATGCTGGTCCAGAGAAGGACTTTGCTGCCTGGAAGAAAGAAAAAGACGAAACTCCGATGATATTCAACCCATGCACCAATTGGGGCTGTTCGCTGGAGGAAGCACGGGCGCATGTGAAAGCAACTCACGGATGGTTTAATAATGAAACGAAAGGAGAACTAGATGAGTTTGATGGCGCTTGGGAAGAGGTATTCAAGACTGGTGCCAACCATAGGGAATACTATGGATTTAGGACTCAGGACGGCCAAGACCTTCAATATGTATGCTATCAGATCAAGACAGTGGGTCTCCCAGCCGACTTGATAACCAACAGTTTGAAATCGCAGGGCTATGAGTTACAGGAAGAGCCAAAACATGAAGAAGACTACTGGTTCTACTACTTCCTGTCAGCCGACCACTCAATAAGTGTCGAATTCTGTGCCTATGACGATGATATTTGGGAAATCTGGTTCATGCCGAACGTTGACAAGACAAATGCTTCGAAACGTGCTCCTATTCTCAACAGTAAAGCACATCGTGCACCTGTATCAGCACCCGTATTCGATACCTCCAAATACAAGACTCGCAAGTTACTCAACTTTCGCAAGGCGAAAAATTAGACTTTAGACTCTAGACTTTAGACGTTAGACGTTAGACTTTAGACGTTAGACTTTAGGCGCTAGACTTTAGACTTTAGACGCTAGACGTTAGAAGACCCCCTCCTCCCTCCCTTCGTGGAGGTTAGGTGGGGGTCATAAATGGTGTCATTTTTTCTTCTTCAGGAGCGGATGGTTCACCCACTGGGGATTTTTCTCCTTGATGAGGTCTACGATGTATGGGGCAGCAAATTGGGGGTAACGATAAACAAGCCATACTCTGACGAAGTCGTTTGGGTTGTCATACAACTGTTCTCGGACAAATACAATTTGGTGTTGAGACATCGTTTCCCGGATTTCCCGTTCCCGTTCACGTTCTCTCTTCAGTAATTCAGGATCGTCTGAGAACACATCAATATGAAAAGTGCCAGGATCGAAACTTCTGATTGTCTTACAGACATCCTGTAGCTCTTGCGAATGGTTCGAGCCAGTAATCTCTCTTGTGTTCCAATTGATAGTGATGTGCTTGCTGTCGGGTATCAGCACGAAGGCACTACGTTCTTGCCACTCCTTATTGTCTTGGAGACGGATGAACGCGTTGTCGTCGACCTTGATGGAGACAGAGAACTTCGCATCAACGATGGGGATGAGCTGCGCATTGGCGGTGTCTTCGTTGACGATGAGGTAGAGTTGGGTCTGTGAAGGCAGGACGGTTCCATCGATGGTGACCTTCACCTTCTTTGCCTGGATAGCTGAAACAACAGCAACAGCCATCAGTATGCATACAAGTCGTTTCATAAGCTTTCTGTTTTGTGATATATATTCTTGCTGCAAAGGTACAACAAAAAGTGAAAAGGGAAAAGTGAAAAGAGAAAAATTGATAAATATTATGAATTATGCATTATAAATTATGAAATATTTTGTAACTTTGCAGCACTTTTGGAGAAATGCATCATGCATCATGCATAATTCATAATTTAAAAAGGAATGAAAGTATTACATAAAGTATCGGACTTGAAGGCAGAACTGAAAGCACAGCGTCTGGCCAACAAGTCGGTGGGACTTGTGCCCACGATGGGTGCGCTTCATGCTGGCCATGCTTCGTTGGTAAGCCGCAGTTTGGCTGAGAACGACGTGACGGTTGTGAGCATCTTTGTGAATCCTACGCAGTTTAACGACAAGAACGACTTGGCAAAGTATCCTCGTACGTTGGAGAACGACTGCCTGTTGCTCGAGAACATTCTCAACATCTTCGTTGACAAGGAACTGATTGCCTTTGCACCAACCGTTGAGGAGGTTTATCCGGAACCTGACACGCGTCAGTTCAGCTATCCACCGACCGACGAGGTGATGGAGGGTGGTTTCCGCCCCGGACACTTCAACGGAGTGTGTCAGGTGGTGAGCAAACTGTTCATGATGACAGAACCCGATCGGGCATACTTCGGAGAGAAGGACTTCCAACAGATTGCCGTCATCCGTCGTATGGTGGAGGATCAGAAGTTCCCCCTGCAGATTTGTGCTTGTCCGATTGTACGCGAGGAGGATGGCTTGGCACTCTCAAGCCGTAACGCCCTACTCTCACCTGACGAGCGCAAAATTGCCCTCAACATCTCACAAGCACTCTTTGCAAGTCAGCACTATGCCAAGAGCCACACGCTGAAGGAGACGAAACAGTGGGTAATCGACACCATCAACGCCGTAGAGGGTCTTGAGGTGCAGTACTACGAAATCGTGGACGGCAACTCGCTCCAGAGCCTGAACGAATGGGACGATTCCGATTATGTAGTTGGTTGCATCACCGTGTTCTGCGGTGCTATTCCTGTAAGATTAATCGACAACATCAAGTATAAGTCATGCTGATAGAAGTATTGAAATCCAAGATCCACTGTGCAACCATCACAGAAGCAAACCTGCACTATATGGGCAGCATCACACTCGATGAGGACATCATGGATGCAGCAAACTTGATTGCAGGCGAGAAGGTGACGGTAGTGAACAACAACAACGGAGAACGCTTCGAGACCTATGTCATCAAGGGCGAACGCGGAAGCGGATGTGTATGCCTCAACGGGGCGGCTGCACGCAAGGTGCTGGCTGGCGATATATGTATCATCATGTCGTATGCCCTGATGGACTTCGAGGAGGCTAAGCGTTTCAAGCCTGCCGTAGTTTTCCCAGATGAAAACAACAAGCTGAAATGAAACGTATAGCGGTAAAGATAGGTAGTAACGTACTGACGAGGGACGACGGCACGCTGGACGTCACTCGTATGTCGGCTTTGGTCGATCAGGTAGCCCTGTTGCGTCGTCAGGACATTCAGGTGGTGCTGATATCATCTGGAGCTGTTGCAAGCGGACGGAGCGAACTGGCTGTAAACCACCATCTCGACTCTGTGGACCAGCGTCAGCTCTTCTCTGCTATCGGACAGGCTAAACTCATCAATCGCTACTACGAACTATTCCGCGACCATCATATCACCGTAGGACAGGTACTGACGATGAAGGAGAACTTCAGTACCCGTCGCCACTATCTGAACCAACGTAACTGTATGGAGGTGATGCTCGACAACGGTGTCATCCCTATCGTCAACGAGAACGACACAGTGTCGGTGACGGAACTGATGTTTACGGATAACGACGAACTCAGCGGTCTCATCGCCACCATGCTTGATGTGGATGCCCTCATCATTCTCAGCAATATCGATGGTATCTACGACGGAGATCCCAAAGCGCCAGAGAGTCAGGTCATCCGTAGTGTAGAACCTGATGCAGACCTTCAGGACTATATCCAGACTGGCAAATCGGGCTTTGGTCGTGGAGGCATGATTACGAAATGTAACATCGCACGCAAAGTGGCAGACGAAGGCATTCCTGTCATCATCGCAAACGGCAAACGCGACAATATACTTATCAAGCTGATTCAGGAACCAGATACCACTCTCAGTACACGTTTCGTTCCTGCCAAGCAACCCGTATCGAGCATCAAGAAATGGATTGCACATAGCGGAGACTTCGCCAAGGGCAGTATCACACTGAACGACAAGGCAGTAGAGGCTATTTGCGGAAGCAATGCATTAAGCATACTCCCTATCGGTGTGACAGCTGTAGAAGGTGAATTCGAGAAGGATGATATCATCAGCATCAAGAACCCTGATGGGCAGGAAATCGGTGTGGGACGTACTTCGTATGACAGCACAGAGGCCCGCAAGGTGATTGGCCACCACAGCAAGAAACCGCTGATACACTACGATTATTTATATATAAAATAAGGCTTATAGGCCTCATGAACCCTATAGGCTCCATTCCTAATTATTATGACTCTTTTCCAACAAGCACAAGATGCAAGTGTTGCACTTGCACAGATTGACAACGACAGCATCAACAAAGTACTGAACAACATCGCAGATGCTATTCCAGCACATGCTGACGAGATACTGGCAGCCAATGCAAAGGACTTAGCGCAGATGTCGAAGGACAATCCACTCTACGACCGTCTAAAACTCACAACAGAGCGTCTGGAAGGTATCGCGAGCGACACCCGTCATGTAGCGACACTACCCTCACCGATAGGCAAGGTGCTGAAACACTACACGCTTCCTAACGGGCTTGACCTCTCCCGCATCAGTGTGCCTTTCGGCGTCATCGGCATCATCTACGAGGCACGTCCTAATGTTACCTTCGACGTAGCTGCCCTTTGCCTGAAAAGCGGAAATGTCTGTGTGCTGAAAGGAGGAAAAGACGCCGACAATTCCAACCAGGCCATCGTCAAGTTAATAAAAGCCATACTCCAACAAAACGGCATCAATCCTGACGCAGTAACACTTCTGCCAGCCACACACGAAGCTACAACTGAGATGCTTCATGCGAACGGATACATCGATTTGGTCATCCCTCGCGGCAGTAGCCGACTCATCCAGTATGTTCGTGAGAATGCAACCGTTCCTGTCATCGAGACAGGAGCAGGTATCTGCCATTGTTACTTCGACGAATACGGCGACATAGAGAAGGGAAAGGCTATCGTGAACAACGCCAAGACTCGTCGTGTGAGTGTATGCAACGCACTCGATTGTCTCATCATCAATGCAAGCCGTCTGCCTGACCTGCCTGCACTCTGTGCTCCTCTGGCAGACAGCAATGTGACAATCTATGCAGACGAACCCGCATACGCTTTATTGGAAGGCAACTACCCTTCTGCCCTACTCTGTCAGGCTACAGACGAGAATTTCGGCACAGAGTTTCTCGACTACAAGATGGCCATCAAAACCGTAACAAGTTTCACTGAAGCCCTTGCGCATATCCGCCGCTACAGTTCACGCCACAGCGAGAGCATCGTGACAGAGGATGCAGAACGTGCTGAGCAATTCATCCGTCAGGTCGATGCAGCTTGTGTTTACACCAACGCACCAACCTCGTTCACAGATGGTGCCCAGTTCGGACTGGGGGCAGAGATAGGCATCAGCACCCAGAAGCTACATGCCCGCGGCCCTATGGCGCTTGAGGAAATCACAACTTACAAATGGGTGATTCGCGGAAACGGACAGATAAGAAAATAAGAAGCCCCCTCCGACACCCCCTTCGGTTCCCCCGTTATCGGGGGACAGGAATCCCAAGGGGGAGAGGAGATGTAGAATGTAGAATGTAAAATGTAGAAATAAGATAACTATCAAAAGAAAAAGGAGCCGATTGGCTCCTTTTTTCTTTTGGGAAGGTTGCATTATCCTTCCACTGCTGCCTGCGCGGCGGCAAGGCGTGCGATTGGCACACGGAATGGAGAACATGATGCGTAGTTCATACCTACACGAGCACAGAACTTAACAGATGTCGGTTCACCTCCATGCTCACCGCAAATACCTGTGCGGAGTGTTGGACGTACGGCACGACCGTTCTCAACAGCCATCTTGATGAGCTGACCTACACCATTCTGGTCGAGTACCTGGAATGGGTCTACCTTCAAGATCTTCTTCTCGAGATATGCAGGCAAGAACGATGCGATATCGTCACGGCTGTAACCAAATGTCATCTGAGTGAGGTCGTTCGTTCCGAATGAGAAGTACTCTGCCTCTGTTGCGATACGTCCTGCTGTGAGGGCTGCACGAGGTATTTCAATCATCGTACCGATCTCGAACTTGATTTCTACGCCTTCCTCTTCGAACACTTCCTTAGCCACCTTCTCGATGATTTCCTTCTGCTGCTTGAACTCATAGAGGATACCAATGAGTGGAACCATGATTTCAGGACGTGGATCGAAGCCTTCCTTCTTCAGCTGGCAAGCAGCACCAAGGATGGCGCGAGTCTGCATAGCTGTGATTTCAGGGAATGTGATACCCAGACGGCAACCACGGTGACCAAGCATTGGGTTGTTCTCAGCGAGTGAAGCTACACGCTTCTGGATTTCCTTCACGTCAACACCCATTTCCTTTGCCATCGTTTCCTGTCCAGCGATATCGTGTGGGACGAACTCGTGGAGAGGTGGGTCAAGCAGACGGATGTTCACTGGCAGTCCGTCCATAGCCTTAAGGATGCCGTAGAAGTCAGCCTTCTGGTAAGGCAGCAACTTAGCAAGAGCCTTCTCGCGACCTTCAACATTGTCAGCAAGAATCATCTCACGCATAGCGATAATCTTCTGATCCTCGAAGAACATGTGCTCTGTACGAGTCAAACCGATACCCTTAGCACCGAATGCACGAGCTACCTGAGCATCGTGTGGAGTATCTGCATTGGTACGGATCTCCATCTTTGTGTACTTGTCGCAGAGATCCATTAGCTCCTTGAAGTCACCTGAGAGTTCAGCAGCCTTCGTTGGAACTTCACCTGCGTAAACCTGACCTGTTGTACCATTCAAAGAGATGTAATCACCTTCTTTATATACAACGCCGTCAATTTCAACAGTCTTTGCCTTGTAGTCAACATTGATAGCACCAGCACCTGATACACAGCACTTACCCATACCACGAGCAACAACAGCTGCGTGAGAGGTCATACCACCACGTGCAGTGAGGATACCCTCAGCTGAAGCCATACCTGCGAGGTCTTCTGGAGAAGTCTCGATACGTACCATGATTACTTTGTGACCCTCGTCGTGCCAAGCCTGAGCATCGTCTGCGTGGAACACAATCTGTCCGCAAGCAGCACCTGGAGATGCAGGCAGACCCTGGGTGATGACCTTAGCCTTCTGGAGAGCGAGCTTGTCGAATACCGGGTGGAGCAATTCGTCGAGTTTCTGAGGCTCGCAACGGAGCAACGCAGTCTTCTCGTCGATCAATCCTTCGTGGAGCAGATCCATAGCAATCTTCACCATTGCAGTACCTGTACGCTTACCGTTACGTGTCTGGAGGAACCAGAGCTTACCTTCTTGTACGGTGAACTCCATATCCTGCATGTCGTGATAGTGGTTCTCGAGCTTAGTCTGCAACTCATCCAGTTCCTTATAGAGAGCTGGCATAGCTTCTTCCATAGATGGGAACTTAGCAACACGCTCCTCTTCAGAGATGCCTGCACGCTCAGCCCAACGCTGTGAACCAATCTTTGTAATCTGCTGAGGAGTACGGATACCAGCAACTACGTCCTCACCCTGAGCATTGATAAGGTACTCACCGTTGAAGAGGTTTTCACCGTTACCAGCATCACGAGAGAAGCAAACACCTGTTGCACTTGTGTCGCCCATGTTACCGAATACCATCGCCATGACAGATACAGCTGTACCCCACTCGTCTGGAATACCTTCCATCTTACGATAGAGGATAGCGCGTTCGTTCATCCAGCTACGGAACACAGCACAGATAGCACCCCAAAGCTGTGTGATTGGGTCTTCTGGGAAGTCACTTCCTGTCTGTTTCTTGATAGCTGTCTTGAACAACTCAACAAGTTTCTTCAGTGACTCTACAGACAGGTCCTTGTCAAGCTCTACGCCCTGCTCTTCCTTCACTTTTTCGATGATTGCCTCGAATGGGTCAATATCTTCCTTGTTTACTGGCTTCATTCCAAGCACCACGTCTCCGTACATCTGTACGAAACGACGGTAAGAATCGTAAACGAAGTGAGGATTCTTGGTCTTTGCAACCATTCCTTCAGCTACTGTGTCGTTCAAACCAAGGTTGAGGATAGTGTCCATCATACCAGGCATAGAAGCACGAGCACCTGAACGTACAGAAACGAGCAGCGGATTGGTAGCATCGCCAAACTTGCAGTTCATCAGCTTCTCGATATGCTTAACTGCTGCTAACACATCGTCCTGAAGCAAAGCAACGATTTTGTCCTGACCTACTTCATAATACTCATTACAAGTATCAGTCGTAATAGTAAAGCCTGGAGGAACAGGAACTCCGATGAGGTTCATCTCCGCAAGGTTTGCACCTTTACCGCCAAGCAATTCTCTCATGTTGGCATTACCTTCGGCTTGTCCGTTACCGAAAGTATAAACTCTTTTTTGACTCATAATTAAAAACTAAAAAATTTATAACATGTTTAAATTAGTTGCTATAGAAAGTCTGCAAAGATAGTGATTTCTTGCTGACTAAACAAATTTTAAGCGATTTTTTTTGCATAAAACCTGCAAAATCACTAACTTTGCACTTCGAAATACGAAAACCGATTATAGATTTAGCGATGAAGTCTTCTAATTATATATATATTGTTGTCGCATTGATGTTCTTTGTTCTGGGGGAATTGACGATGAAAGCCCAGAACCAAGTGAAACTGATTTTTACCGGTGAGGTAAATGTCGGTAACAACTATGGAATGCGTTACCAGCAACAAGTTGATGCAGAGAAAATCTTTGCCAATGTGACAGACAAACTGAAATCTGCCAATGCCGCCTTCGGCACACTTGGCACAGTACTGATTGATGCGGACGGCACACCAAACAAAGCCAACATGATTGGCACACGTAAACTGATTCGCATGTCTGCCGACTACGCCACATCATTGGCACAATCAGGGTTCACAGCATTGAGTCTGGCCAACTCTCACGTCAGCGATTTTGGTGTTGAAGGTGTACAGACTACGATGAATGCCATACAAGCCAACAACATCGAATTCGCAGGATTGAAGTCATTACAAGAATATAAGGTGTTTGACCGAGGTGGATTGAAATATGGGTTTATCGCCTTCGGTACATCCATACACACACTCTCGATGAGCGACTCTACCACCATACGTCAATTGGTAGCGGGGTTGGATGACCAGTGCGACATCGTGGTAGTTGCGTTCAGTTTTAACGAGACAGAAAGTAGTCTGAAAAGTGGGTTGAACCCATCAACCAACCGCAACCTGTTTATGAACTGCGCTATTGCATTTGCACATACATGTATCGATGCCGGAGCCGATGTCGTTTACGGAAACGGACATAATCTGCCTCAGCCACTGGAGTTATACAAAGACAAGCTGATTATCTACGGACTTGGCAATTTCTGTACACCTTATGGAGCCACTTACATGGGCGAGATGGGTGCAGCTCCCATGATTGAGGCCAATGTGTTTACCGACGGTACGTTCAAGGACGGGCACATCATCTCCTATCGTCAACAGAATGTGACGGGACCACATCTGGACGCGTCGAACGAAGCATTGAAAATCATCAAGGCTCAGACCACCCGTTTCTTTCCAAAAACACCTTTGCAGATTGAGGACAACGGTGCAATCATCTCTACCTCCGAATCGGCCTATGCAGTTGCATTGAAGATTCTGGCAGAGGCACAGACTCACAAAGGGAAACGCTATCGTTATGGCACGATGGGGCCAACCACTTTCGACTGTTCAGGATTCACAGGGTTTGTCTTTGCAAAGTTCGGCTATAAGCTCAACCGTTCGGCTGCCGGTCAGTATCAGCAGGGAACACCTGTCGACCGCAAGAACCTTCGTCCTGGCGACCTGGTATTCTTCACCCGTTCGTCCGTACACGGCGCAGGACATGTGGGAATCGTATATAGTGTGGACAAAAAGAACAACAACTTCAAGTTTATTCATGCCGCAGTTTCCAAAGGTATCACAATCGACGACTTTGGAACATCAGCCTATTACATCAAGCGTTATGTTGGTGCCAAACGAGTCATTGACGTTTTGCCACACGAATGATAAATTTCAATAATGTTTATAGCATATAGTTGACTGTTTATAGCCAGTTTAATTCGTTTTACAGTTCAAATTGTCACCGAAAATGCATTTTGTTATGCATTATGCATTATGAATACTGAATTATTTCGTAACTTTGCAACTCAAATGGACCTTTTTAGTTAAAGCAAACTAAACCAATTACATAGATTGTAAATCAAATAAAAAAAAATATCAGTCAAATCAATGAAAAAAAGTTTATGTTTGGTTGCATTGACGATGTTGTCATGCTTCCAATTGGCGAATGCACAAACACTTGTAGTAAACGAAATCATGGCGCGTAACATCGATATGATGCTCGACCCGTCGTACAACTATGGTGGATGGATTGAATTGTACAACCCCACCGATGCAGCCATCAGTCTGAATGGCATGTTTATCAGTAATGATACGATTCCTTCCAACCGTACCAACACAAACTCATCTCACACCGCACAACTGACGTCATCTCACGGTTCTGTTCCTGCAAAGGGATACAAGACACTGTGGTTCGACCACTACGATGCAGGTAGCTCTGGTGGCTGGGGTGGCAACACAGGTAGCACACTCGGCAAGAATCAGATTAAATTCAAAATCAGACCTGATGGCGACACGCTCTATATCTACGATAAGAATCGCAAACTCATCATCACCCAGATTAGCCCAAAGGCTATTGCGCGTACAAGCTTTGCACGTAAGACCGATGGAGGCGATGAATGGGGCTACACAGCTACTCCTACAGAAGGTAAATCAAATGCAAACTGCCTCTTCTGCAGTGAGCAGCTAGAAGAACCTCAGGTAGACCGACCAGGAACAGTCTATACCCAGAGTTTCGTTGCACATGTCAACATTCCAGAGGGTGCCACCCTCCGCTATACCACCGATGGCACTACCCCAACCCTCGAAAACGGTTCGACCAGCGAAGATGGAGAGTTCCAGATTGCAAAAAAGAGTTATGTATATCGTTTCCGACTTTATAAGGACGGCTATCTCCCAAGTGCCGTTGTGACACGCTCATATATCTACAACGACCAAGATTACTACCTCCCAGTTGTCTCTGTCGTTACCGACAGCAAGAACCTATACGACGATATGATGGGTGTTCTTGTTGACGGTAAGAACGGAATCGGCGGAAATGGCGGTAACAACAATGCGAACAGCAACAAGAACCGTCCTTGGGAACGTCCTGTCAACTTCGAATACCTCGTTCCTGACACCGTCGAGGAATACAGCATGGCACTCAATCAGGAAGTAGATCTTGAAGTCAGCGGTGGTTGGAGCCGCCACTTCCCGCCTTCACCATCTTTCAAGCTGAAGGCAGGCAAGCTTTATGGCAACAAAGAATTCGACTACCCTATCTTCACCCAGAAGCCATACACCAAAAACAAAGCCATCATTGTACGTAACGGTGGTAATGACTGCGATTGTCGCATTGTCGATGCATCCATCCACGAAATGCTGAGCAGCAGCGGATTCCACGTTGATTGTCAAGCATACCAACCTACTCACGTGTTCATCAATGGTGAATACAAGTATATGTTCAATCTCCGCGAGACCAACAACAAGAACTTCGCATACGCAAACTACGGCATCGATACAGACGAAGTCGATCAGTTTGAGTACGCAGGTGGAGGCTATGCACAAAAAGAAGGAGATGATGTTGCGTTCGTTGAATGGACAACACTATGTAACGACCTCTCATCCAATCCCAACGATGAAGACATTTGGCGCCAGATTTGTGAACGCTGCGATATTGACGAGATATGTAATTATTTCGCTGCCGAAATCTATATCGGCTCACAGGACTGGATTTCAAACAATAATAACATCAAAGGATTCCGCGACCGTAACGGTGGTAAATTCCATATCATCCTCATGGACGTAGACGAAGGCTTCAAACGTACGGACCTCTTCAACCAGTTCAACGCCAACAAAACCGGCAACAACCAAGGCGGCAATGACCCTTGGGGCGGCGGCTGGGGCGGCGGCGGAAGCTGGTTCGACAACAAGTCGATGAAAGACCTGCTCTCCAACCTCCTTACCAAGCCTTCTTTCAGACGCCAGTTCATCGACACCTACACGGTTGTTGCAGGTAGCATTTTCGAATCTACCCGTGTAACTAAAATCATGAACCGCATGGCTAGAGTCACTCAGGCTGCCCTCGACCTCGAAGGCAAGAGCCCATGGACAGCACAAGGTCGCCACAACGGTTCCAACCTCGACATATCAGGTAGAGATTTGCTCAACGATATCACGAACAAGTCAAAACGTGCCGAGCGTATCCGTGTCATGCAGAACTTCTTCTCACTCGATAATCCTTATGATGTAACAATCCAGACCAACCTCGACAAGGCTGAGCTGATGCTTAACGATGTAAAGATTCCTACAGGTAAACTCGAAGGATCTGTATTCGCTCCTGCCACATTGAGGGCAATTGCACCATCTGGCTATGCGTTTAAGGGATGGATTGTAGACGGAAGCGCAGCTGTCACTACAACAGAGATCATCAAGGATGCCGACGCTTGGCAGTATTATGACCAAGGTTCGCTCGACGGTCAGAACTGGCAGTCGCCGGACTACAACGCTACCGGATGGAAATCAGGTGCCGCACCGCTCGGCTATAACAACCAGAACAGCGTCACCACAAAACTAAACTATGGTTCCGACACCAACAACAAACGTCCTACCTATTATTTCCGTCGTCAGTTCAATTTGACGAAAGCACCTGATGCAAAACAAACATTCAACTTCTCATACTCTGTCGATGATGGATGCATCATCTACATCAACGGAACAGAGGTGCATCGTGCCAACATGCCCGAAGGTGATGTTACCTACGATGTTTTCTCAAACTCAGTCGAAGGTCAGATGGCTACAGGTTCATTCAGCATCGACCCTGCCCTACTCAATCAAGGCAGCAACGTAATTACCGTAGAAGTACACAACAACAACGCTCCGTCATCCGACATCTACTGGTCAGGCAACCTCATACTTAACGAGCAGGCAGGCGATGGTGGGCTCATCAACGAAGGCAACCCAGAACTCAACCTTGATGGTATCGCTTCTACTGCCAGTCACACCACGATCACAGCACAGTTTGAGCCAATTGCCGATGAGCAGATTATAGAGAATCGTGAACAGGTGGCTTACGCACCAATCCGCGTCAACGAAATAAGTGCAGGTAACGACATTTATGTCAACGAGCACTACAAGAAGAACGACTGGTTTGAGCTCTACAACGCTACCGACATGACCATTGACGTAGCAGGACTCTATGTGAGCGATAATCCCAAAAAGCCACAGAAGTACCAAATTCCAACAGGTAATCCAGACGTAAAGACCACCATCAAACCAGGTGGTAAACTCATCATCTGGGCTGATAAGCTCGAAACGGGAAGTTCTGTATTCACATACCAACCACTTGGCGTTGCACGTGAAGGAATCTACTTCGCCAACATCCACTCAGGATTCAAACTCAGTAACGATGAAGGCAAGGCGCAAGAGGTCATGATCACCTCATCCGAAGAGTTTATCGCAAACAACCCTGAGTTCTGCGAAGCGCACCCGTCGTTCAAGTACTTTGCAGACCACCTCGTCTATCCAGCACACAAGCACGATCAGACTGTGGGACGTTATCCTGATGGAGGAAACGACCTCTACATCATGAACCGTCCAACCATTGCACAGACCAACTCGCTCCACTCTTGCGACACATTCATCGGAGTCGACGATGGTGTAATTATCAAGACACCAGATGCCATCGATGCCATCCTTGCAGAAAACTCTACAGTCAGCGTCCGCTTTGCTGGTACAGAACTCCAGATTGAAGGCACAACTGCAACCGTACAGCTCGACATTTACTCAGCAGCAGGACAGCATCAGTTGAGTCAGACTGTCAGCCTCACAGCAGGCAATGCATCTGTAACAGTAAGCAACCTCCCTGCTGGCATCTATGTTGCCAGCGTGAAGGGTACTAGCAGCAAAGCAGCCAGCTGCAAGTTCATGATTCGATAAGTCATACCATATTCTATACACAACGAAGGGCGTAGCACATAGCTATGCCCTTCATCTTTTCCGGGATTGAACTGGAGTACACATTCTATTACTCCTTCAACTATCGATTGTTGAGGTTGTTATTGTTGGTGTATCTTTGACGCAAAAACACGTAGAAGAGAGGGAACATATCGGAAAAATTCGAAAAAAGTTTGGTTATTCTCACGATTTGCATTATCTTTGTCAACAGAATGAATAATGGATTGCACATAAGCGCTGCAGAGTTTCTTCCAACGACGAAAAAGGAAGTAGAAGCACGAGGATGGGATGAGCTGGATATCATCCTGTTCTCGGGTGATGCGTATGTGGACCATCCATCGTTCGCAGCAGCAGTAATCGGCAGGATAATCGAGGCCGA
Source organism: Bacteroidaceae bacterium (assembly GCA_017616445.1). GTDB lineage: Bacteria > Bacteroidota > Bacteroidia > Bacteroidales > Bacteroidaceae > Colivivens. The sequence goes on from JAFZYE010000020.1 coordinate 16,974, forward strand.
AGGAATGCGTATCGCCATCGTGCCGCAGCCCGATTGGCACGGAGACTATCGCGACTTCACAAAGTTGGGACGTCCACGTCTGTTCTTCGCCATCTCGCCTGGATGCATGGATTCGATGGTGAACAAATACACAGCAGCCAAACGACTGCGATCGGAGGATGCCTATAGTCCCGACGGACGACACGACAAACGGCCTGAGTATCCAACGATAGTCTACACGCAGATTTTGAAGCAATTGTATCCCGATACACCTGTGGTGATTGGCGGCATCGAGGCTTCACTACGCCGACTGACCCACTACGACTACTGGCAGGACCGACTTCGGAAATGCATCTTGTGCGACAGCGGTGCTGATTTGCTCATATACGGCATGGGCGAACGTCCCATACAGCATCTCATTGACATACTCAACGACGAACTGCTGACAAATGGATTAGACTATGTGGACTGCCAGTTATTCCGCAACTTGTTGATGCGCCACCCACAGTTGCAGACGGTAATGCTGATGGATAAGAATGAGGTGAAACTGACGGACAGCGACATCGTGCTGCACAGCCATGAACTGTGTTTGCACGACAAACGTTGCCAGGCAGAGAACTTCCGACATATCGAGGAGGAATCAAACAAAATGCATGCCCAGCGATTGCTACAAGAAGTAGACGGACGGTATGCGGTGGTGAACCCGCCCTACCCTCCGATGACGCAGGAAGAGATTGACCATTCGTTCGACCTGCCCTATACACGACTGCCCCACCCCAAATATCGTGGCAAGCGGATTCCTGCCTACGACATGATAAAGTTCTCTGTGAACTTGCATCGTGGTTGTTTCGGTGGTTGCGCCTTCTGCACCATCTCGGCTCATCAAGGAAAATTCATCTCGTGTCGCAGCAAAGAGAGCATACTGAGAGAGGTGCAGCAAATCATCGCAATGCCCGACTTCAAAGGCTACATCAGTGATCTGGGCGGACCGAGCGCCAACATGTATGGCATGCACGGGAAGAACCTCAAGCTATGCCAGCAATGCAAGAAGCCATCGTGTATCCATCCGAAGGTATGTCCTAACCTCAACACCGACCACAGCGCCCTGCTCGACATCTACCATGCCGTCGATGCGTTGAAAGGTGTGAAGAAGAGCTTTATCGGCAGCGGTGTGCGTTACGATCTCATCCTGCACGAAACAGGCGACGAACGTATCAACAAAGTGAACCGCCGCTATGCTCGTGAACTCATCGAGCACCATGTGAGCGGGCGATTGAAGGTGGCACCCGAACATACGAGCGATCAGGTGCTGCGCCTGATGCGCAAACCTTCATTTTCGCTGTTCTACGACTTCAAGGCCCTATTCGACAAAGTGAACCACGAAGCACACCTGAACCAACAACTCATTCCATATTTCATCAGCAGTCACCCTGGATGTACCAACAAGGACATGCAGCAACTGGCAGAACTGACCAGACGGATGGGCTACAAACTGGAGCAAGTGCAGGACTTCACCCCCACACCGATGACGGTGAGCACAGAGACATGGTACACAGGTTTCCATCCTTATACGCTCGAACCTGTCTACTCGGCCAAGACGCCGAAGCAAAAAAAAGAACAAAATCAGTATTTCTTCTGGTACAAGAAGTAATATATAATGTAAAATGTATAATGTATAATATAAAAAATAGACCTATGAGAATCGTTCAAATTACACTTGCTTTACTACTTTGCTGTACTTCGCTTGCAGCACAGACAAAGTCAACACTACGTTTCAACACATCGGTGAAGCACCAACACATCACAGGCTTCGGTGGTTTCGTCTGCTCACCTCAGTTTACTTACAACCACATGTCGGAAACGGAAATCAAGAAGGTATGGGGAAAGTCCAGCACGGTAGGTTGTAACATCATGCGTCTCTATATTCCTATCGGCAAAAATGCCTGGGGTCAATCGCTCAATACTGCCAAGTTGGCCAAGCAGATGGGATTGATTGTCTTCGCCTCACCTTGGGGACAGCCTGCCGAATGGAAGACCAACAATTCGAGCAATGCAAAAACTGAGAGCGGTGAAGTAGGCAAACTGAAAAAGGAGAATTGGCCCGACTATGCGCAGTATCTTGAGGAATATGTACAATACCTACGCAAAAACGGTGTGGAACTCGATGCCATCTCCATTCAGAACGAACCCGACTGGACACCTACTTATGCAGGCTGTTCATGGTCGACCAGCGAGATGGCTGAGTTCGTCAAGACCTACGGACGTACCATCAGCTGTAAGATTATGGCTCCTGAGAGCATCGGATGCAGCGATTCGTATGCCAATGCGTTGAATGCAAGCAGTGTCGTCGACTGCTTCGACATCTATGGCGGACACCAGTACGGCGGCATCGGAACGGCCTACAAGAACCTCGCAAAGAAGGGCAAGGAAATATGGATGACCGAATACCTCATCAACTGGAACGAAAACGAAGGGAATGAACGCAACTACGACTTCTCGAAAGACTTCTTCAATTTCTATCGCGCCATCAACACTTGCATGATTGGCGACTTCAACGCATGGATTCATTACGCGGCTAAGCGTTACTATGCGATGATGGGTGACGGCCAGCGTGGAGCAGGCAGTAGCGGAACCATCACCAAACGCGGCTACATCATGGCACACTTCGCCAGGTTCATCACAGGTATGACCCGTATCGAGGGTACCTTCACCAACGGAGGCATGGAGGGAACGTACTATCAGTCAACTACGGGTGATACCGTGGTGGCCGTCCTTGCCAACAATTCGGACGAGACCCACAACCTCACCGTCGACCTGCCGTTCTACACCAAGAAAGGAAAGGTGGTCACGACCAACAAGACCAAGAACTTCACACAGGTCAACATCAACATGGAAGCAGAGACATGCCGTCCGCAAGCCGAAGTGGCACCTCAGAGTGTGGTGACGCTCTTCTTTGTGAAGTCGAGCGACCGCACAGCCTCCGACATGAAGTCCACGACCAAACGCTTCGACCGCATCGAAGACATGGTGCCAACACGCACTACCTTCGGTACGAACTATAAAATCAGCAACAAGACCAAGACCTTCGACCACGAGAACCCACTCATCTCAACCCGTACGGGATTAACACTAGGTTATGTAGAATTGAACAACCGCTATTCGAAAATGGTGATGAATGTGAAGAAAGTGACTTCTGCGGCCAACTACACTTCGTCGAAGACTACCTTGATCTATGTAAACAAAGAAGGCAAGCTGGCACGACACGACTACGGAGAAATAGACCTGAACCGACGAGAGAACTTCGACCTTGTGTTCGACCTCTCACCGAAGACCCTTGAGGACGGGTGTATCGGTATCATCTCGATGACCAACAATAACTACAACTCAAAGTTGACCATCACTTTTGGAGATGTCTACTTCGCTAACGAAGGACAGTATTCTGCAACTCTCAGCGGTGCCTACGTTGCAGATGACAGCTATATGCTCGACTTCTCTGCAGACGCATCTTGCACCAGTCTCGACCTATCGTCAGTCACCGAGTTACCAACCGAACTGCCTTGGCTCGCAGGAACCAATAAAGTGGTATATGTAGGAGAAGATAGCCCGCTCAACGGAACGAATGTCGTAGCAGGAACAACCTGCAACTCGCTCATCCTCAACAGGAACGGAGGAGACTTCCGTCCGGCGAAAGCCTTCACTGCCGGGGAGGCAACACTCGCCATTGACGGTGAAGGGGTTTGGCTCTTCGCCAGTCCGTTCTCGGCACAAATACCCGACGGATACAGAGCCTTCGTCATCAACGACGACTGCACCACGACACAGATGCGGTCCATACCAGCCAATAAACCGATACTGCTTATTTCAGGAGAGCAACCAACAAATCCGACCCGTTCCGAGAACGATATGATAATACGTGGCAACGGAGAGATTGTTCCTGTGAGTTGTCCAGTAACAGCAAAGATACAATATACCTACACCGCAACACCGATCTACCCAGGTGACTACGTGTTCGGCAGTGTAAACGGACAAGCAGGATTCGTCCGAGTGACCGAAGCCACCACCCTACCGCCATTCAGCATCTATGCACAACTCGACTCCAGCGACGACTTCGTTCCATTGAGTGGAGAAGATACAGGTATTAAAGAGGTTAGCGGTGAGCGGTTAGCGATTAGAGATAAGGTATACGACCTCAGCGGACGGAAAGTAAACGGGATGCCCATAAAGGGAATCAACATCATCGACGGTAAGAAGATACTAATTAGATAAAAATAATAAGGTGGAGATCTCCACCTTATTATTTTTATTATGATTCTTTTTCTTCCTTTTCTTCTTTCTGTTCAAAGTCGGTAACACCCGCCTTCACCAAAATGTTATACCATGCTATGACCTTGCGCATGTCGCTCACACGAACACGCTCCGTATCGTAGTTCGGCAACGCCTTTTCAAAGAACGCTACGATATCTTCATTGTCTGCCTTCTTGTGGTTGATGTCCACCTCCTTACCCTCGTAGAGTTTCTTAATAGAGTCGAACACGCTGATGAGCGGTGTGTCTTCTCCGTCGTCTGTATAGATAGAAATCTCAGAGACTGCAACAACACGATCGCTGGCGTATGCAGGCATACGGCGCTTTGCTTCATCGAGTGACTCTACAATCAGCATGTTCTTACCTCGGCTAATCATCCGATAGAGTCCTGGTTTGCCAGAAATGGCTAATACTTCTTTTATCATATCTGTATGTTTTGTAATTGTTTGAGTATATTATTATTACCGTTGTTGATGATGCAATAGTCTGAAAGCTTCATCTTCACAGCCTCAGGCATCTGTGCCTTGATACGGGCATAAGCCTCATTACGAGTAATCTTGTCACGATGGATAATACGCTTGATGCGAACATCGTCAGCAGCAAATACATAGAGAACCTTGTCAACAGCATCAGCCATACCCGACTCGTACAAGATGGCACTTTCCATGAACATCACTTCTGAGTCTTGAAAATTGCACCACATTTCAAAGTCGCTGCGTACACGTGGATGGACAAGTGCACCTATCTTCTCTTGGTTCTCCTTACTTGCGTAAAGAAAGTTTGCAATCACTGGTTTGTTCAGGTTGCCATCATCCAGATAGGCATCCTCGCCAATGAGTTTGATCAGTTCAGACTTAATGGTCTCATCTTCTTTCATAATAATTCTAGCGCGATCATCGCAGCTATAGACTGGGAAACCTTTCTTCTTCAGAAAGTTTGCCACATAGGTTTTTCCACTACCTATTCCTCCTGTAATTCCTATTTTCATAATCAATCTTCTTGTTCTATAACGTAGTCCACTACTTCTGGGTTAACTTTTATGTTAGATATACCTTTTGGTGATTCACGAATAATTAATTTACATTTTCGGTCTTGTGCCTTGATGGTGTTATAATCGACCACAACGACAAAATCATCTTCTGTAATGTTGTTGAACATTGTTGCGCTAACACGAAACGTTACATCTGCCGTCAAAGGGAATGTCCGCAATATCTTGTTGTGCGGTATGTTCTCACAATAGATAGGAACCTTCACGGTCTTGGCGGTAAAGAGGTCAACACAGACTTTTACATTGACCGTATCAGGGATCATCTTCACCCCTTTTATCTTGTTGAGCGAGAGGCGGAATCTGAGCGTATCTTGTACATTGTTTTTAATAAAAGGCTCCGTATAAACCACTTTGATGGTGTCGAAGATGGCCGACGGTGCATAGATATCAACGTACTTCGGTTGTAACTCAATGCCACAAAGCATATACTCTTCTGATGTACGGATCTTGCCTTGAAACTCAATCGGTATTTGCTTATGCTCACCCATCGAATAGAAGACATCAACTGTCGATGGGTTTACCGTTTGCAACGTTACTCCCTTGGGCAGTTCTTTCGTCAGGGTCTTTTTCCACACATAGTTGTCGATAGTTAATGTACCTCCCATCTTCGGCAAGTCATTGTAATCGACGTTCAACACCTTGTATTGCTTGTTAACAACATACTGCAGAATGGTGAATCCCCTACCCGACACGGCTACAGAAACAGTCTTCGGCATGTCGGATGTGAATATCAGGTTCTTCGGAACATTGACAATCCTCAGGTCATACTCCAGATTAACAGTTGTGTGATCCTTGAATGTCTGCGACAGCCAAAACGCCACAGCAACGATAAGAAAGAGGAGAAACACCATAATTTCCCTGTTTACCGTCACAAAGCGGAAACGTTGGAACAAGGAACGGATGTACGCAACACTCCGTTTTCTTAATATGGTGAAACCTGATTCCATTGGGGACACAATTACACAGGTCGGGATGCTTACTTCTGTACGGATTGTGCAACGTCTGCAAACACGTAATTACGATCTACCTGAATCGTTATACCCTTTGCGATTTCAATAGTTACGTATGATTCTCCTTCGTTGAGATCTTTGATGGTGCCATACATTCCACCTCCGGTCACTACACGTGTTCCGACAGTAAGACTGTTACGAAACTTCTGAATCTCCTTTGCTCGTTTTTGCTGAGGACGAATCATAAAGAAATACATGATTGCAAACAATGCAACCAGCATTATAATCATTGTAGGATCAAAACCACCTAGTCCTTTGGCTTCTTTTCCTGCTTCTGCTGCACCTTGGGCAGCCTGTAATAGTTGAAACATCATAATTGTTTGTTTTAGTTATAGGTTAATGACTCTCTATTTCTTAATTAGCTTATGCTCTTTCATCAGTCGTTTTGAGATATTATCGAGAATACCGTTGATGTAAACATGGCTCTTTGGTGTACTATAGCACTTCGCCAACTCTACATACTCATTGATAGATACCGTTATGGGAATCTCCGGGAAACTCAGTATCTCTGCCAAAGCCATCTGCATCAAGATGACATCCATGTATGCCAGACGGTTAAATTCCCAGTTCTTCACACTCTTGCTGATGAGCAACTGGTAATACTGGCAATTCTCTATGGCTTTTCTGATTAGCGTCGTTGCGAACTCACGATCCTCATAGTCACGAAACTCTGGCAACAAATCCTGATCAGCACCATTTGCCTCGTCAAAACGCTTGATGGTCTTCAACACAAATGTGTCGACGGTCTCTTTGTCATCATTCCAATAGATGCACTTATCCTCCAGATTCTCCTCGATGGCTTCCGACTTCATGATGATGTTCTTGTAAATCTTACGCCACAACTCACGATCGTCTGCATATGTCACATCAGGCATCATCATGTACTCAGCGTAGAAATCCGACTCTGTAATGGATGCATAGAGCCGCTTAAGTAACTCACGGTCTTCCACCCATCCGAGCGTCTTGCTCTGATCCACGAATTTCATCAACTGTTTGTTGTCGGACAACTGAGCCACAAACCGATTTTCCAAGAACCGATGACTAATGACAGTTTCGACATGTGCCACTTTGTTGCGTTCTTCCTGGTCATTGATGATTTCGTCAGCCATTCGCGTAATATCGACCATCAACAGCAAAAGCAGATTATACAGGTCGTAAGCTTTGGAAAGGCTATCCAATAAAGTCTTCTCTGCGGTGTCGACATGACTGCCTCCATTTTGATAATACGCGTAAAGAAGTTGAAGTATCTTAATTCGAATTAATGTACGATTTATCATAACAAAAAACTCTTTTTTTGATTTCGCAGTGCAAAATTATAAAAAATATCTCAATTTTCTTGCATATCTCAAAAAAAAAGAACAAATTTGCAGTTGATTTTAATGTTGAACTCTGAAAACTTAAGAGGATGATGACGAATGCAGACAAAGAACTGGTCTTCTCAGAGAGTGTAAAGGCTGGTAAAAGAATTTATTATTTTGACGTGAAACAGAGTCGTAATGGAGACAAATATGTTGCCATTACAGAGAGTAAGAAAATCGTATCAGGACCAGAAGACAATCCGCAGATCAGTTACGAGAAGCACAAGGTGTTCCTGTATAAGGAAGACTTTGAGAAGTTTACCAATGCGCTCAACAAAGCAATCGATGTAGCGACCACCGGAGTTCCTCCAACGGAAGAGACAGAAACTGCTGATGAGACTGAACCCGTAGAACCGGTCGATACCAACATAGACATCCAGTTCTAAAAACGAGGTTTGCACTGACCCGTTCGGGACGAAGGCACATATTCTCATATATTGTGTCTTAGAATGTTGTGTGACTATCAATCACAAGACTACAATCCCCAAAAACAAAAAAAGATACAGTGTGCTGTATCTTTTTTGTGTGAGGTCGGTACCCGATTCGAACGGGTGTAGACGGTTTTGCAGACCGTTGACTAAGCCTCTCATCCAACCGACCATTTCCGTTTAGCGGGTGCAAAGTTACAAAATAATTCACAATGCACAATGCATAATGCATAATAATTTGACAAAAAAACGCAAAAAAACGTCTCACATGACAAATCTTTCTGCAATTTACGACAAAATAAACAATTATTGCCGTCAAAACGGGCTCTTGAAACAAGGAGCAAAGCTGTTGGTAGCCATAAGCGGAGGAGCCGATTCAGTATTCCTGCTCAGGTATCTCGTTGCAGAAGGATACGAGGCGGAAGCAGCCCATTGCAATTTTCATCTTCGTGGCGAGGAAAGCAACCGCGATGAACAATTCGTTCACGATCTTTGCGCAACTCTGCATATTCCCCTTCATGTAAAGCATTTCAACACCCTCGACTACGCTCAAGCCAATGGTGTAAGCATCGAGATGGCGGCTCGCACATTACGTTATGAATGGTTCGACCAATTACTTCACGAGATTGATGCCGACACCCTGACGGTGGCTCATCATCGAGACGACAACATCGAAAGTATTCTCCTGAACCTCGTTCGCGGGACAGGCATCAAAGGGCTTTGTGGCATGCAGCCAAGAAACGGGTACATAGTCCGTCCACTTCTCTGCATCAGCCGTTCCGACATCATCGAAGCAATGAATGAGATGCAACAAGCCTACGTGGACGACAGCACGAATTTCGAAGATCAATATAGTCGCAATAAAATTCGTCTCAATGTCATGCCGTTACTGAGGAGCATCAATGCTGGAGCAGAGCAGAATATCGCAACAGCCATTGAAAACATTAACGAAGCATATAAGCTCTACGAGGACAGCATCAAGCACTACAGCAAACTATGTTGCGAGTCATACCCAAACGGAGAAGCTGAAGGACTCCACACCTTATATATAAATAAAGAGAAGCTGCAAGCATGCGCCTCTCCCATTTCTGTTCTCCACGAAATCCTTGCCCCATACGGATTCAACAGGAGTCAAGTACAACAGATTGAACAATGCGAGTCATCTGGTAAGCAGTTTTGCTCTCCTTCCCACTCTCTACTCATCAATCGCAACCAGATAATTGTTTCACCTATTTCTAAGGAAACTGAAATGATTGACATTCCACTCGAGACCTATCCAGGCATCAAGGTTTCGGTCGTTGAAGCAGCCCAGTGCACCATTATGCGCCACAACACACATGCTTATTTTGATGCTGACAAAGTAAAAGGGAAGTTAGTGGTTCGTCTGGCAAAGACAGGAGATAAGTTCCGTCCGTTTGGGATGAAAGGTCAAAAACTGGTAAGTGACTTACTAACCGACTTAAAGGTCAATCGTCTTGAGAAAGAACGTCAATTGGTCGTTTGTGACGATGAGCGTATCTTGTGGGTTGTAGGCCGAAGGGCTTCAGAAGATGGCAAAGTGACCTCTCAAACAAAAAGAATTATTCTACTAGAGACTAAAGTCTAGCGTCTAAAGTCTACCTTGGATTCAGGCAGTCATAATTACACGTCAGCAGATCTCCGTCATCATTTCTTAAATGCATCCCGTTTCCCTGACAATACCTGAATGCCTTGCAATGTGTACAGATACCTGTGTGCATCCATTGACGTTTTCTGAAAGCATCGAAACAGTTGTTCCACACATCCATAAACTCGTCTCCCTCGTAAATACTTCCCTGTGAGTATTTATGGCAGACATTAGGGCAACCCGTAATATCACCGCTAATCAACACACTTCCTACCGACACACCTGAATTGCACATATAGAAATCGTCACGCACCTGACGTTCGTATTTCCCAAGAAAACCTTCGCAGCCGTAATAAGTGTCAATCACCCCTTCTTTCCGAACCTTCTTGATGAACTCCATGAGTTGACGCAATTGATAGCTGTCGAGTAGTAGTTCCTTGCGGTTCGTAGCCATCCCATTCGGGTATGACGTATAGAGTCGCCAATGTTTAACTCCTAAAGCCTGTAACAAAGTATAGACATCGTTGAGATAGTCGAAATTTCGTTGATTCACACATGTCGACACTTCACACACCAGTTCCTTCTCTTCACATACCATTCGTATGGCTTCCTGTGTCTTAGCGAAGCATTCCTTATCACCACACAACCAATTGTGTTCGTACTCCTGTCCGTCAAGACTTATCATCACATCATGCATTCCTGCAGAGATGAGGTTTGTCAGCATCTCTCGAGTGAGTAGTTTTCCATTCGTATGAATGCCCCAAGGGAAACCATGTGAATAGATTTGTCGGCCGCACTTCACAATATCCTGACGCATCAGCGGTTCGCCACCTGTCAATATCACAGTCACATCGTGCGGGCTTTCAATCTTTGCGATGTTTTCAAGAACATGAACAAAGTCGTCAATCGGCATATCCGACAAATCGGGCAACACGCGGCAATACGTGCCACAATGCTTACAACTGAGGTTACATCTGGATGTACATTCCCAATACAAGCGGGTGAGCTTATGTTCCTTTACCTTCTTCCGCTGTTGCGACAGGTTGCGCATCAACGCCAAATGCTTCTTGAGCGACACCCCTTTCATATACGTTACTGTTTCTGTTTACGAAGTTGTTTCTTCTGCATCTGTTTCCACTGAGCTTTAGCATATTCCTGCATATCCACCACCTCGTCCTTCTCGTCCACAATCTCAAAGCCCAGCATCGTCTCAATCACATCCTCAAGGGTTACGATTCCACGAAGACTTCCATATTCGTCAATAATGATAGATATATGCTCTTTCTTCTCAAGCAGTTTCTCCCAAATATTTGCTACGGGTTCCTCTTCGGAGAACGAAAGAATCGGGCGCGCCAGTTTCTTCAAGTGGATGTTAAACTTATCTTCCGCAAGTCGTTCCAGAATATCTTTCCTAAGCACATAACCCGTGATGTAGTCACTATTATCGTCATCGTAGATAGGAATACGTGAATAGGTAGAGAGTTCTTCGTCCTCGTAGAACTCCTTCAGGGTCATCGAGCTGTCAGCCATTGACACGACCACACTTGGTGTCATAATCTCGTGGGCGGTTATCTCATCGAGTTTCAGCAAGTTCTGAATCATCTTGTTCTCTTTCTTCTCCAGCACACCTTCTTCTGCTCCTACCGTCACCATTGCAGAGACCTCCTCACGACTCACTACTTGTTGGTTGGCATTATGCGAAATCAAGTGTGTGATACGTTCCAGACACCACACGAGTGGGAAAGTCACAAACACCAGAACCCGTATCACCTTCGAGGCAGGTAACGCCAACTTACGCCAATAAGTCGAACCTATGGTTTTGGGAATAATCTCCGAACAAATCAGGATGAGCAAGGTGAAGACACCCGATACGATTCCTACTACAGTATCGTGAGGATAGTTCATCTGCTGTGCCATCTGCATAGCCTCCGAACCCACCAATGAAGCACCCACAGTGTTAGCTATGGTGTTCAGTACCAAAATCGCAGATATTGGACGATCTATTTCTAACTTGTATTTTTTTAACAAGCCGGCACCTTTCTTGTCTTGTGCTTCCAATGAAGATATATACGACATCGGTGTCGACATCAAAGTTGCCTCCAATATAGAGCAGATGCCCGAAATGAGCAATGCGGCAACCATGTAAATTATCATCAACTCCATATTACCTCCTTCCAACTGTCATGGTAATATGATAAACTCTTCATGCGCCGAGGCGCCGGATAACCATCTGAATCAGTATTCATGTATTCTATTCTATAAACTATCAATTGTCAACTATAAACTAAATCTTATCCCCATACGCTAAGTCACCTGCGTCACCCAATCCTGGCACGATATAAGCATGTTCGTTCAGATCTGGATCAATGTCAGCACACCACAATGTCACGTTTGTATGGTCGCGGAAAGCCTTTTTGATATAATCCACTCCTTTCTTCGACGCGATGACACAACACAGATGCACTTCTGCAGGAATGCCTTTCGTACAAAATGCCTCATAGCTCAGTTCCATACTTCCACCTGTAGCCAACATCGGATCGGCAATAATCAGCGTCTTGCCAGCTAAATCAGGTGATGAGATATATTCTATACGGATGCCTACATCCTCACATTCCTTATCTTTATAATAACGGTAAGCTGATACGAAAGCGTTACCCGCGCAATCGAACACATCCAGCATCCCCTGATGGAAAGGCAGACCTGCACGGAATATCGTACCCAACACAATTTTGTCGTCAAATGTATTCACTGTTGCCACTCCTAATGGAGTCTGCACTTTTTTTTCTGAGTACGACAGCTTACGACTCACCTCATATGCCATTATACGACCTATTCTCACCAAATTGTTCCTGAACTTACTCCTGTCACTTTGAATATTCACATCACGCAGTTCAGCCACATACTGATTCAAAACTGTGTTATAGTCAGATAAATTAACGACTTTCATATAAGTTTCTTTTCCTTTTCAATTTGCAAAGATACAACATTTTTCTTATAAACCATATTATAAACGAAAAAAAATAGTAGAATACGCATTGTTATTAGTAATTCGATGTATCTTAGCATCTGATTAAAGGCAATTTAAACAATAAGTGGCCGTTTGCACAGAGCAGACAGGTCTTTTGCTTCTCATAAAGTAGTTTTTCAGTAAAAGATATGTGCGTTTGTGTTTTTTTTTGTATCTTCGCAGAAAATTTACGAACAGCTAACCTCTATAACAAAAATGTCAATGGAGTCAAAGAAGAGAACAACACCTGCGTTTATCACGCAGCTGGAGCCGAACGAGATTTTCGTATTCGGTAGCAATCTACGTGGAATGCATGGTGGTGGGGCGGCCTATGTCGCCTATCGCCAGTTTGGAGCCGTTATGGGTCAAGGAGTAGGTCTGCAAGGACAGAGTTATGCTATTCCGACAATGCAGGGAGGCCCGGAAACTATTCGTCCCTATGTAGATGAATTCATCGAATTTGCCAAGGAACACACCAACCTGACTTTTCTCGTGACCCGCATCGGATGTGGTATTGCAGGATTCACCGACGAAGAGATTGCTCCACTGTTCGAAAAGGCTCACGAGGTGGGAAATATTGTATTGCCAGAAGGATGGTAAGCGAAAAAGAAACGTGAACAGAGATAATAAAGGCGTGGAGAAGAATAAAGCAAAATACAGCAAGACAAAGTTCTACTTGGTGTTCGCAGCATTGGTAGCACTACTGGCAGGCATCAGTCACCTTATGGGACTGAGTCCGTTGAAGGAAAAGGCCCTCCCCTCACCCTCTCAAGATAGAGGGAACGAATACAGCATGAGAGAAGACACATGTGAGCAAAGAATCAGTATGGTCTCTTTAGAGGATACAGAAAAGGGGGCGGACTCATTGTCTGATGTTTTTTATTCACCAAAGGTATGGAGCTATCCAGAATGTTTCAACGACAGCAACGCCACCCAACTCATCGCTGCGGAACGAAACGGCATCCAACCAGCAGACAACCGTGAACGAGTGGAGGAACTGGTGGCAGCAGGACAACTGACCAACATATCTATCTCTCCTTATTATATTGTAGAGGATCTCACACACTCGATGCCTTACCTAGTACCCAAAGCACAGTTGCTGCTCAACACCATCGGTATCAACTTCGTGGATTCACTCCAGTCAAAAGGATTCGAGCTCCATCTGCCTGTCGTCACATCCGTTCTCCGTACAAGCCACGACATCCAACGGCTACAACAAGGCAATATCAATTCTGTGACCAACTCATGCCATTGTTATGGGACAACTGTTGACATCACCTACAACCGCTTCATGCCACTTACGGGGCAGACTCCTACCCGATACGATGACAATCTGAAAAAAGTGTTAGCAGAGGTGCTGTTCGACCTGAAAGCTCAAGAATTATGCTACGTGAAATACGAACGGCTCCAAGCTTGTTTCCACCTTACGGTGAGGTAAGAGTAAAAAAGGTTCAAGAAGTTTAAGGAGTTCAAGAAGTTTAAGGAGTTCAAGAAATTAAAGGAGTATAGAGCAAAAGAGTTATGAGATATTTCATCTACTTATCCTACGATGGAACAAACTATCACGGATGGCAAGTTCAACCCAATGCCAACTCCGTTCAGGCAGAACTCATGCGAGGGGTGTCAACCTTAATGCGTCGGGATGTCGAGGTAATCGGAGCTGGAAGAACGGACTCCGGAGTGAATGCAAGTCTCATGGTGGCACATTTCGACACTGACGCTCCCCTCCCCGACCCTACCGAACTGACACGCAGGCTCAACAAACTTCTTCCGCAAGACATCGCAATCCACAAGATTGTACCCGTTATAGCAGAAGCACATGCACGGTTTAGTGCAACAGCACGTACTTACAAGTATTATGTAAGTAATCGAAAAGACCCATTCAACCGCCATTACACTTATCGCTGTCCGTTCGAGCTTGACTATGAGAAGATGAATGAAGCAGCAGCACACTTGTTTGATTATACCGACTTCACCAGTTTCTCCAAACTGCATACTGACACGAAGACCAATAACTGCAAGATTATGTATGCCCGATGGGAGCATACAGCAGATGGAGGTGTGTTCACCATCAAGGCCGACCGTTTCCTCCGCAATATGGTACGTGCTATTGTAGGTACGCTGATTGAAGTGGGACGCGGCGCCATCACAATCAACGAATTCTGCAAGATTATTGAGAAGAAAGACCGTTGTGCTGCTGGCAGCAGCATGCCTGGAAATGCATTGTTCTTGACAGATATTGAATATTCAGAAGATATCTTTATTTAATTTTAAGAACGTAACAACGTAATAACAATAAAATGAAATAACAATGCCTCGCAAGTCCTACATCTTACTCTCGATGCTATGGTTGTTGACCATAGCCCTCCATGCAGCATCCATCTTGCCCGACAGCATCTTCAACAAGACCCTACCTGCACAAGAGAAAGTGTACTTGCATCTCGACAACAACTGCTACATTGCAGGTGACACCATCTGGTATAAAGCCTACGTCATCTCGGCTGACACTTATGAGCCAAAACCTATAAGCCGCATCCTCTATATCGAACTATTCGATGAACAAGGCTACTTGGTCGAACGTCAGAAGTTGGTAGTAGACGAAAACGGTAATGCCCACGGACAATTCGCACTCAGTAGCTCAGCATTCGCTGGCTACTACGAGTTGAGGGCTTACACCAAATGGATGTTGAATTACGGCTACATCTCCGAACAAGTGTTATCAGACTACATGAACGAGCATCTGTTAGGAGGCGAGGAGGACATCCAGAAACAGAACCGCAACTACTGGGGACTTTTTTCACGCGTCTTTCCTGTCTACCAAAAACCAACAGTTGATGCTGCCTGGCAAACTAAGAATATGCCGTTGAAGGTCACATTAGGTGACTACGAACGCCGCTATCTCGAGCCCAAACTCAACGCACACTTCTACCCTGAGAGCGGACATATTGTAGCTGGACACACTACTCGTATCGGATGGGAGACGGTGAACGAGCAGAAACAACGTATAGATGTAGAAGGTGTTCTCTTAAGAAACGACTCCATCATCATGGCACTTCCCAGAAGTCGCATGGGACGAGGCATTCTGGAATATGCGTTTGAAGATTCATGCCACTATAAAGTGCGTATGATGCTTAATGGGATTCACTACGACTTCGACCTGCCAGAGGTAGAGCACGAAGGAGTCAGCATGCGGGTAGAGATGGACGACGAAGCGGTTGAGATTAGTACCGAACAGACTTTTGCCCAACCGAAAGAGTTGTATGTATCTATCATCAGCGCCGGAAGAAAAGTGTTGTGCGAACCTTTGGGTGAGGATGGCGTTGTGGCTTCATGGCTGGAAGACCTACCTTGTGGTGTCAACCAGGCAACCATATTCGACAGCGAAGGAAACATCTATGCCGACCGCCTCTTTTTCGTCAACAACCTCCAGGAACTGACCGCAAAAGCGTATGTGAATGATGACACTACACATGTTTTAAGACCATACGAGAAAGTCAAAATACCAATTCTCATTACCGACCATCGAGGCATTCCAATAAAGGAACAGGCTTTTTCGGTCTCTGTACGCGACCGTTTGCAGCTTGATCCTTCTTTCAACACAGGCAATATGCTCACTAACATGCTGCTCGAAAGCGACATCCGCGGTTATGTAGAGAATCCTCATTATTACTTCGAAGCAAACGACGAACAACATCGTGCCGACCTCGACCTGCTCATGATGATTCAGGGCTGGCGACGCTATGACTGGAGTGAGATTGCCGGATTCAAACAGTATCAATACGACTACGAACCCGAACGGAAGATGTATATCTATGGGAATTCTTATGTGATTGAGAACTGGCTCAATAGTGCTGTGTTCAAGAAAAACCGGGGAAGCATCACCCTCACCGCACAGATTTTCTATCCCGAAGATAAGAAGAAAGGAACCCATCTGAACGACCAATATGGGAAACTGCAAATCGATGCAAATGGCCAGTTCCGCATCGTCTACAACCCCTTTTACGGTACTGCCGAACTTGTCCTCCGTGCCCTGTTCGACAAGAAAAAGAACAAAGGCGAAATCCACACATTCAACGGACAAGAGTTTTTTGCCCGAGACAATCATATCCCTGCCAGCGACCGCATCCTAGCCGACAACCAACAAAGGGATTATGTCGACCATGACATCATGTTGCTCATTCGCCGCGAGTACTACTATCCTAACAGCGTGAAAGAATTGAGTTGGTACGAGGTAAACAAACCTTTCATCATGCCCGACCAGCATCTCACCTGGGAGGAATATTGTAAGGACATCTATGCCTCCGAGTGGATTCCCGAAGTACAAATCCGTGCCGACCGTGCTCACGCCCGTCATCGCAAGGACCTGCCCGTACAGCGTCTTGATTTTTATGACTTCTTCAATGACCTCACCGATATGGGCTACCATCCCAAACAATGGAAGTTCGATAACGAAGAATTCCGTCTTGCGTTTTATGAGCATGCTATCTTCGACTACATGCAGCATCAGAACCCGCGTAGCAAAGTCAATAAGGAGAAGCGCTATATCACTTATGACTGGCAAGACGAAGACTCCATTAAGGGTGGAGATGATGCACTTAGGAACTCTTACATGAATCTTCAACGTCTCAAAGCCATTCATATCGTCACCGACAACTCACGCCGCCCATCTGCCTACGAGTTGGATCATCTCGATGGGTTCAAAGAGACACAGCATACTGGCGGACTATCCGCTTATATCAATCTCGAAACAGGCGATAAATACATCCGCACAGGCCGTGTCATCAATCTCCAGGGATTTAACCGCCCTGCCGAGTTCTATCAACCCGATTACAGCCATCGTCCCCTACCCGACTATCGGGATCATCGGCACACCCTCTACTGGAATCCCTCTGTCACTACCGACAACACAGGGCAGGCCTACATCGAGTTCTACAACAGCAGCGAATGCACCCACTACGACATCTCTGTAGAAGGTGTAACATCAAATGGTGAATTTATCGTAAAACAAAAATAGTTATGAAATCTTCATTTTTCACTTTTCATTTTTCACTTTTCACTTTATTAATGCTTCTATCTTGTTCTGCCAATTCGCAGACAAACGGAAGCGATACAGATAGTCTAAATATTGAAGAGCCACAGACACAGCACATTTCCTTGCTTTTTGCTGGCGACCTCATGCAACATGGGCCACAGATTAAGGGAGCGCTCCAAGCAGACGGCACCTACGACTATAGCGAGTGTTTCCGTTATATGAAGCAAGAGATATCAGAAGCCGATGTAGCCATTGTGAACTTCGAGACGACCCTTGCGGAAAAGCCTTATACAGGCTATCCCACCTTCAGTGCACCTGACGAGTTCCTCAGAGACTGTCAGAAGGCGGGCTTCGACATCATGCTTACAGCCAACAACCACTCGTGCGACAAGGGGAAGAAAGGTATCGAACGTACCATTATGATGATGGATTCACTCCATATCCCACATCTCGGTTCGTATGTAGATGAAGCTGCACGCAAGGAACAATATCCCTTCCTTCTGGAGAAAAACGGATTCCGTATCGTACTCCTCAACTACACCTACGGCACAAACGGCATCCCTGTACCCAAACCCAATATTATCAATACCATCGATACCATGCAGATACGAAAGGACATCCGTGCAGCCAAAGCCATGAACCCTGATGCCATCATCGCTTTCATGCATTGGGGCGTAGAATACACACTTAAACCTGTTGCTTCACAAGTCACGCTGGCCGACTGGCTGCTCCGTCAGGGAGTAACACACGTCATTGGTGGACATCCCCATGTAGTAGAACCCATCGAAGTTCGCGAGGATGCAAAAGGAGACAAGCATGTTGTAGCATATTCGCTCGGCAACTTCGTCTCGAACCAGTCACAGGAACACACCTATGGAGGTATGTTGGTTAAGATGGAACTGGAGAAAGACACAACAGTCCGCATGACCGACTGCAACTACTCCCTCTATTTCGTTACCCGCCCCGTCATGTCAGGCCACAAGCAACATCGAGTCTATCCCGTTAGCATACCCGACTCACTCATCAGTCCGGCAGAAGCCCGTCTTCGTGACACTTTTGTCAACTCTATCCGGCCGTTCTTTGAGAAAAACAATAAGAACATCCATGAAGTCATGACCTTCGACATTTCTTCCTTTTTGGAAGAATAAGCAACAAAAAGTGAAAAGTGAAAAGTGAAAAATTGATAAATATTATGAATTATGCATTATAAATTATGAATTATTTTGTAACTTTGCACGATTTTTGAAAAATGAGACTGAGAATGGAAAACAGAAGTATCGTATCAATTGCAGATTATTCGACGGAGAAGATTCAGTACTTGTTGGATATGGCGGCAGAATTTGAGCGTCAACCAAACCGCACCATCCTGCAAGGTAAGGTCGTTGCTACGCTGTTCTTTGAGCCTTCAACCCGTACACGTCTGTCGTTCGAGACGGCAGCCAACCGTTTGGGAGCACGTGTGATTGGATTTGCTGATCCTAAAATAACAAGCGGAACGAAGGGTGAGACCCTGAAGGACACCATTAAGATGGTGAGCAATTATGCCGACGTGATTGTGATGCGTCACAAGTTGGAAGGTGCTGCGCTCTATGCCAGCGAAGTAACTGATGTGCCAATCATCAATGCAGGCGACGGAAGCAACCTACACCCATCACAGACAATGCTCGACCTATACAGCATCTACAAAACTCAGGGAACATTGAATAACCTCAATATCTACATGGTAGGCGACTTGAAGTACGGACGTACTGTTCACTCGCTACTGATGTCCATGCGCCCTTACAATCCGACCTTCCACTTCATCGCACCAAAGGAACTGGAGATGCCTGAGGAATACAAGGAATACTGCAAGGCGAACAGCATCCGCTATATAGAACAGCAGGACTTCACTGAAGATACGATTGCAGATGCAGACATCCTCTACATGACCCGTGTGCAAAAAGAGCGCTTCAGCGACCTCATGGAATATGAGCGCGTGAAGGATGCTTACATCTTGCGTGCAGATATGCTGAGTAAGTGTCGTGACAATATGAAGATTCTTCATCCTCTGCCACGCGTGAACGAGATCGAACAAGACGTAGACGAATCAAAACACGCATACTATTTCCAACAGGCACAGAACGGACTCTACGCGCGTGAGGCGCTGATATGTGATGTATTAGGTATTACATTAGATGACATTAAGAATGAAAAATAAGGATTTATTGGTAGCCGCCCTCCAGAACGGCTCTGTGATTGACCACATACCAACCGACAAGTTGTTCACGATCGTCAAACTGTTGGAGTTGGAGAAGTGCAACGAACCTGTCACCATCGGAAACAACCTAGAAAGTAGCAAGATGGGAAAGAAAGGTCTGATTAAGGTTTCAGATAAGTTCTTCACCGACGAGGATCTCAGCCGTCTGGCTGTAGTCTGTCCCAACATGCGTCTCACCGTCATTCGCGATTATGAGGTGGTAGAGAAACGTGAGATTGTCCTGCCCGACACCCTCACCAACCTCGTGAAATGTGCCAACCCTGTATGCATCACCAATAACGAACCTATGAAGACCTACTTCGAGGTCGACAAACTCAAGGAACTAGTACGATGCCATTATTGTGGCAAAACACAGAAAATAGGAAAAATCAATTTGTTGTAAATAGAATATGACCAAATTCAAAGAGCGTGCAAAGCTCGACTTATCGCAAGTTAACCAAGAAGTATTGAACAAATGGAATGCAGAGGATGTGTTCCATAAGAGTATATCAGAACGTGAAGGGTATCCTGAATTCATTTTCTTCGAAGGACCTCCTTCTGCAAACGGACACCCAGGTATTCACCACGTGATGGGTCGTACCATCAAGGACACCTTCCTACGCTATAAGACCATGCAGGGCTTCCAGGTGAAGCGTAAAGCTGGTTGGGACACTCACGGACTACCTGTTGAATTAAGTGTGGAAAAGAGTCTGGGAATCACTAAAGAGGATATCGGCAAGAAAATCAGTGTGGACGACTACAACCGTGCATGCCGCGAGAATGTCATGATGTACACCAACGAATGGACGGAACTCACTGACAAAATGGGATATTGGGTCGACCTCGAACATCCCTACATCACTTACGACAACAAATACATCGAGACTTTGTGGTACTTGCTCAAACGTCTGTACGACAAGGGACTGCTTTATAAGGGCTACACCATTCAGCCTTACTCTCCTGCAGCAGGTACAGGTCTTTCAAGCCACGAGCTTAACCAACCAGGCTGCTATCGTGATGTGAAGGACACAACCGTGACAGCACAGTTTAAGGTAAAAGCCCCCTCCAACTCCCCCATGGGGGAGGGAAAAGATTTCCCTGAAAGTCTCAAGACTTTGTTCGAGCAGGGGTTACCTGTTTATATTCTCGCATGGACCACAACTCCATGGACTCTCCCTTCTAACACAGCTTTGTGTGTAGGACCGAAAATTAAGTATGTTGCAGTAAAAGGCCAAAATCCCTATACTCAAGAAGAAGCCATTTACATTGTAGCAGAATCCAGAAAGAATGCATACTTCTCAGAAGAACTCCTTCCCCTTGGGGAAGGCTGGGATGGGGCCTCTCTTGTAGGTCTCCATTACGAGCAGCTCTTCCCATGGGTGAAACCATGTGCCTTAGAAGATAATAAGGTGGTTGACAAGAGTGCAGATGCATTCCGTGTGATTCCTGGTGACTACGTAACTACCGAAGATGGTACAGGTATCGTGCATATTGCTCCAACGTTTGGTGCAGATGACGCCAAGGTGGCCAAAGATGCTGGTGTACCGTCCCTGTTCGTTATTGACAAGGCAGGCGACACACGTCCGATGGTTGACTTCACAGGTAAGTACTTCCTGAAGGACGACATGAGCGAAGAGTTCGTAACCTCCTGTGTCAATGACAGTTATTGGAAACACTCAGGCGACTTTGTTAAGAACGCCTACGATCCGAAATACAACCAGGGTGGCAAGTACGATGAGAAGGCAGCCAACAAGGACATGGACCTCAACGTGGTGCTGTGTCTGGAGATGAAGGAAGAAGGTACGGCATTCAAGATTGAGAAGCACGTACACAACTACCCTCATTGCTGGCGTACCGACAAACCCGTACTCTACTACCCTCTCGACTCTTGGTTCATCAAGTCAACAGCCAAGAAAGATCGTATGTTCGAACTCAACCAAACCATCAAGTGGAAACCAGAGTCAACAGGTACGGGACGTTTCGGCAAGTGGCTCGAGAACCTCAACGACTGGAACCTCTCACGCTCACGCTATTGGGGTACACCTCTTCCAATCTGGCGCAATCGCGACACACGCGAGGAAATCTGTATCGGTTCGGTTGAAGAACTCTACAACGAAATCGAGAAGGCTGTTGCAGCAGGTGTGATGACCTCAAACCCATTAAAAGAGAAAGGCTTCGTTCCTGGCGACATGAGTCAGGCGAACTACGATAAGATTGACCTCCACCGTCCATACGTAGATGACATCAAGTTGGTGAGTGAGGCTGGTAACGTGCTGACTCGTGAACTCGACCTCATCGATGTGTGGTTCGACTCAGGAGCAATGCCTTACGCACAGATTCATTATCCGTTCGAGAACCGTGAACTCATCGACAACGGAAAAGCATTCCCGGCAGACTTCATCGCAGAAGGAGTTGACCAGACACGTGGATGGTTCTTCACCCTCCATGCTATCGGCACGATGGCCTTCGATTCTGTTGCATTCAAGACGGTTATCTCAAACGGACTTGTACTCGACAAGAACGGCATCAAAATGTCAAAACGTCTGGGCAACGTCATCAATCCTTTCGAGTGTATCGGCACCTTCGGAGCTGATGCTGTACGTTGGTACATGATTACCAACTCATCACCTTGGGACAACCTCTCGTTCGACCCTGAGGGCGTGAAGGAAGTGACCAGCTCGTTCTTCATCAAGCTACAGCAGGCTTATGCGTTCTTCGCAATGTATGCCAACGTAGATGGATTTGAATACAAGGAAGCCGACATTGACTACAAGGACCGTCCAGACTTCGACCGTTGGTTGCTCAGCGAATTGAACGATCTCGTGAAGAACGTGCAGACCTATCTTGATGACTTCGATCCTACCCCTGCTGGACGACTTATCCAGCGTTTCGTGATTGATTTCCTCAGCAACTGGTACATCCGTCTCAACAAAGCACGTTTCTGGGCAGGCGAGATGACAGCCGACAAACTCAGCGCTTATCAGACACTCTATACATGTCTCGACACCCTGAGCCGACTCATCGCACCAATCGCGCCATTCTATGCTGATCAGCTGTTCCTCGACCTCAACGCAACAACAGGCAAGGACACCTCATCAAGTGTACACCTCGCACAGTTCCCAACCTATCACGAGGAGTATATCGATGCAGAACTCAACGAAGCAATGCAGGCAGCAATGGATGTCACCTCAATGGGTCTCTCCATCCGTAAGAAGGTCAAGATACCAGTAATCCAAGCATTACAGGCAATCGCCATCCCTGATACCGATCCGTTGTTCAGCGGTCGCATCGAGCGCATGAAGGACATCATCACCAAGGAGGTGAATGTGAAGGAGTTGCAACTCATGGATGGAGCCAAGCTGGTGAAGAGCGTGAAGTGTAACTTCCGTGTGATGGGTAAGAAATTCGGTAAGATGATGAAGGCAGTAGCCGATGCGGTTACCAACATGTCTCAGGCACAGATTGCCGAACTCGAGGCAAACGGACAGGTAACTCTCAACGCAGCCGGCGAGGATGCCCTCATCGAACTGGCCGACGTCGACATCATGTCGCAGGACATCCCAGGATGGAGTGTAGCCAACGAAGGCACCGTAACCGTAGCCCTTGATATCACCATCACTCCCGAACTGAAAGTTGAAGGAAATGCCCGTAAGCTCATCAAGCAGATTCAGAACCTGCGAAAGTCACAAGGCTTCGAAATCACCGACCGCATCATGGTGCAGATATCAAGCACTCCAGAGGTCTGTGCTGTACTCGACAGCTTCAAGCAGAACATCGCCTCACAGGTACTCGCCAACAGCATCGATATCACAGATAACGATGGTGAGTTGTTCGACTTCGATGAATTCAAGGCTAACATAAAAGTCATGAAAGATTAAGGAGTTAAAGGAGTTAAAGAAGTAAAAGGAGTTACCGCTTGAGCCAACTCAAGCTCCGACGGAACCAAAGGATGTTAACATCAGCAAAGTATCGTCGAACGTAGTGATAACTTCTAGGCTGTAGGCCGATAACTTCTCAAACTTCGAGCATAGCGATAACTTCTAAAAAAATTATGAACAGAAAGCAAGTCATCATAAGCATTGCCATCATCCTGTTGGTACTCATCATCGACCAGATCATCAAGGTCGAGGTGAAGACCAACATGGCATTAGGCGAACATATCCCCATCACCAGTTGGTTCCAGATTGCCTTCGTTGAGAACAACGGAATGGCATTCGGTATGTCATTTGGCAGCAAAATCATCCTCACTCTCTTCCGCATCATCACCGTAGGCTTCCTCACTTGGTACGTCCTGCGGCTCACACGACGCGGCTATCAGATGGGGTTCATCGTCTGTCTGTCGATGATTATCGCAGGTGCATTAGGAAACATCTTCGATTGCATCTTCTATGGTGAGATCTTCACACAATCCACCCACACCGATGTAGCACGAATCGTTCCTTGGGGAGAAGGCTATGGTGATGTGCTCGAGGGCCGTGTGGTCGATATGTTCTACTTTCCACTCATCGAATGGAACATGCCAGGATGGAATTGGCTCAACGACATTCCGTTCATCCCTAACGCCTACGAACATTGTGTGTTCTTCAGTCCTGTGTTCAACTTCGCAGATGCCAGCATCAGCTGCGGAGTCATCGCACTCATCCTCTTCTATCGCAAAACACTCAGCAAATGCTTGAATGCGAAGAAAGAAACAGCCCCCAATGCAGAGGATTCTGCTGAAAGTTGAAAGTCAGTAAATAAGTTTTGAGTTGAAAAAGAGTATCGTAGAGACAATAAAGATTCTCCCCCTCGGGGGAGTCAGAGAGGGGCTACTGTTCCTCTCTCTCCTGTTTTTGTTCTCCTGTGAACAGAAGCCTGAAGGACTGTTGTCAAAACGTGAGATGGAAAACGTCCTCTACGATTACCACATTGCACAATACATGGCCTCCAGCCTCCCGTACGACGAACGTTATAAGTCACCCATCTATGTTGACGCTGTGTTTGAGAAATACGGGATAACCGAAGAAGTGTTCGACTCTTCACTCGTTTACTACAACCGTCACACCGACGACATCAAAGACATCTACGACCACGTTAAAACCCGCTTGGAAGACTACGAAGCCAACCTTCAGCTCGAAAGCGGAAGCAACGAGATGCGTGCCTCCTTCACTCTCGGAGGCGACACTGCCGACATCTGGTCTGGACAGCAAGTCATCCTGCTACGCAACAACCCCTACCTCAACAAAGAGACCTTCACCATCAAAGCCGACACCTCGTTCCACCTGAACGACCGTTTCAGCATGAAGGTCGACTTCGATTTCGTACGCGAAGACCAAAACAGCCGCGACGAACAACTCGTAGCCTGTCTGTCCATCCGTTTCAAGAGCGGCAAGGTCATCAGTACCGTGAAGACTTCCAGCTATCCCAGCCATTTCGACCTGAACCTCAACACATCCGACAATCAGGAGATTAACTATCTCTACGGCTTCTTCATGTTGCAAGGAAAGGAAAACAAAACGCGTAGTCTCGGTATTATACGTAACATCGCACTCTACCGTTTCCACACCACCGATCTATCCTACTCGTCCGACTCCACAGCTGTTGACACCCTTGGCTCCGACACGATTCGTACTGACTCGCTGCCAAAGACCATCGAGCGAAAACTCATCCAACGTATCACCCCTGACGAGTTACGCAAAATGTCAATCGACGAAACTAAGCCACTCGAAATCCGTACAGCTCCAGCTGTTCGTACACCGAACTCAATTGGACCTAGTCGACGAATAAAAAAGAAGAAATAGACTTTAGGCGTTAGACTCTAAACTTTAGACTTTAGACTTTAATTCTTGACAATATAATATGCGGATAGCTGCCAACAAAGTCATTATTGACGAGAACACCTACACCAACCATGTAGTTGAACTCGAGGAGCATCGACTTCTGTGCCATTATCCCCTCACGGAAGAAATCCCCCATACCCAGTGGTACCGCACCATCATCATAGAAAAAGGGCAACTGGTACACACCCAGCGCCCTTAAACTTTTTCTGTATGCTGTGAACGATAAGCCGTAAGCTTATTATCCTACTTATACATTATCTCACTCAGCGTATGCCTTCCCACAAACCGGCTTTGATCCACCTCACCACGAATGCCGTTGATGTGTCCCTTGCATGAGTACTGCCAAATCACATAATCGTTACCGTTCGAGAGGTAAGGTTGTTCTGCCGTGTTGTACATCGCAATCATAAACAGGAAAGGCTTATAAAACGAATAGCCGGCAAAGTATTTGTTATAGAAGTTACGTCCTGTATAGATGACCGGACGTCGCCCGTATTCTTCTGTCACAAGTCTGAGGAACTCCTGCAGTCTAGCATGTAGGGTTTCGACAGGTACACCTCCCGTCACCTCGACATCAATGAGTGGCAGCAGATCTTGCTTCCGTTTGTCTATTACCCGTTTGAAGATGGCAAACTGTCCTGCGGCCGATACTCCAGGACGGAAGAAGTGGTAGCTACCTGCCTTGATGCCGTTCTTGCGAGCTTCCGCGAAGTTATACTCGTAAGTATCGTCCACCATGTAGTTCGATTCCGTTGCCTTGATGTACACATACCCCACGTTCTTGTCTTTCGCAACTGCACGCCAATCTATACGTCCCTGATAGTGGCTCACATCGATTCCATGCAGGTGGTCACCTTCAAATTCCATCTTCCCAATCACAGGTTGCTTGGCTTTAGATGCAGCGATGTCGGGTGTTGCTTGGTACGAGCTCGCAGGGCCATCGGGTTCAGGCGCAGCAACCATCACCACCTCTCCTTTCTTTATCTTCTTTTTCTTGATGGCAAAGACTGGAGAGACGACACATAGGGACAATAATATGAATAAAACTCGAGTAATATGTTTCATTAATTTATTCTTAGAAGTTATCGGCCGTTGGCCTCGAAGTTATCACTCCGCTCGAAGTTATCACTACGTTCGAAGTTATCGCTTCGCTCGACGATACCATAGGGCGTCACTGTCAAAGTCACAACTCATCTTCTATCCTTTTATTATTATTGATGGCTTGACAATAGGCGTTGAGTACGGCACTTGTCGTCTCTATCTTGTCCCACATTTCGTTTGTCGTCTCGTCGTTATAATAACCAACATCGTGGCTTAGTATGATATAGTAGCGACATTCTTCAAGACTTCCTTGAGCAATATTGAAGAACCTCAGTTTGTCTGCTTTAGATACCTTTCGATATCCTTCTGCAATGTTAGCGGCAATTGAGACAGCTGCACGCTGAAACTGTGGTACAAGTGCGTATTTTTCGTCGTCAGGGAACATCTTCTTTGTTGCATAAAATGTCAATACAAACTCATGTGCTTTTTGCCATGCACGAACTTCACGAAATGATTTACTTGCCATATGTTTCAGTCTCTTACGATGTTTTGTAATGTTGAGTAAGTTGGAAGGCGCTAACTCTCCAAAAGAACCACCTGCTAGTATCGTCGAACGTAGTGATAACTCCGAAGTCGCAGGCTGGTAACTTCTTTTACTTCGAGCAAAGCGATAACTCCTTATTCTCTTACCTCTTCTTCACCGGATCACACGTCAATCCCACACCAAGCTTCTTGAAGATCTTACGATCCACCTCGCTCAGCATCACGGTACAATGCGCCTGACAACCACGAAGTTCAGGCAGACTCTCGAGGGCCTTACGGCAGTTCTCATCGTGCGTGCTTAATACAGAAAGAGCGACAAGCACCTCATCGGTATGCAGACGCGGGTTGTTGCCACCCAGATATTCTGTCTTGGTCTTCTGAATAGGTTCAATCAAATCCTGTGGAATCAGCTTGAGTGTATGGTCAATACCAGCCAATTCCTTGGTGGCATTCAGGATGAGTGCCGCACTAGGACCGAGCAACGCACTTTCTTCAGATGTGATAATGGTACCGTCAGCCAATTCGATGGCAGCACAAGCCTTACCCAGCGACTGTTCCTTACGTTCCTTTGCGGCCACGGTGGTCTTACGGTAAGCGCTGTTGATATTGGCCTGCTTAAACAGCAAGGCAATCTTGCTCACCTCGTTATCGTTTCCGTCACCATTAGCCAAGTGGTTCAGTGCTGTGTAGTAGCGGCGGATAATCTCGTTCTTCGATGCATCCTGACACACTTCATCATCAGAGATACAGAAGCCTACCATGTTCACACCCATGTCTGTAGGCGACTTATATGGGTTCTGACCATAGATGCCTTCGAACAAAGCGTTGAGTACAGGGAATATCTCAATGTCGCGATTGTAGTTGATGGCAATCTTGCCGTAAGCCTCATAGTGGAACGGGTCAATCATGTTCACGTCGTTCAGGTCTGCTGTAGCAGCCTCGTATGCGATGTTCACAGGATGCTTCAGCGGGAGGTTCCACACAGGGAAGGTCTCGAATTTCGCATAACCAGCCTCGATGCCACGCTGGTGCTCCTGATACAACTGACTTAGGCAGACGGCCATCTTTCCGCTACCAGGACCTGGAGCTGTCACGATGACCAGCGGACGGGTGGTCTTCACGTAGTCGTTCTTTCCGAATCCTTCTTCCGAGTCGATGAGAGCCACGTTCGAAGGATAGCCTTCGATGGTGTAGTGAAAGTACGACTGGATGCCCATACGTTTCAGACGTTGGCTGTACGCGTCGGCCGAACTCTGTCCGTTATAGTGCGTGATGACCACGCTGCTTACCAAGAAGCCACGTTTCTGAAACTCCTCACGCAGACGCAACACGTCCATGTCGTAGGTGATACCCAAGTCGCCACGCACCTTCTGCTTCTCGATGTCCACAGCACTTATCACGATTACGATTTCTGCGCTATCGCTCAGCTGCTGTAACATCTTCAACTTACTGTCTGGCTGGAATCCAGGCAACACACGGCTGGCATGGTGGTCGTCAAAGAGTTTGCCACCCAATTCCAGGTACAACTTATTACCGAACTGAGCTATGCGCTCCTTGATATGTTCAGATTGGATTTTTACGTATTTGTCGTTGTCAAAACCGTATTTCATCTCTTTTTTCCTTTTGGTTATGAATTATCTTTTTGCTATCAAAATACGGGTTACAAAGTTACGAAATAATCCGATACGCTGAACCGCTCTTTAGAATTAATTTGGTAAAAAAGGTTGTTTTTCTTCTCGTATCTTCACCGTTTGACTTTTTCGCGTTTGACATTCCACCATTTTGGTTACTGATGGGATATTAGTCCCAGCGTGGGACCGTCATAGTCCCAAAGTGGGACCGTTTCAGTCCCAATGTGGGACCGCCATGGTCCCAGCGTGGGACTTCGTTCGTTGTCGCTGACGTCTGCCTTTTCCTGAAATTACTTGTCAGTTTTCACCTGGTTAAACTGAATTACTTGACATTCTTATGAATTACATACTGAATTACTTGACATTTATTATAGGGACAAACTCTTCGCCTGTTTTTTCTATTTCGCTGCAAAGA
>JAFZYE010000021.1 GCA_017616445.1 Bacteroidaceae bacterium
AGCACGATTGAGTGCTCCTGCAAGTTGTGACCCTCTCCTGGAATGTAGGAGTTTACTTCTTTCTTGTTTGTCAAGCGAACACGTGCTACTTTACGCATCGCTGAGTTAGGTTTCTTAGGCGTTGTGGTGTAAACACGAACACACACACCACGACGCTGCGGACATGAGTCCAGAGCTGGTGACTTGCTCTTGTCTACCAACACCTTTCTACCTTTTCTTACTAGTTGTTGAATAGTAGGCATTTTGTTTTGTTTTTTATGATTTATATTTATATAATTATACGTATTCTGTGGCTTCCAAGACTTCCAATTCCACCGCTAAGGGCGTACGTTTCCTCACCCCCGAAAGGGCATAGTTTGGGCATAAAAGTCCAAAAAGCGGTGCAAAGTTAGTAAAAAAGTACGAAACAGCAGCTATTCTTTCGTTTTTTTTACTCGAAAAGCCCTATTTTTTGCAAAAAGTAGTAATTTTTAAGTTTATTTAACGCAAAATTACGCTTCTCCAGTACCAAAAGGCGCAATTGTTCGTCCTTTGGGATCTGGCTGATGTAGGTCGATAGTTCCGAACTGATGTTCGTACCCCTTTACTCGTTCCTGAAGAGCAAAAAGCAAACGTTTTGCATGTTCGGGAGTCATGATAACTCTTGAGCGCACTTCTGCCTTGGGCAGACCCGGCAACATAGCAATGAAATCCAACACAAATTCTGAAGGCGTGTTAGCCACCACTGCCAAATTCGAATAGACGCCTGGAGCCACATCGGGCTTCAGTTCAATCTGTAATTGCTTCTGATTTTCGTTTTCCATTTTATGATGTTTTAATACAATTCCTACTTTAGGTTTCTATATATGCACGCATACATTATATTAATAAGGTGTAAGGTCATTCGGTTTCCCCAGCCTTCACATGCATTTCCTTTTTGTTACCGTTCAACTCAACAGCGGCATCAAGTGTCATACCCAACTCAATCAAAGGTGTTTTCTGTGCCTTTCTGAATTGCTCTAATCCATTCTTTAAGAAGTTCAGGTAGTGATCGATATTGTCATCAAAGGCATAACTCTGTGAGAGCGGATTACCTTGATGGTCGAGTAGCACATAGAAAGGCTGTGCGTTTGCACCAAACTTGCTACTTTGTAAATAGCTCCACTTATCTCCTACAGTTCTAAGCTTTTGTTCCTGTCCATTCACGTTCACGATGATTGGTGCTGGCAGCGGTGTCTTATCATCGACAAACAGCTGAATCAGCACATAGTCGTTCGTCATGATACTTGCTACTTGAGGATCTGTCCATACAGCTGCCTCCATCTTTCGGCAGTTCACACATCCGAAACCGGTGAAATCAATAAGTACAGGCTTGTCATTGGCACGCGCCATCTGCATACCCAAGTCATAGTCATTCGAACGTGCCTTCACTTCCTGCGATTGAAGATTAAAATCCTGAGTCGACATAGGTGGCGCAAATGCACTGACAGCTTTCAGGGGAGCTCCCCATAGGCCAGGAATCATATAGATGGCAAATGCTAGTGAAATCAATCCTAAGAAGAACCTTGTCACACTTATGTTACGTTCGTCCGCATCATCATGTGGGAACTTAATAAGTCCAAAAAGAT
Organism: Bacteroidaceae bacterium; assembly: GCA_017616445.1. Lineage (GTDB taxonomy): Bacteria > Bacteroidota > Bacteroidia > Bacteroidales > Bacteroidaceae > Colivivens. The sequence goes on from JAFZYE010000021.1 coordinate 1,608, forward strand.
ACATTGCCATACAGATGGCCAGCCCTATCCAAAGGGCCAGGAAGGTTTCACGATCCAATATATGCCAACCATATGCCAAGTCAGCCACTGAGAGGAATTTCAATGCGAACGCCAGTTCAACAAAGCCAAGAACTACCTTCACGGTGTTCATCCACCCGCCACTCTTCGGCATCGACTTCAACCAACTTGGGAAGATTGCAAATATCGTAAAAGGCAAAGCCAACGCAATGGCAAAACCTAGCATACCAATTGCCGGAGACAATATGTCACCACTGGTTGATACCTCTACGAGCAAGAATCCGATGATTGGTCCTGTACATGAGAAGCTGACCAACGTCAGCGTGAAAGCCATTAGAAAGATACCAAGCAATCCACCCGTCTTCTCCGCTTTGTTATCCACTGCATTGCTCCATGAAGATGGGAGTTGGAGTTCGAAAGCCCCAAAAAACGAAGCAGCAAATACCACCAGCATCAGGAAGAAGAAAATGTTGAAGATGGCATTGGTCGACAAAGCATTTAGCGCACTAGCGCCAAACAAAGCAGTTACAATCAAACCCAGGGCAAGATAAATCACTACAATCGACACACCATAGATGATGGCATCACGGATACCCTTCTTCTTATCACCAGAGCGCTTCAGGAAGAAACTAACGGTCATCGGGATAATCGGCCAAACGCATGGGGTCACCAAAGCGACCAATCCGCCCAGCAATCCTAAAAGGAAAATCTGCCACAGCGAACTGTTACTGGTCGTCTTCTCTTCAAATGCCTTCAACTTATCCACCACAGGAGTCCAGAGGTCTGCCTCTGCGGAAAAGTCAGTTGGCGAAGCTGAAACAGAATCCGCAACCCCATTCTCGTCACCATTGGGAAAAGAATCCGTATCGTTCTCCTCAGCACCCTTTTCTTCGGGAAGGACTGGGGACGGATCTTGGGAGGTAACCGTTTGGGAAGGTTCCTCTTTCTTTGCCTCACCATCGTAGCTGAAATCTACTTTCGTCGGTGGTGTACAACTCTGGTCATTGCATGCGCCATATTCAAGGAAACCCTCTACATGGTACTTTCCGCCCTCAAGCGTCAGTTTCTGCACAAATGTGGCTGTATGTTCGAAGTAGAAGACATCCGCTTCGAACATCTCCTCATAGTGCTTGATAGGAGCAGCCTTAGGGGCGAGCTTTCCCTTCAGTTTGGCACCACTGATTTTCTCCACTGTCAGCGTAGTAGGCGTTGGGCCAAACTCGACAACCTCAGTAGAGTACATGTGCCATCCTGCTTCGATTGAAGCACTAAACACTATTTCTGCCTCAGTAGCAGATACCTCTTTCAATTGACTCTGCACCTTTACAGGATTGGCCATCTGCGCCGATGCCACAGACACCGTCAACAATGAAACAAGCCAAAATAACAGTTTTTTCTTCATTGGATTCTGATTTTCAACCGCAAAGGTAAGAATTATTTACGATTTGGCAATTACCTATTTACGATTTATAACCTTTTCCTGCAATATTTAAGATAATTGCAGAGTTTTCGTATTCCCACAGCTAACCGAAAGCCCTTTATTCCTTTACTCTCTCTTTCCCGCTAAGCGCATACGGGATGCCACAGATGTGGTAGGAGCTGCGATGTCCTCCGTATTAACCTGTCGCTGGTCACCATCGATGTTAAACACCAGGGTAGCACCGTCGCTACGCACATCAATTGTAACCCTTGCGCCCATCACCAAAGGCAGGTTCAAATTACCATGACCACTTGGAAATCCACAAAGCACAGGGATATTATACGCTTTCAACATCGTGCTGAGCATCGCCTCAACACTGTCATAGGAAAACTCTGTGCCACAGTCGGTAAACTCACCCAGGATGATGCCCTTGCAGCGGTCAAGCACACCGTTCATCTGAAGAATACGCATCTGACGGTCTATATTGTGCATCGACTCCTCCACCTCCTCGACAAAGAGAATCAGGTCTTTACCCTGAGTGGCATCGGCCTGTGAACCGAGGTTGGGTACGAAGGTACAGAGATTACCCCCGACCAATACTCCGCTTGCTTTTCCTTCAATGTTCTGCTTATGCGCAGGCACCTCATAACAGGGCACCTTACCCAGCAGCAAATCACGCATCATTGTGCTGCTGGCATCTGCACCACCACGAGCCAGAAACGAACTCATCGTACCATGTATACTCATCACTCCTGCACAGGTCAACAGACCATGCAGCGTAGAGATGTCGCTGAAACCCACCAACCATTTGGGCGAGGCTTTCAGTTCCGAAAGTGTCAGTTCGTCAATCAGCTGTATAGTTCCATAGCCTCCACGATTGCATATAATGGCTTTGATATTTGGGTCACCAAGTGCCCAACGGATGTCGTTTACACGTTGAGCCACCGTGCCTGCATATTGCCCGTCAATTTTCTTCCCAACATTAGGACCTATTACGGGTTCCAATCCCCAGGTGCGGAGCAAGTCTGCGGTTTTCTCAACATTTTCCATAGGAGTGTAATAGGAGGGAGAAATCAGTGCCACCTTATCGCCCTCTTTCAGATAGTCAGGCTTCTTGCAATTCAGGTCAATCGGCACGACAGGGTTCACATCCCCTCCTTCATCTTCTTCACTACATGAAATCTGAAATAGGCCACACATAAGGATAGCGGCCATCATGCACAAATTATTTATTCGTATCATTTCTGTATGTTTTATTTAGATTCTATACCTTTTACTTCTATCCCCTACGATAAGCTGACTATCAATTATCTTAAAAGTTCACATCCACACCTACGCCATACACACGATTCTCGCGGTGGAAGGTGATGTTACTGACTTGGGTTGTCAGTGTATGATCCGTATAGTTGGTTTGGAAATAGGCAGCATTGAGCTTCACTTTGTCTGTCACCTTCACGCCAACTCCAAAGCCAAACGAATAGCTATTGAGGTTGAACGACAGATCAGAATAGTTGGCCTCTGACTGGTCGTACATCGTCTTTTGATAGCCTGCACTTACCTCGATGTGGTCCGTCAGGTCGTATGCAGCACCCAGCGTAAACTCGTTGGTGTCTTTCACGAGACTCTTGCTCCACTGACGGGTGTCGCGGTCGAAGTACATGTGATAGCCCACATTGAGACGCAGCTTCTCGATGGGTGTTACCTGAACACCTACTGCCAAGTAGCCTGGAAGATCCATCTGAGTCTCTGCATCGTCGAGATAGTTGGCAAAAGCTGCACGCTGAGCCGCCATCTGATTGAACGCAGCATTGTTCTTTGCATCAGCCTTCACGGTAATGGGTGTGCGGAACTCATACTTTGCAGCCAGATTCACATAATCGTTCACCTTATAGTCGATACCGATGATAGGAGCCACACCCAGTCCCGTCTGACTGCAATCGAGCACATAGTTATTAGGCACATTCACAATATTGCCTGTCGTAGTACGGAAAGTGATATTGTCGATATATCCATCGTAGTTGTTCCATGCATAGATGGCACGCAGGCCCAGACTCACGCTCAGCTTCTCGTTCAACTTACGAGCAGCAGCCAACGTTGTACCAAAGAAATACGACTTACCCTTCAGGTAGCTATCCAAGCTATATCCTCCAAAGCCGGCACCCATCTGTGTCATACCCATCTGACCCACCAGCGCCTCGAACGAACCTACGCCATTCTTGAACTCACAGGTACCACCACCTCCGATGATACCGAAACCAAACTGGAAAGCCCAGTCGTTCTTGTTGTATGCCAAGTACAATGATGGTTGGATAGGCACATGCACACGTCCCTTATACAAACGGCTCACAGAACCGTCAGCCTCTGGAGTTCCTTGATTCAGGTAGTTTGCTCCGAACAACTTTCCATAGCTGCTACGCGAGTCACGCTTCTGATGCGGACTCTGCCAGTTGAACTGAAAATGCCAACCTTCATCGAGGAAACTCACACCTGCTGGATTATAATACACACCATCGATGTCAATAGCAGCATCACGCGATGGATTTCTCAAAAAACCAATACTCTGATTTGTGTTTGTCA
>JAFZYE010000004.1 GCA_017616445.1 Bacteroidaceae bacterium
CGACGATACTTTGCTGATGTTAACACCCATTGGTGTCGTCTGTCACTCCTGAACTCCTGCAACTCCTTTCACTCCTTATTTTCAACTTTCAACTTTCAACTAATTTCATAAAATGCTCACGCTCGGCATAGTTCAAGCAAGTTTGACTCTGCTCTCACTTAATCGCATTTTTCAACTGACTTTAAACTATCAACTATCAACTTTAAATTCCCCTTTGGGGTTATTACTTCTTAATATTTGCTTGCTCCAGTCCGTAGCCTTTCTTCTTGTCTTCCATTTTCAGCATTACTGCGATGATGATGGAGATGACGCCACAAACGGCGAAGATGGCCATAGAGGTGGTGTAGTCAGTTACATCGTTGGCATCCGTGTTCGCCTGATTGACCTTACCGATCATGACAGGAACCATTGAAAGACCGATGTTCTGGATGTAGAAGATGACTGCATAGGCTGTACCCAACAGCTGCATCGGGATGATCTTTGGAACAGATGGCCACATAGCAGATGGAACCAATCCGAAGGCAATACCCAACAGCACCATTGCTGCGATAGCTATCGCTACTGAGGTCACCGTAGGGATGGCAAAGATGCCGTGTACGACGGTCAAGAGGATAGAACCAATCACCATGAGGGTTGCACCCTTACCGTATTTGTCGTAGATAGAACCGAAGAGCGGTGTGAGGAAGATGGTACCGAATGGGAGCATAGCTGGAATCAATCCGGCCAACTCAGGATCAACACCGTATTTGGTTACCATCAACTTCGTTGCGAACTTCAGGAATGGGAATACGCCAGCATAGAACATCAGGCAAAGGAGGGTGATGAGCCAGAATCCTTTGTTGGTGAAGATGAGTTTGAGGTCGGCAAACTTGAATCCTTCTTCTGGTTCAGCAGAAGCAGCACTTGCTTTCTCCTTGTCGAACTTCTTATCCATCACACAATATACGAGGTAGCTGATGAGACCTGCACACAGCAAGGCAGCACCCAGTCCTACAGAGGCAGGAACACCTCCGAACTTCTGTGCAAAAGGCAGAGCGAGGGCAAGGGCACCAGCGGTACCGATACGAGCCAAAGCAACCTGCAAACCCATCGCGAGTGCCAACTCGTGACCTGTGAACCACTTCACGATAACTTTCGAAACCGTGATACCTGCGATTTCACAACCTACACCGTAGAGGGCAAAACCAACACAGGCAATGATGACCTGCATAGGATATACTGTGCCGAAAACAGACATGCTTCCTTCGAAGTCGTTGCCGACTGCATACCATTTGATGAGTGCACCACCGAACATGAGAACTGTGGACATGATACCTGTGAAGCGGATGCCGAACTTATCGAGGATGATACCTCCGAAGAAGAGCATCAGCAGGAACACATTGAAGTATCCATACGAGCCGGAGAAGAATCCGTAGTCGTCAGGACTCCAACCAAGTCCTACACCGTCTGCACCTTTAGCTGCAGTAAGCATAGGTTCGAGTGGTGACATCACGTCTGTGAAGAAGTATGCAAACATCATGGTGAACGACACGATGATGAGAGCTGTCCAGCGAGCTGCTTTCGATTCGCTGAGTTTCTTTTGAAGTTTTTCTGTCATAATCTTATTTACTATTATAATTTTATTAGACCTTATAAATCCTCCTTAAGGAGGACTTTTAGCTCTCCCCTTTCAAGGGGAGCGGGGAGAGGATCCTCTACTTCAGCCACTTATCCAGCCAATTGAAGTAAGTACGCTGCCAGAGGATTCCGTTCTGGGGTTTGAGTACCCAGTGGTTCTCGTCTGGGAAGAGCAGCAGTTGAGCTTCGATGCCACGATACTTAGCTGCGTTGAAGGCAGCGATGGCTTGTGACGATACGATACGGTAGTCCTTATCTCCATGAATACATAAGATAGGAGTGTCCCACTTATCGACGAACTTATGTGGTGAGTTAGCGAATGAACGTGCCACTGCCGGGTTGTCCTTATGCCAGAAAGCACCTCCGAGATCCCAGTTGGTGAACCAAGCCTCTTCGGTCTCTAGGTATTGCTGCTCGAGGTTGAAGATACCGTCGTGAGCGATGAAGCACTTGAAGCGCTTGTCGTGATTGCCTGCCATCCAATAGACGCTGAATCCGCCGAAGCTGGCACCTACACATCCCATACGGTCTTTGTCGATATAAGGAAGGGTAGCAGCTGCGTCGTCGATAGCAGACAAGAGGTCTTGCATACACTGACCTCCGTAGTTGGTGCTGATATCCTCGTTCCATTTCGAACCGAATCCAGGAAGACCGCGACGGTTAGGCGCTACGACCACATAGCCGTTAGCTGCCATAATCATCATGTTCCAGCGGAAACTCCAGAACTGGCTTACAGGACTCTGAGGACCACCTTCGCAGAACAGGAGGGTAGGGTACTTCTTTGTTTCGTCGAAGTTCGGAGGAAGGATAATCCATGAGAGCAGGTCTGCTCCGTCGGTTGCCTTCGACCAGTGCGGGATGACCTCACCCCATGCTACGTTCTCCCTGAAGTATTTGTTTTCGTCTGTCACCTGTGTGGCCTTACCTGTCTGCTTGTCAACCAGATAGAGTTCGGTTGCCTCTTTCATCGACTGACGTGAGCAGAGCAGTTGATCACCACAGAGTGCTACGCCTGTGTAGTCGTACTGACCTTCAGTCAACTGCTTCACCTCTCCTTCGAGGTTCGTACGATAGACATGAGTCGTTCCGTGCCATACACCTACGAAATACAGCGTCTTGCTGTCCTTGTCCCAGCAATAAGCATCTACGTTGCTGTCGAACTCATCCGTCACGTAGGTCTTGTTGCCTGTAGCCAACTCATAGATGCAAAGGCGGTTACGGTCGCTCTCATATCCGTCACGTTCCATACTCTGCCAAGCGACATACTTGCCGTCAGGCGAGAACTGCGGATTGATGTCGTAACCTACGTTTCTGTCCTTGGTATCTTCGCTTGTGTTGATATACTGGTTCTGAAGCGACTTCGATGGATCGCAGATGTTATCAGGAGCGAATGGTATGCCTCCGTCAGGCACTACACCAAACTCACAACCTTTGCAAAGGTTCTTTGCTGTGTTCGTCGTACCGCTCTCTACGTCGTAGAGGAAGATATCCGAATCTGTACTGATGGCGTATGCCAATCCTGTCTTGCAGCGGCAGGTGAATGCAATCTGCTTTGAGTCTGGGCTCCAGGCCAACTGCTCGATACCACCGAACGGTTCCATCGGGCACTCAAAGTATTTGTCTTCTTCTGCTCCGAGGATGTCGAACTCCTCACCGCTTTCGATGTTGAGCACGAATGGGTGTGGGATGCTCTCTACGTAGTGGTCCCAATGGCGGAACATCGCACCGTCGATAACCATTCCTGTGCTCTTTGGCAGATCTTCAGGACGTTCCTGGATGATGTTGTGGTAAGGAACCTGATGAACGACGATTGCTTTCTTGCCGTCAGGCGAGAAGAGGTAGTCGTCCACATCCATCTCACATTTCGACAGTTGCTTGCGTCCGCTTCCGTCGGCGTTCATCACCCAAATCTGACTTACGCCGTCCTTGTCGGGAGCGAGGAACGTGATTTGTTCACCATTATTAATATATTTAGGTGCAGACTCGCTGGTAACAGCTGTTGTCAGCAGTTTCTCGTTTGTGCCATCTGTGTTGATGGTATAGATGACGGTGTGGCTCTTGTTTTCCTCCACACTGTAATAGCTGACGTTGTATGCGACGGTCTTTCCGTCGTTGCTGGCATCATAGCTGCCCACACGTCCCATTGCCCACAGCAGTTCGGGTGTGAACTGTCCGTCCTTCACTTCAGGAGTCTGTCTGCCTATCATCGTGGTAGGCGCTTCGTTGTTACATGCTTCCATCATCACTATAGCCATCAGACTGGTTGCGATTAGTAATTTGTTCATAAGGATTCTATTGTTAGGAGTTATTATTTCTTGCCTTTTCTTTGCTGCTCTTCCTGCTGCTTGCGCATCATCTCCTGCTGCTTCTCGGCCATCGCCTGGAGGCGTCCCATCATCGATGAGGTCTTCTGCACACCGCTGTTGTTAGCTTTGCGCTCCTTGTAACGGCGTTCGAGTTGCTCGAGCAGTTTCTTGTCATCGGTGGTCTTGCGGAGGAACCACATCATGATGATAGAGATGAGACCTGATACGAAGTAGTAGTAGTTGAGACCTGACGAGTAGTCGTTGAATGAGAAGAAGAATACCACAGGCATGAGGTATTGCATCCACTGCATCATCTTCATCTGCTGTGCCTGATCAGGACTCATCGAGTCGCGCTGCTGACGCATCATAATCCAAGTGTTGGCAACAGTTGACAAGCACCAGAGCACACAGAAGAGGCTCAGGTGGTCGCCGATACCCCAGATGTGAGTACCCCAGTTGATGACGTCATCATAGGTACTGAGGTCGTCAGCCCAGAGGAACGACTGTCCGCGTAGTTCGATGGCGTTCGGGATGAAGTTGAACAACGCAATCCAGATAGGCATCTGAATCAGCATCGGCAGACATCCGCCCATCGGACTTACACCATACTCTGAGTAGAGCTTCATGGTTTCCTGCTGGCGTTGCATAGCTTGGTCTTTATCCGGATATTTCTTCGAAATCTCTTCAATCTTCGGTTTCAGTACACGCATACGGGCACTTGAGAGGTAGCTCTTGCGGTTGAGTGGGAAGATGGCGAACTTGATGACCAACGTGAGGAGCAGGAGCACGATACCCATGTTGATGCCCCATCCGGTCATGAAGTCGAAGAGATAAAGCATGAAGAAACGGTTGATGTACTTGATAAGAGGCCATCCCAGGTAGACGATACTCTGGAGGTCGAGGTCGCTCTCTGAGTTGCAGAGCTTCTCGTTCTCACGCAAGGTAGAGAACTTGTTCGGACCGATATACATCTTCAGGTTCGTAGGCGTCTTTCCTGTAGGGTCGAATGCCGACGACACCTCTGCCTTGTAGGTCTTGAGGTAGCCCTTCGATTGTTCCTTCTTGTATTGTGTCTGGCTGAAATACTCCGGTTTGAAGTCTTGGTCAGCAATGAGTATCTGGCTGAAGAACTGTGTCTTGAACGCCACCCATTCCAGACGCTCGCCGTCGAAGTCGGTCTCCTCATCGTTCGCACCAGCTGAACTCAGTTCGTCAGTATCGTCTTCTGTTGTACGATAGGTGATGGTGCTGTAGCGGTTCTCGAAGTCGAAACCCTTCTCCTGCTGACGCATGTTCTCGTTCCATACGATGTTGAACGACTTGGTCTTCGTTGAGAATATCCCTGCCAAACCATTGGCTTTGACGGTCATGTTGAGGATGTAAGAATTTGGCAAAAGCTCATACTGGATGTCGATGCTTCCGTCTCCTACAGGCAGACTCATGGTGACTGCGTTCTTCTTCACATCTTTGGGTGCGAAATAAAGAGAATCTTCTGCTCCAGTTTCAATATTGATGTCTTTTGCATCGAATTTGAATTGCATATCCGAGTCGCCCTTATCGAACAGCACTACCTGTCCACCTTCCTGGTTCTTGTAGGTAGGGTCTTTCAACTCAGCGCGTGCCAACTGTCCTCCGTTATTCTGTATGGTGAGTTTCAGCAACTCGTTTTCGATGACCGTTGTGCCTTCGTTCCTCTGACGCGCAGCAAAAAGGATATTGTTGGAGTCGTTCTTTTGCTCCATCTCCTGTAATGCTTTCCTATCTTCAACTACGTTCTTGATGCTGTCCGACTTCTGCTGTGCGACAGCCTGAACCACTTGTTCTTTCTTCATCTGCTCAGCTCTCTCCTTCTGCACCTTGCCTTCGTAGAACATAAATCCGAAGAAGACAACGGCCATCAGGATAAAGCCGATCACTGTATTTTTGTCTAGTTTCACGCTCTAATGTAATATCTAATTTATAATGTGTAATTTAAAATAACATCAGTCACCCCCGCCATAGAGGGAGGGGGATTGGGGGGAGGGTCTTTTATTCTTCTTTAATATCTATCGCCAACTCATCCAACTGCTTCTGATCCAATGCAGCAGGTGCGTCGAGCATCACGTCGCGTCCGCTGTTGTTCTTTGGGAATGCGATGCAGTCGCGGATAGAGTCGAGACCTGCGAAGATGCTTACCCAGCGGTCCAGTCCGTAAGCCAGTCCTCCGTGAGGAGGTGCTCCGTACTTGAAGGCGTTCATCAGGAATCCGAACTGCTCCTGAGCCTTCTCTGGGGTGAATCCGAGAATTTCGAACATCTTGGCCTGTAACTTAGGATCGTGGATACGGATTGAACCTCCACCTACCTCGATACCGTTACATACCATATCGTAGGCGTCAGCACGTACCTCTTCCGGTTTCGTGTCGAGCAGGGCGATATCTTCGTCCATAGGGTGGGTGAATGGGTGGTGCATCGCCATCAGACGGCCTTCCTCCTCGCTCCACTCAAACATCGGGAACTCAGTAACCCACAGCAGGGCGAACTTGTTCTTGTCGCGCAGTCCCAGCTGATTACCCATCTCCAGACGCAGCTCACACAGCTGCTTGCGGGTCTTCATGGCATCGTCGCCACAGAGGATGAGAATCAAGTCACCCGGGTTGGCACCCATCTTCTCCTTCAGGACAAGGAGCTGTTCAGGTGTGTAGAACTTATCAACGCTCGACTTCACGCTACCGTCTTCCTGTACACGGGCATAAACCAAACCCTTTGCGCCAATCTGCGGACGCTTCACGAAGTCGGTCAGCTGGTCGAGTTGCTTACGAGTATAGACAGCACAGCCAGGAGCGCAGATACCACCGATGTAGGCAGCTCCGTCGAACACAGGGAAGGTGCCGAGTTTCAGTACGTCCATCAGTTCTACGAACTCCATGCCGAAACGCATATCTGGTTTGTCGCTACCAAAACGACGCATCGCTTCTGCCCAAGGCATACGGAGGAACGGCTCGTTCAGCTCTACGCCCCTCAGCACCTTGAACAGATGCTTGGCCATTCCCTCGAACGTCTGGATGATATCCTCTTGAGTGACAAATGACATCTCGCAGTCGATCTGCGTGAACTCAGGCTGACGGTCGGCACGCAGGTCCTCATCACGGAAACACTTCGCAATCTGGAAGTAACGGTCGAATCCGCTCACCATCAGCAACTGCTTCAGTGTCTGAGGACTCTGAGGCAGTGCATAGAACTGACCCTTGTTCATACGAGAAGGTACTACGAAGTCGCGTGCACCCTCAGGAGTGCTACCAATCAAAATAGGAGTCTCCACCTCGATGAAGCCCAGGTTTGATAGGTAGTTGCGCACCTCGATACACATCTTGTGGCGCAGCTCCAGGTTCTTGCGCACGTTAGGACGGCGCAGATCCAGGTAGCGGTATTTCATGCGGAGGTCATCACCACCGTCAGAGTTCTCTTCTATAGTGAAAGGAGGCGTATCGCTTATGTTGAGCACGTTCAGTGCGTCCACGATGATTTCGATGTCTCCTGTCGGCATGTTCTTGTTTTTGCTGTAACGCTCGTTCACCTTACCAGTGACCTGTATCACATATTCACGTCCCAGCTTGTTTGCCTCCTCACAGAGGGGAGCGTTCACCTCTTCGTTGAATACGAGCTGTGTGATGCCGTATCGGTCACGAAGATCTACGAATGTCATACCGCCCATCTTGCGCGTGCGCTGCACCCATCCAGCAAGGGTGACGGTCTGACCAGCGTCGGAGAGTCTCAACTCTCCACATGTGTGTGTTCTGTACATTTTCTTATTTACTATTTAACTATTTACTATTTACGATATCCTTTATTGAATTATTCATTATTGATCTATTCAGCTAAAGTATAGAGTCTAGCGTCTAAAGTCTTTAGCTCCCTCCTTTTAAGGAGGGTTGGGGTGGATCTTTTTCGCCTTTTAAGTTGCAAAGTTACAAAAAAGTTAAGAATAAAGAGGTAAGAATAAAGAAAAATCTCTATTCTCTCACCCCTAACCGCTCAACACGAACCGTTTTTGCTCTTTTTTTCTCTGTTTATTTGGTAGATAACAATATTTTTCGTAACTTTGTACAATCGAAAGACATGAGGATTTTACCTGTATCTTTTGTGAGGAATTCTAAACAAGAGGAATCAACTCTATGTCAACTCTATGTCAACTCTATACTAACTCTATATCAACGCTATGTTACCTCTAGGTTGCCGCTAGGTTACCCCTAGGTTACCGCTAGGTTTCCTCTAGGTTAACTCTATATCCTCTCCCTAATAGCAACACTACCTTTCTCTATGAGCGAAACGGCCTTTCTCTATGAGCAACACTACTTCTCGCTCCTAATGATTGTTTGAGTCCCAGAGTGGGACCATCTTAGTCCCCAAATGGGACCATCCCAGTCCCCAAATGGGACCGTTATAGTCCCCGTGTGGGACTGCCTTTTCCTGAAATTACTTGTCAGTTTTCACCTGGTTAAACTGAATTACTTGACATTCTTATGAATTACATACTGAATTACTTGACATGCCCCCCTCCATCTCCCCCTTTATGGGGAGGACTAAAATAGGATGTTAACATGCTGCATGGTGTTTTTCTACGAAGTCTTTTTTATCTTATAATAATCAAAAACACTCAACACTTAACATAAAACTCCTCAAAATCCTTGCTGTAGATACCTGTAAGGCTATTTCTGGCGTCCCCAACACCTAACACAAGACCTAACATAGAGTTAACATAGACCTAACATAAAAGGAAACATAAAAGCCAAGTGTATTTCGCTGATTTTTTCATAATATATCTGGAGGTTACAAATGCGTACTGACCCCTGTTTGCTACGGATTTATCATCTATATGTATATATAGGACAGGTCGTTTGATTCAACGTGTCATTTGTCTTGCTCCTCTGATTCGTTCGTGATTCGTCTGTTCTTTTTCTGGGGAAAATCAGTCAAAGAGGAATGTTACAGTTTCTTCAAACTCCTCAAAGATCTGCCGTAATCGAGGGTTGTCTTTTCGAAGTATGATGGCCATGAAGTTCATTTGACCGTCCATCTTGCCCTCGGCAGTTTTAATCACGTATAGGTCGTGGTGCTCGTAGGTATTGAACCATCGCACGAAGAGTCTGTTGCGTGAGGCTTGTTTGCTATCCTTTGTTTCTGTGACGTATAGCATCACGTCATTGTTCTGTCTGAAGAATTCTTCGATGATGGCCATCAGCGTGTGCCTGAACTTCGGATCACTGGGCGAAGGTTGGTCACTTTTGTTCCTAATATCAAGTGAAAAAGCACCACTAGGTACAAACGTGTCATTTGCCTTGATGCTTATTTCGTACTCAACTTCAAAATCAGTACAAAAGTAATACAGATATGGAATATCTGCATCTGTCGTTACCTTGTATGGCGCATGTTCATTTATGTTGTCTAAGTTTAACACGTTCACAATCTTGTCATTTAAGAAACGTATGTTCTAAACTAAACCTGCCAATCTTCTTTCGTGATAAGCTTCCAATCTTATCTGTGCAGCCTTTCTTTCTTCTTCCTTTTCATGCATGAACGCCCTGAAAGCAGCACGGACTTCTTCGCGTGTTCTTTTTTTCGTTGTCTCCATAATCTTTCCTTTCTTGTGGTTGATGGTGCAAAGATATAACAAGTTTGACAATTCACAAAATATTTTGCTATATTTTTTTATTTGAGCGTGCTTTTTAAATTATTAAGTAAGTCTAATTACTGTACCTGTAATTTAAGTTTCGCAATCACAGAACACCTGACAATGGGTGTTTCTCTGTGGCATAAACCTAACACACACCTAACATCCTAGCTCCTCCTCTAAGGTTTATTTTTACATTCCCTTTGGGATATAGTGTTAAGTCTATGTTAACTCTATGTTAAGTCTTATGTTAGGTCTTTTAGTACTATTTCGTTGTATAAGTTGTTGGAAATTAATAAATTATGTCTTTCCAATGTTAAGTCTTGCGAAAAAACAAAAAACATTTATAATTTTATCCGATTTCTAAATCTGCCAAACTATTTTCTCTCTTTTTTTACTTTTTTTCAGGAAAATATTTTGTTGGATTAACTTTTTGTTGTATTTTTGCAGTTAAAAAAATATAGTAAGGTAAAGTGTGAAAGATTTGAATCGTGGAAATTGAAATGGAAATAAGAAAGTATATAAGGACAATATCATTTTGCGTCATGTTTTTCATGACGCTTACCATGAGTGCTCAGCTTACAGTAGATAGCTTTTCCCTTCGTGAAAATGATATGAGCGGTATGGCTACAGGTGTTACTGCTCGAGATCCAAATGGAGACCGCTGTGCACTTATCAAAGTGTTTGCTCCACAAGCCGAAGGTTTCAGTTTTTATGGTGGTGCTACTAGCGGATTCCTGACAACAGAGACTCATGGCAATGAGATATGGGTATTTGCGCCATCTTCTGCACAAACCCTCACCATCAGTCATGCTACCTTTGGTCGCATTGAGTACGAATACCCTGTCGCATTACGGAAAGGAGCAACCTATGAATTATTGTTGAATGTTGGAAGTGGACGCTTCGTCAATATCAATAGTACAGGTATGGCGAATGCTCGCATCACCATCAATGGAAAGTATGTAGGGGAGACACCAATCTATAACCATTATATGCCCTATGGCCGATACACAATTGCAGCAGAGAAAAACTTCTATGAGGGTGAGACTATCATCTCAGTTGGTACTAATGACAACAAGGAGGTTCGTCAGGTGTTGGTTAATATGACGGACATGTCGAGTCATTATGGAGATGTATTGGTTACTGTTGCCAATAAAGCAGATATCTGGTTCAATGGTCAGAATGTAGGTAATGGAGAATGGATGACTCAATTGCGTGAGGGCAATTATACTGTTGAGACCCGTAAGGCAGATAGCGATCCTTCTATCACAACGTTCACAGTTGTTGCACGTAGGCAGAATACTATTAAGGCTAATCCTCCAACTCAGCACACTGGTTGGCTGAGTGTCTATACACGTCCTCGTAACGTCAAGGCACTTCCTTATGACCTAAGCGAAACGTTGACTTTACCTGTAGGAACATATCAGATATCATTCTCAAAGAAAGGCTATGTCACCCAGAATCTTGAATATACCGTTCGCAGAAACGAGACTACCCGCGATACTGTCACCTTGCAGCGTATCACTTATGTCAAACCTTTAGCCTTCTACTTCGGAGGAGGCTACACCATCCGCAGCCTTTCTGGTCTTAGTGCTGTCGTAGGAGCTGTCTATCAGCGTCACGACCTGCAAGCCAGTTATACCTTTGGCCTTGCTGAGTCAGATGCAGTGTATTGGGAGGCGACATGAATACCGCCACGAAGTATAAGATGAACAGTATCAGTTTAAAGTATGGTTATCAATTCAATTTGCTTCGTCAGTTAGCAATTACACCGCAGTTAGGATACAATTACAATTTCCTTACTGCAAACGCAGCTGTTTCAGGAAACACAACCTACGGCAATGGGGCATCATCGAGCGCCTTTACGCTTGGTGCAAAACTGCAGTTTGTGCCTATGGAGCACCTCAGTTTCTTCATGACACCAGAATATATGCTTGCCCTGTCAAAAGACAAGAACTTTAAGACTATCACTAATAGTAGTAACTTCAGTGGTGACGGTTTTACCCTGCATGTTGGCTTATTAGCGAATTTCTAAAATAAAGATATAATATGATGAAACGACAAGTCATTTTACTGTTCAGTATCCTGTTGTTCATAGCCTGTGGAGGCGATGATGGAGAGGATTCACCAGAAGGAGGAAACGAATATCTTAATGTGTCTGACATCAATATTCCCAATGGTAACACAACTGCCACTATGTTTATCAAAGCAAGTGCCAATTGTAACTGGACAATCACTTGTGATTCTTCATGGATATCCTTTAGTGATAAGAGTGGACGTGGTGATATGAATGTGACCGTCAGGGTAAACCAAAATCCTTCTTCCTTGAAATCCCGTACAGCAGATATTATCGTCAGCAGTCAGACTATCAAGCGCACGGTTCATCTGACACAAGAACCAAGTACAGAGGCGTTGGGTTTAAGCGTATCGTCCTTAAATTTTTCTGGCGAAGCTGGTATCCAAATTATCACAGTAACAGGAAATACACTTTGGACAGTTGTTGAGAAAGATGAGGATTGGATAACCATATCTCCAAGAACAAGTAGTAAAGCGAGCGAAGTGGTTACTGTCAGCATATCAGCAAATCCAACAGAAAGTGAACGTACAAAGATCTTTACGTTTAAAGGTCAGAATCTAACACAGCAATTGCAGATTGTTCAAGCAGGGCGTTCGACAGATTTTAGCGTCAGTCCAAAGCAATTGTCTTCTGGAGCCTTATCTGGTACTGTACAATTCAATATTGTTGGTACAGCGATTTGGAGTATTAAATCCAGTCTGGACTGGGCAAAACCAGATGTACTATCTGGCGATGGTAGCAAGACCATTACGGTTTCTTTATCGGACAATACTAATACCGAAGACCGAACAGCTGAAATCGCCGTCAGTTCTTCGTCCAAGACAGAAACCATTATCATCACACAGACTGCAGCATCAATGCCTACATTAACTGACGTTAAGGTATCAGATATTGGAAAGGATGGAGCAACCATCTCGTTTGGTTATACTTCTATGTTCCCTGTAACGGAATACGGTGTCTGCTATTCCAGCACAAATCACATGCCAGACAAAAGCACCGATGCTTACAAGAAACAGAACGAATCTGCCCAACAAGGGACGGCATCTATTCAATTGACAGGTCTTGCAGCAGGTTCAACATACTATGTTCGTGCATACGCCATCAGTGCAGTAGGTATTCAGTATAGCAATAGTGTTTCATTCACCACGAATGACGATTGGCCAGGTGGTGATGATAATGTAACGCCAGGGTTTAAAAAGTGAATTCATTATCATTGTGTAAAATTATGTTATGTGAAGATTATTTGGCATTAATAACTGATTACCAATATGGATAGAATAACACATGAAATAGACAAAGAACAAAATATTAGGATAAAGGCACAAGGAGAAGCTAATGGAACCCCATACTTTTATGAGGTGATACTTGTTCAAATAAAGAATAATGAAGGAAAGACGTATATATCCGAGGGTGACATAGACACTCATGGAATTGAAGATTCATTTCTGAAAAAACGGATTTTTGAAGCTGTTAAAAAGAAAAAAGGCAAACATGGCGAACCGCCTCTAATTGTTGATAACGAAAACAAAACTTCACAACTGTAACAATGTTTCATCTAAATAAGTAATAATATGTTCAACCATTTATTGAGTTTTTGGAATTTTCTATTAGAGTCTGCCCCATTGATTTCCGCAGTGGGCATGATAGTTATAACATATTATGTTTATCATCTGTCCCAAAAAGACACCAATAGAGACCATTATCTTAGATATATAGTAGATTTGTATTATAGAATTGAAGACGATAGTGAACGATTAAGAATTGATTGTTCGAAAGATCGTGATACGAATTGTTCTGTTTGTTTTCAACACCAAAAGCAATATAAAAGAAGGATTTCTGTTAATTGTATTTTAATGCGTGATTACATAAAAAGGTTTCCTGGTTATTATCCAAGTAGAAAAAAAATAATGGACGTCTTATATACAATGTCAACCAATCCAACAGAAATTAATAATTATGATAAATTGGCGGAAGAATTCAAATTATTTTGTTTATTAGTAAGGAAAAATAAGCGTGACGTAGGTACAACTCAATTAGACAATACTCCAGCTGTGGACGATTAATGAAAGTAATAAGATGAAACGATTCGCAATAAGTCTCAAATTTGTTATAGCATTGGTACTTGTTTGCTCCAGCGCCAGTGTTTTTGCCTATGATTTTAAAGTTGATGGCATTTATTATAATATATTATCAAATAATGAAGTTGAAGTCACATATAAGTCCAAAGATGCCCCAAGCTATTCTGGTGAAATCACAATACCAGAAACAGCTACTTTTAATGATGTAGAGTATTCTGTTACCTCCATAGGAGAATATGCTTTTTATGGCTGTAATACTTTAACAGGAGCATTAACAATTCCTAATTCTGTCACGTCCATAGGGGCAGGCGCTTTCTCTGGTTGTAATCAATTAACTGGAGCGTTAACAATTCCCAATTCTGTAACATCTATTGGGGATTATGCTTTTAATGGCTGTAGAGGTTTTGACGGATCTTTGACGATTCCCAGCTCTGTAATAACTATTGGCCAAGCTGCCTTTTATAGTTGTAACGGTTTAACAGGCTCGTTGACAATCCCTAATTCCGTAACATCTATAGGAGAGTATGCTTTTTATAATTGTACCAATCTAACGGATTCTTTATTAATTCCCAATTCTGTAACGTCTATTGGAGAAGCGGCCTTTTATGGTTGTAGCGGTTTTACTGGTTCGTTAACTATTTCGAATTCCATAAAAAATATAGCAAAAGACACATTCCGTGATTGTCGTGGCTTTACTGGGACTTTGAGAATTCCCGATTACGTAAAATCCATAGGATCATATGCTTTCTATGAATGTTGGGGCTTGAATACTATCATAATTCCCAATAGTGTAACATCAATTGAGGCATACGCTTTTCAGAATTGTTCCAATGTTAATTTGGTAATATCTCAGATTCTTACTCCTTTTAGTATTTGGAACGTTTTTAACGTAACAAGTGCTGTTCTACAGGTTCCAAAAGGGACAGAAGGGAAATATAGTGCAGCAGGATGGCCAATATTCTTTAAAGAAATCGTAGAGTATTCTGTTTATTATAATCTATCGATTACTTCATCTGGTAATGGGACTGTTACGTATAACACTACAAATATTCGAGATAAGAGTAGCACCTTTACTGTAGAAGAAGGTGAAAATGCAATAATAACATTAGTCCCAGATGAGGGTTATAGAATTAAGTCTGTTAAAGTGAATGGAACAGACGTAACATCTAAAGTTACGAACAACCAATACACGATTGCGAACATCACTGCAGATACTTCGTTAGAGGTTGAGTATGAGATAATAACTTATAGTTTGACGATAAAAACAACAGGAAATGGCGCAGTGGTTTATAATGGTTCAGATATACGAGATAAAACCTCTTTATCTACTGTGAATTATGGAACATCATCAACCATATCATTCTCTCCCGATGAAGGTTATAGAATCAGGTCTGTTAAGTTGAATGGAACAGATGTAACATCTAAAGTTACGAACAACCAATATACGATAAGCAATATCACCGCTGACACTTCGTTGGATGTTGAGTATGAAATAATAACTTATAGTTTGACGATAAAATCAACAGGAAATGGTGCTGTGGCATATAATGGTTCAGAGATACGAGGTAAAACCTTTTCGTCTATTGTTAATTATGGAACGCCCGCAATCCTAACATTGACGCCAGACGAAGGATATCGCATCAAGAATCTAATGGTGAACTCTGTTGACGTTACTTCCAGCATCAAAGATGGTAAGTATACAATTAGTAGCATTACAGCTAATACGACAGTAGAGGTCGTATTTGAAGTTATACCAAATTACTCTGTCAACATTCTGGCTACAGGTAATGGAAATGTAGGTTATGATGGAGCGGTAATCAGAAACCAGAGTCAGAGTTATTCTGTTCGTGAAGGTGCTTCGATAACGCTCTCATTTGCTCCTGATAAGGGATATCGTGTAGCAAGTGTAAAAGTCAATAAGACGGATATGACTGGACAAGTAGTTGACAGTCAATTGACAATCAGCAACATTTCGTCGAATACAAGTATTGAGGTAGAGTTTGAGGTGATACCTCCTACTACATATACATTGACAGTCAAGGTAGGTGACAATGGCTCTGTGACTTATAATGGAACATCCATCCGCAACAAGAGTAATATATTTACCATTGTTGAAGGTTCGTATGTAACTGTTACAATTACTCCAGATGAAGGATATCGAGTTAAGAGTGTTAAACTTAATAACGAGGATGTGACATCGAATGTGAATAATAACCAATATACTATCAGTGGTATTGAGGCAAATACTTCAATAGAAGTAGAGTTTGAGGAAATCATCTGCACATTGTCTATTAATTCTGCAGGTAATGGTTCCGCAACATACGACGAGACTGCAATACGCAGTAAGACATCAACGTTCACTGTTTCATATAGTACAGATGCTGTCGTTTCGTTCACGCCAGACGAAGGTTATCGTATTAAGTCAGTCAAAGTGAACGGGACTGACGTAACGTCCAAAGTGGCGAATAACCAATACACAATAAGCAATATTACGGTTGATACTTCATTGGAAGTAGAGTTTGAACGAATCACATACACATTGTCAATCACTGCAACTGGTAGTGGAACAGTGTCTTACAATGATGTTGCCACACGTGGCAAGACCAATACGTTCAATGTGGTTGAAAGCTCTTTTTTGACAATGACAATTACTGCAGATGAGGGATATCGTATCAAGAGCTTAAAAGTTAATTCTGTTGACGTAACTTCCAGCATCAAGGATGGAAAGTATACGATCAGTAGCGTTACATCAAATACGACAGTAGAGGTTGTGTTTGAAGCAATACCTAATTACACTATCAGCATTCTGGCAACAGGTAATGGAAACGTAGGTTATGAAGGGACTGTAATCAGAAACCAGAGTCAGAGTTATTCTGTTCGGGAAGGTAGTTCTGTAACAATCTCGTTCTCGCCAGATAAGGGATATCGTGTAGCAAGTGTAAAAGTCAATAAGACGGATATGACCGGACAGGTTGTTGACGGTCAACTGACGATTAGTAATATCTCGTCGAATACAAGTATTGAGGTAGAGTTTGAGGCGATACCTCCTACTACATATACATTGACAGTCAAGGTGGGTGATAATGGCTCTGTGACTTATGATGGAACACCCATACGCAACAAGAGTAATACATTTACCGTTGTTGAAGGTACATATGTAACTATTATGCTAACTCCTGATAAAGGATATTGCGTTAAGAGCGTTAAACTGAATAATGAGGATGTGAAATCGAATGTAGAGAATAACCAATATACTATCAGTGGTATTGCGTCAAACACTTCAATAGAAGTAGAATTTGAAGAAATCATTTGCACATTGTCTATCAAATCTATAGGTAATGGTTTTACTGTTTATGACGAAACGACCATACGTAGACAGACATCAACGTTTAATCTGTCCTATGGTGCGGATGCCGTTGTTTCGTTCACTCCAGACGAAGGTTATCGAATTAAGTCTGTCAAAGTGAATGAAACTGATGTGACATCCAAAGTTGCAAACAACCAATACACGATAAGTAACATTACTACTGATACTTCATTGGAAGTGGAGTTTGAACGAATAACATATTCTTTAACTATCAGCGCTACAGGAAATGGATCTGTGATATATAATGAGACAACCGTGAGAGGCAAAAGCACAACCTTCACTTTAATTGAAGGGACGGATGCGATTGTAACCTTTGCACCTGATGAAGGCTATCGTATAAAAAATGTAAAATTGAATAACAATGATATCACGTCAAGTATCACAGGTCTTCAATACACAATAACTAACATTAGTGCTAATGCAACACTGGAGGTGATATTCGAGGCTATTCCTACTTATACTGTTAATATCGAATCTTCTGGTAATGGGCGTGTAACTTATGGTAATGTCGGAGTCCGGAATCAAAGCCGTGAGTTTACAATAAAGGAAGGAAATGCTATCAGTATTCTATTCTCTGCAGATAACGGCAATCGTCTGGCGAGTGTAATGGTAAATAATCAAGAAATGATAGGTCAAGTGGTTAATAATCATTTGACAATTGAAAATATCACGGCAGACACAAATATTGAAGTGACTTTTGAAGCAATTCCGATTACAACTTATTCTTTCTCTATTAAATCTATTGGTGAGGGAGTTGTAACCTATGAAGGAACTGCCATAAGTAAGCAGAGTAAAGTGTTTACCATTGCTGAAGGAACAAATGCTGTGGTTGTTATTACACCAAACGAAGGATATCGTATTAAATCAGTCACTTTGAATGGAACAGACGTAACATCTGGCGTAGTGAATTACATGTATTCAACTAAGATTGAGTCAAATACCACATTAGAGGTAGAATTCATGGAGGATGTGATGGAATTCGCAATAGACAATGTGAACTACAATGTAGTGTCGTATAGCGAAAAAACCATTAAACTGGCAAGCGGAAATTATGGAACGACCTTAACAGTTCCCGCAACTTGCTCAGCAAATGACAGACAATGGACAGTGATTGGTATTGAGGCTGATGCATTAAGCGGTAATACTGACTTGGCAGCCATCATTTGGAATCCTGATATTGCGTTTAATGGAAATGTAAGTAATCCCAACTTGTTGTTATACGTAAAGGATAAGAAATACGCAGGCAATGTGAAGAACGTGATTGTGAATGGAGTCGCTGATGAAATCGTCCTGCAAGATGCATCTGATGGTAACAACTTCTATTGTCCACAAGCATTCACAGCAAAGAGCATTTCCTATGAACATAACTACAGCATGAAGTCGGGTTATAACACCTGTCAGGGTTGGGAAACTTTGATTCTCCCGTTTGATGTGACGCAGATACGCCGACAAGGAGGAACGGAGCTTGTTCCTCATAATGCCTGGACTGTCGGTAGCAGTCAACGTCCGTTCTGGCTTTATTCGTTGACGGAACTGGGATGGAAGAAAGAGAGTGCCATTGCAGCAAACACTCCTTATATTATTTGTATGCCAAACAATGAGAACTACGATGCGAAGTACAACATTTCGGGAGTAGTACAATTCATTGGAACAAATGTGCAGGTAAAAGCTTCAGACAATCTGAATGTTGGAATGAATGGCAATAAGAAGTTGGTTCCGAACTATCAGAACCAACAAGCTAATGCAACAATATATGCATTGAATGTAAACAACCAATGGTGTCAGAACACTTCAACGGAAGTAGAGGGCAGCGCCTTCATTAGTGCATTACGACCCATCCGTCCATTCGAAGCCTACCTGTCAGTTTCAGGTGCAGAAGCTGCAAGACGAGCAATCCCAATATTTGAAGAGGAACCACCAACAGATATCATCAACATTCCTGTTCGTGCAGACCTCGCAGATGATTCATGGTACACTATCGACGGACGAAAGCTGTTTGAAAAACCAGCGGAGAAGGGTGTATATCTCAATGGAGGAAAGAAAGTGATGGTGAAGTAAAAGTAAGACTCTCGAAGCTGTTTTGGCTTCGAGAGTTTTTAGATAGAAGAGGCTACATGTGGATTAAGGGACTGTTCTTTGAACTGCGATTTCTATGGTATGAGACCAGATTTCTAATCAGAAATAGAAGTATATAGAATATGAGATGGATTAATATTATATTGGCAGCCTTGTTGCTGCTGTGTTTAGCTCCTATGCCATACGGGTATTATCAGGTGGTGAGGTTTGTGTCGATGGTGATATTTGCTGTGATGGCATATAGATATTGGACTCAAGCTCAGAAAGGGCTTGCTGTGACCTTTGGAGCACTGGCTTTGTTGTTCCAACCAATCTTCAAAGTGGCGTTAGGCAGAATGATATGGAACATCGTGGATGTTGTGGTGGCTATCGGGTTGATAGTCCTTGTTTTTCTATACAAGGAGAAGGAATGATGGAAAACGATAAGATTTTACATAATTAATTTGGTTTCGCTGATTTTTATTGTTATCTTTGCACCCTAAATAAATAACGTCACACTAAAGTGCGACGAACAGGACGAAGAGGGAAAGCATCGCACTAAAGTGCGACGAACGGGACGAAGTGGGAAAGCATCGCACTGAAGTGCGACGAACGGGACGAAGAGGCTAACGTCACACTAAAGTGCGACGAACGGGACGAAGAGATTAACATCGCACTGAAGTGCGCTGAACGGGACGAAGAGGATAACATCGCACTAAGTGCGACGAACGGGACGAAGAGGGAAAGCATCGCACTGAAGTGCGCTGAACGGGACGAAGAGGGAAAGCATCGCACTAAGTGCGACGAACGGGACGAAGAGGGAAAGCATCGCACTGAAGTGCGCTGAACAGGACGAAGAGGCTAACATCGCACTAAAGTGCGACGAACTGGACGAAGAGGCTAGCATCGCACAAAAGGGCGACGAACTGGACGAAGAGGCTAACATCGCACTGAAGTGCGACGAACTGGACGAAGAGGAGTGATAGCATCGCACTAAAGTGCGACGAACGGGACGAAGAGGCTAGCATCGCACTAAAGTGCGACGAACGGGACGAAGAGTGGGCTGAACGGGACGATATTCTTTAATCTGCGCAAATTACTTCAACTTTTCAATTTTTTCATATTCCAGCGATGCCCAGATGAAGGGACCGATGCCTTTGGGGTCGTTGTCGCGGATGGGTTCGGAGAGGTAGTATTGGTAGGAACCATCGCGACGGCGGTTTTCCCTGACGTTGGGTGCTGCCTTCAACACCTTGGGGCTGATGCCTGGGCCTAATCCGGCTACGGAACAGCAGTGGGTGAGGGAGATGGTCTGGTCGGGGTTGATGAGGATGAACTGCCGGAGGATGCCTTGATAGGCTTGGAGACCTGCATCTCGGTAGTGGGTACCGACATATCCCAGTCGATAGGCTTTGAGCAGGGCGTAGGCAAACATAGAGGAACAGGTGGCTTCGAGGTAGTTGCCCTCACGACGGGGGGAGTCCATCACTTGATACCAGAGTCCCGTAGAGGGGTCTTGCCAACGGATGATGGCATCGAGGTCCTGACGTAGTAGGGTCAGGACTTCTGTACGGCGTCCGTAATCGGGGGGGAGGACATCGAGTAGTTCGATAAGTGCCATCGTGAACCATCCCTGAGCGCGTCCCCAGCAATGCTGGCTGAGTCCTGTTTGTGGGTCGGCCCAGAACATCTCGTGGGTCTCGTCCCATGCATGACGGTTGAGTCCGGTCTGTGGGTCGAAGGTACGGCGATAGGTGGTGCTGATCTGATGGACGGCATCGTCGTAGATGGGGCGGGCCGTCTCTGGTGTCTCCAGGATAGTGGCTGCGAGGGTGCGGTAGGGGAGTCCCATGAAGATGCCGTCGAGCCACACCTGATAGCTGTAGATGGCTTTATGCCAGAAGACGCTGTCGGCTTCGGTACGCGGCTGTTGATGGAGCTGGCGCATGAGGGTCTGCATGGCAGTCTGACATTTGGGCTGTGGGTTGAGCTGGTACATACGAGCCAGGAAATGGCCTGTGCGTATGTTATCGAGGTTGTATTCCTCGAAACGATAACCTTGAATGTCGCCCTGTGGACTGATCATCGTGTCGATATATTGTTGGCAGTAGTTGAGGATGGTGGTCTCCTTATATAATAAATAGGTGTCGAGCATGGCTTCGAGCTCTATACCCATCACATAGCTCCATTTGGGTTGGGTGGAGAAGTCGAGGAGGTAGCTCTTGGGGGTGCGCTGCATCTCGGATTGGGTCATCCAAAGGCTATAGGGCCGTTGTGACTGTGCTGGCAGATGGAGTGCCAGGAGCAGAAGGAGGGAAAGAATGGTGCACACGTTCATGAGAGGGTGGTTTTGTTATTTTGTGCAAAGATAAGAAAAAATGTTTAATTGGTTAGTAGTTTATTAGTTTAATTGTTTATTAGGCTAGTAATAGGTCACACAGATGGCACAGAGAGCGTAGATTTAAAACAAAAACAGGAAAAACACTACAAATGTTTTGTGGTGTTGGAGAATTGTTGTAATTTTGCGTCGAAGAAAGAAACGAATGAAAAGAGGATTGCTGATATTATGGTGTGTGATGTGTGTGTGGATAGGTGCTTCGGCAACTGTTCCGCCACGTACCCGTAAGGCTGGCGGTGAAGGGTCGGCCCAGGCCTTTCGTGCCCCTTGGATGCAATCTGAAAGACGGGCTGCCTTACAGCAGGATGCACCGCTGCGGTCGCTGGGTGTCCAGAGAATCCCTGTGGTGCTGGTGGAGTTTGCCGACCTCCACTTCCAGGTGGCCACAAGCCCCGAGGACTTAAGGGTGTTCTATGATAAGTTCTGTAACGGAACACGTGACGGAATCCTCTACACAGGGGCAGGCAGCTATGGTTCGGTACGCGACTATTTCGTGCAGCAGAGCGACAGTTTGTTTCTGCCTGAGTTTGATGTGTTTGGTCCGGTGACCCTGTCCAGCGGCTATGCCTATTACGGAAAGGACAATGGGAGTATTCATGATGTGAACATCAATACATTCGTCACTCAGGCTGTGCTTGGGGCGCAGGAACTTGCAATCGATTGGACGAAATATGACAACGATGGGGACGGGAAGGTAGATATGGTGTACTTCATCTATGCAGGTGAGGGCGAGAACGGCTGTGAGGACAAGAACACCATCTGGCCTCACGGGAAGGTGAACGACCGTACCATCGGCAGTCAGACATACGGTGCCTATAGCTGTAGCAACGAGTTGTATTTGGGTACGACGGACGGAATCGGTACGATGTGTCATGAGATGGGACATAACATAGGACTGCCAGACTTCTACGACACCCAAGGCAAGGAATACGGGATGGACTACTGGGACATTATGGATTCGGGCTGTTACTGTAGCAAAGGTACTTATCCATGTGGATACAGTGCATACGAGAAGGACTTCATGGGATGGCGCAAGCTGGTGGACCTGACTCGTGATGAGGATGTGACGCTTACCCTGCAGCCAATCAGCGCAGGAGGAATAGGATATAGAATGAGAAATCCTGATAACGAGCACGAGTATTATATCCTGGAGAATCGTCAGAACATAGGATGGGATATGTATATCGGACGTGGAACGCTCGCACAACTACGGCATGGGATGCTGGTGACGCATGTGGACTACTCCGTGAGCCGTTGGACCTATAATAACGTGAATACATCGCCCAACCATCCGTGCTTTACCATCATTCCTGCGGACGGGGATGTGTACTCGTACTCTTTGGTGGAAACAGATGACGAGCTTGAAGTATGGAAACTTTCGGCAGATGGCGACCTGTTCCCTGGTTCGAAGAGGGTGACTAACCTGTTTGCCGACAGGCAACCCATCTATACAAAATCGGCTTCGATGCATCAGCCCCTGACGAATATCTGTGAGCATGAAGACGGAAGTATGACGCTGACTGTCTGCCGATTTGCTGATGTGAACGGAGACGGGACCGTAGATACGCAAGATGTGCTGGCAATCTATAGGTATATTCAGACCCAAGAAAACCCAAAGTCGCATGCCCAAGAAGATGTGAACGGAGACCAAATTGTGGACTCTCAAGATGTACTTAAGGTTTACGATTATATGGTCGGAAAGTGAAAAACGTGGATTTACAGCATTTTTTTTGAAAAAAAGTTGCAAAATGTTTGGTAGTATAAAGTGAATGTATTATATTTGCAAGCGAAAACAAAGTACGCTTAGCGTTGCGATACGATAAAAAGAGCATAAATTAGCGGGGATATAGGATCGATTGGGATACTCATCAATTAAATCTGAAAAACCGAGAACGTTCCGTATTTTAATGGCGGGCCACGCCCTGTGAAGGGTAACCTCGAGTCGGTGGATTACAAAGGAATACGGGCACTCAAATCTTACATACTCGGAGTTTCATCACATCTCCTCCCCGCTCTTTTTTATGCTTTTTCGGTGAAATAGGGGTTTCCCTATTTTTTTTTAGGGAAATGTCGGCGTGTATGTTGAATCTATATCGTAAATTTGCAGCGTGAATCAGATTATGGACACTTTAAAACGAGAATGGTATGAATAAGAAACTGTTTTGGACATTAGGTTTGGCATTGATTACTTCATTGTCAATGCAGGCACAAGATGACGACCTGTACTTCACCCCATCGAAGAAGAAAGGTCAGGACATGCATGCGACTGTAACGTCTGTACGTTCGAATCAGCAGTCAGCATCTACTACGAGCAGCCGACCCTCTCTGGTTGTTTACAACAATAACAGCAGGGATGAGGACGAATACAACCGCCGTGATGCCAACTATGCAGGTGCATGGCAGACAGGTGGTGGTGCAGAGGAGGATGACAGCTTGGTAGCTAAAGTCGATACGGTATATGTCACTTCACCTGACATGTACGATCCTGAGTCTGACTTCATCTACTCTCGTCGTCTGCTCCGATTCCACAGCCCACGTTTCGGATTTGCGCTGAGCAGTCCGTATTACTGGGATCTGGTTTACGGATATGGTGTGTACAACTATCTCTACGACCCATACTACTTGGATCTGTATGACCCATTCTACTGGGACTACGGATGGAGCTATAGCTGGCACTACGGATGGGGATGGCGTCCTTGGTATAGTTCGTTCTATGGTTGGCATTCACCTTATTATGCATGGGATTACTGGGGAGTAGGACCCTACTGGCATGGAGGCGGTCATGTGGATGCAAACCGTTATAGCAACTCACGCAATCGTGGTACGTTCAGCCAAAACCGATATGGTGCAGGCACTACGCTCAATCGCACCAGTGCAGTTGCAGCAGCTAACGGCACCCGTAACAGTTTCTCTTCAAGAACAGAGAACACATTGCGTACCAGCGCAGCTCGTAGCAGCGCCGTCGCACGTAACAATGCAGCAGCCAGTTCGGCTAACCGCATCAGCACAGCAGGTAACACACGTACCGTATTTAACGGTACTACGATTAGCGGAAATGTCCGAAACGAAAGCAACCGTACAGTGATTGTGAATCGTAACGAAAGCAACAACCGTACATCGGCTGTCCGTCAGAATACACAGCAGGCAAACACTCGCGTGCAGACTCAGTCCCAGACCAACACGACGCAACGTGTGACGATGCCGACCACTACGAATCAGCAACGTACTGTTGTAAGTGTTCCACAGACAACTACCACAACTACTCGTAGCAGTGCAGCATCCAGCAGCTTCAGTAGTGGTAGTAGCTTCAGTAGCGGATCAAACCGCGGTAGCTTCGGAGGCGGAAGTGTTGGTGGTAGCGCAGGTGGTGGAGGCGCACGTACAGCCGGAGGAAGAAGGTAGTCTTTAGTCTTTAGACTTTAGACCTTTAGACGTTAGATTCTAGCAAATGGCTAAATGGTTAAATAGTCAAATTGGAAATAAATAGTATATTGTAAATAGCTAAATAGTAAATGAGATTATGAAAAGATTGTTCATGATAGCTACGATGGTGGTTTCAGCGACTACCTTGATGGCACAAGATATGTTTGAAGCAACAAATGTTGCAACGAAGGACCTCAACGGAACAGCACGTTACGTTGGTATGGGAGGTGCACTCAGTGCCCTTGGAGGTGAAATCTCGGTGATGGGTTCCAATCCTGCAGGTACAGGCCTTTTCCGTAAAAGCGATGCAGCATTTACCGTCGGTGGTATATTTGGCTCAAAGGGTGTACTCGGACACGACGGCTCGCGCATGTCGCTCGATAACGCAGGAATCCTTATTTCACTGCCTACTGACGAGGGCAATGTGAAGTATGTGAACTTCGGTGTGAACTATGTGAAGAACAAGAACTTTATGTTCAATCAGAATACACCGATTCAGAACCTCAATGTAGGAGGAGTCAACCTGTCGCAGACTTACCAGATTGCCACTCTGGCTAATGAAAGCTATTTTAATCCAAATGGAGTTCAGAAGCCTTGGGGAGCTTTGACAGATATGAGTACCCCATTGTATGATGACGACGGAAACCTGACCAAATATGGTTTGTTGGGGGAGGACTATGTGACTGATGCAGCAACTGGCGTAGATGAATTCACTGGCTATACTGGTTTTGGAGCTGATGATGCCAACATGCGAAAAGCTACCTATGGAGGCATTACTCAGGCAGATATCAACCTGTCGTTGAATGTGCTCGACAAGTACTTCTTCGGGGCTTCCGTGGGATTGTACGATATCAACTACAACCGCGAGAGTTTCTATGAGGAGTCGATATCTGTTCCTAACTATGGATCTGCATTCTATGATTTCACCAACTGGTACAAGACCACAGGTGACGGTGTAGATCTGAAGCTCGGTTTCATCTGCCGCCCAATCGATGACTCTCCATTCCGTTTCGGACTTACTGTTCATACACCAACATGGTATAAGATGGAGGATGTCAATGGCTCTGTGTTACATATTAACGATGTGTTCGTGTCAGAGAAGTATTACGATCCTTATCACTACGATTTACGTACTCCTTGGAAGTTGGGTTGTAGTCTCGGCTACACCATTGATAACTACTTCGCAATCGGTGCTGAATATGAGTATCAGGATCTTTCGTCCATGAAGTATTCTATGGATGGCCACCAGACCAATTACTTCCGTACACACAACGATTTGATTAGCAAATACCTGAAAGGCCAGAACACCTTTAAGATAGGTATGGAAGTGAAACCAACCAATGAGTTCAGCATCCGTGCAGGTTACAACTACGTGTCGGCTCCAATGAAGAACGATGCCTATAAGATACTTGCATACGACGGACCGTTCACAGAGACTGACTTCACCAACTGGAAGGCAATCAACCGCTTCACGGTCGGACTGGGTTATAGATATAAAGGTGGTTATATTGATGTGGCTTATCAGTATTCTGGTCAGAAGGGTGACTTCTACGCATTTGATGATATTGACCTGAAGCCAACGGAGATTGAGAACAACCGCAGCCAGATTATGTGTACAGTCGGATTCCGATTCTAAGAGATCGTTGACATATATAGAAACAGCTCCCAACCGGGAGCTGTTTCTGTATGTATTATCTCTGCAATGCGAGGGTCGGGTTGTAATACTTTGTGTTGCCCGTGATATCTTCTACGACCTTCAGGAACGGTGGGAATTTCACGTCCTCATGACAAGCCATCCCTTTCGTTTCGAGAATCACCAGATTGGAGATAGGGGACAGATAGGTGTCGAGCTCGAAGAACTGTCCTTGCCAAATGAAACTCTTACGACGTTTATGGATGGTCTGACGATAGGGGTCGGCCTGTTGCAATAACGACTTATAGAGGTTGTTGCTGACCTGACGTTCGGTGAGGAGTTCCTCAGTAGGTGAGAGTGTCTTACGGGTGGTGTGGATGTTGACAGATGTGCCGTTCCAACTGCGACGGCGAAGACGTACCTCACATCCGGGATCGGCAACCAGATAGGTCTGTGTGATTTCACTTTCTGTACACTCGGGTATCTCTCCGATAACTTCCACGATATACTTGCGTTCGGTTTCGATGAGCTGAGGCAACTCCAGCACTTTCGAGATTTCCTTGATAACTCGGTTGAGTTTGCTCTCGAAGTCGACGTTGTTGTTGATGACTCGCAGATGTGGATGTCCCGTCCAAGCCTTGATGACTTTCTTGTCGAGCGCTCGTGCTACCTTTAATCCAGCTTCGTCAGCCTGCTCCAACCGTTGGGCGTTGTTGCTTGTGGTGTAGTACTGTTCGGCTCCGTCTGCAGCAGATACCAAGTGAAGGATGGCATCATAGCGATTGCGTAACTCTTCTGTGGTGGTATTCAGCTTGGATATGATGTCTTCCCACATTTCGGGTTTCATATAGGCCGATATGTCCATCACTCCACGGTCGCAGACAATCACACAAGGTTCGGTACATGTTTCAGCCATGCGTGTAAACTTATCTTCCAAGGCGAGTTGGATTTCCAGCGTGGCTTTCTCGCCTTCGTAGAAGAATTCACGGTTCTGGGTCAGGTAGTCCATTCCTGCCTGTGTGAACATCGTAGGAACTTCAGGAATAGTGAAGACCTTATAGCCCAGATTGGAAAAATGCTCGATGACTTTCACCAATGCTGTCGTTTTACCGGCACATGGTCCGCCAGTCAGGACGATACGTTTGATTGTTTTCATATAGTGAATGAGTTTCTGAATTCAAAGTTCCAAGTTCAAAGTTCCAAGTTCCAAGATTCAAGTTCCAAGATTCAGGATTCAGAGGATTCTGGGGTCTCAGATGTCTCTGGGGTTTCTGGAGTTGTGGGTTCCTCTTGCTTTTCTGTCTTTTCAACTTTTGGTTCAGCTTTTGGTTCCTCACTCTTTTCCGGGGATTTGCTCCATTGCTGGTTGATAAACCGTCTGTATTTGTTACAGGTTGAGTTGGAGTATGCGCTGAAGATGTTGTTTGCAAAGAGTATGTCTGTAATCTTGTTTTCGTTAACGTAAGCCACCATATCCTTGGTGAAATAACGTCCATCGATGACGTGTATCTCCTCGAACGAGTAGAACAGGTAGCCTGGCAGCATGTTACCGAAGCTGTCTTTCAGGATGATGAGTCTACGACCATTCTTTGTGGAAGTACGTACCTGAGTGATCTTTGAGTCGCCTCCCATCATGGTACAGTAAGCTCCACCGTTTCCGTCTTTGTACTTATAGAAGAACGGTCCCTGTGCAGGCTTGCTCTCGCCCGTCACCTGATAGCTCTTGTTGATGGTGTAGACGATATAGGTGGTGTTGTATTCCACATCCTTCGGGATGTAGTAGACAAAGTCCTCTGGTGCGTTCTTAACCGCTATATCCTTTGAATAGCCATACATGCTACCCACATATCCGTGTACCACATGCTGCTCGTAGTGTGTCAAGTCCTTAAACGGTACGCCTGCTATCTTTGCGAAGGTCTGTGCGGCATAGTAGCCTCCCAGTGGTGACCAGTGGTGGTCGGTCCGCAAGTAGATGTCCTCATCCTTGTGGTTCTTCAGCGTGAAGTAGATGTTGACGGGTTTCACATCAGGTGCGAGATGCGCAATCACGTTACGGATGGTAGGCAGCTGAGGTTTCGTGTGTTTCTTTACCTTCTCAGGACAGTAATAGGCAATAGAAGTCGGGATGACCATACAGTAGACGTTTGCCTGCGGGAAGGTCTCTTTGTAGAAGTTCGCTACTTCAGCGTAACCTGTACAACCATTTGCTTCACCTCCATATGCCATCAGTGCCCTCACATTCTGGTCTTTTCCCACCACGATGATTCCTGCATGGGCTATTTTCGCATTCTCCTCCATCGTGTTCTCATCCTCTTCACTATTGTCGTCTGCGCTGTCATCAGGCTTCTCCTCCTTCTTCTCTTCTTTTTTGTCCTCCCCGTCTTTCTGAGGGTCGGCTTTGGCTGTAGGTTCAGGAGCGTGGAACTTGATGTTATCCTCTGTGGGAGCAATTCCAATAAGGTCTTTTATCTGCATGCTGAGGGTCATCAGTTCATCTCGGAACGGTTCGCTGTCGCTGAACCATGATGACACCTTGCTGGTGAATGAGCCGTCGGCAAGACTTGCCCAAGAGAACTCTGGGAAAGTGGCCAGTTCGCGCTTCTCCAACTGTGATATTTTGGTGCGTGGGAAGGTGTCGAACACGACAACGAATGCCACGAAGATGATGGCTACAATTGTCAAGTATATGATGGATGATTTCTGATGTTTCATTGCGTTAAGTAATTTAAATATGCGGTCGATGTTGCAATATTGTGTGCATGTGACACATTGTTTGCAAACAAGATGTCAGTCACATGATTATCCTTTGCGTATGTTACGATGTTCTTGTTGAAATAACGGCAGTCGACCACATGTATCTCCTCGAATGAATAGAACAAGTAGCCAGGGAGCGCATTTCCGAAACTGTCTTTGAGTATCAGCAACCTGCGGCCGTTCTTGGTGGAAGTCTTTACGGTCGTCGTGTTCAAATCGCCGTGCATAAAGGTGAGGTAGGCCTGATTGTTTCCGTCCTCAAAGTCGTAGAAGAACCTATTGTCGGTTGACGGGGTTTCTTTCAAAATGGTATTGTTCTTTCCAACCTGATAGCGGATGCTTACCGTATTGTATTCTACGTCGCGTGGAATGTAGTAGACAAAATCCTCTGGTGCGTTCTTCACGGCGATGTCCCTTGAGAACTTATACATCGTCCCCACATATTGATGGACAGTATCGGCCTCGTAGGTCGAGAGGTCTTCAAACGAAACTCCTGCTGTCCTGGCAAATTCCTTTGCTGCGTAGTAGGCTCCCAATGGTGCCCAGTGATGATCGGTCCGGGAGTAGATGGGTTCGTCAGCATGGGCAGAGAGGACATCGAACAGGTTCACCTTCACCACAGCGTCCTGTAGATGTGTGAATATCGTATCAACAGCAGCACGCATGTCGCTCGTCCACTCTTTTGCTTCCTCAGGACAATAGAAAGCGACAGCAATCGGTATAGGCATACAGTAGATATGTATGCTGTCACCAAAGACCTCTTTGTAGCGGTTCGCGGCTTCGGCATACATCACGCCGTTTTCCGACTTCCCTCCGAAAGGATCTACCGCTCTGACATTTTTGCCGCTTCCGATAATGATGATGCCCGATCTAGTACGTCGAACAGGTTCACCCGCATAGGCATCTGTGATGCAGATTTGACTTATCATCAGGAACGTCAGAAGTTTTACAATGTATGATGTCTTCATTTGGGGTATGTCTTTTTCAGAATCGGGTGTAAATAAATGCGTTGTTTGTAGCTCCTACCAATAAGGCTGTGCTCAAAATGAGTACTGCTGCAGAGAAGATTAACTGTGCTGTGACAGTAATGCCTTTGCGCAGAGAGAGGTTCGGCACACACTTTTCGAGTAACCACGAGAGCGCGTTGAATACCGGCAGACTCAGCACGATTGCAGCAATCCACAACCAGAAGTAGTCGAACAAAGTAGTCTCAGTCAGCAAGTCGGTCAGTTCCGCTGTATTGCCCACGAAAGCGTTGAAGAAGGTAATCATGCTCCCGAAGTCATCGAAGTAGAAGATTCCCCAGCCGATGATGACCAGCAACATGCTGTAGATGTGCAGTATGATATTGGGGATGTACTTCTGGACCTTCAGTAACGTGTATTTCTCAGCCATTACAATTATACCGAAATAGACACCCCAAATGATAAAGTTCCAGCTGGCTCCGTGCCACATACCTGTGAGGAACCACACCACCAGGATGTTCAGCGCTTGATGTCTGCGGTTGCCACCAAGAGGAATGTACAGATAGTCGCGGAAGAAACTACCCAGTGAGATGTGCCATCTGCGCCAGAAGTCCGTGATGGAATTGCAGCAGTAGGGGTGGTTGAAGTTCTCGTTGAACTTGAATCCCAGACAGCGACCCATACCGATAGCCATATCGGAGTAACCCGAGAAGTCGAAGTAGATCTGGAGCGTGAATGCGATAATTCCCATCCACGAACCGCCCACAGACAGACTGTCAAGGTTGTTTTTCAAGAACAGGTCGGATATTTCAGACAACTGATTGGCCAGTATCACTTTCTTGCCTAATCCGATGAGAAAACGCTGCACTCCGTATGCGATATCGGCAGAGGATGCGTGACGCTGGTGAATATTGTCGGCAATCGTTCCGTAACGTACGATAGGGCCCGCAATCAATTGTGGGAACATCGAAATGTAGAGTAGCAGGTCGACAAACCGATGCTGCACCGGCGATTCCTTTCTGTAAACGTCAATCAGGTACGAGATGGATTGGAACGTATAGAAACTGATACCGATTGGTAACGCTATGTTGGGTGAGCTGACAGGGATGCCTGCCTGACTCAGAATGTCTGTAAAGAAGTTGGCGTACTTGAACACACCAAGGACGGCAATATTTACCACAAGTCCGATAGTTAAAGCTAACTTTCGATGTTGTTCTTGTTTGTCAATCTGCAAGCCTATGATGTAGTTGGCGAGCACACAAAGTAGCATCAGGAATACATATACGGGTTCTCCCCACGCATAGAATATCAGCGAGAAGATGACCAACGACATGTTGCGAGCCTGATGGGTCTTGCGTATATCTTTGTTTAACAGTGTCCGGTCGATGATGCCTCCCAGCAGGTAGCATAAAGCAAATGCCGGTATGAATACAAATAAGAAAAATAAGTCTGAAAAAACCATCAGTATATTTACGATTTGACTATTTTGCGATTTAATGTATGATTTCAAGAAGTTTCTCTAACACATAACTGCCAATCAGCATGGCTCCCTCCGTATTGGTGTGTACTCCGTCGGAGGTATAATGCTTCTCTTGCTGTTCTTCTTCGCTGTTTATACCTACCTCATCCAGACGGATGACAGGCATTTCGAGTAGCGCACCACACTGGTCAATCAACTCACCCGTCTTAGTTACCACCTCACGGCTCACCTTCGTTGCTTGCATTGGGGTGAGGAGCACAATCGTGGCATCCGGGCAGAACTCTCTCAGCATCTCGTAGTCGTAGCGGATCGCTTCTGCCATCGAGAGTATTTCATTCGGTTGGCGGGTAGGGTAGAGCTGAGTAGTGTCTAAACATACCTCTTCTGCCGATTTTGAGAATGCCTGCGGACGTTTGGCTTCGAACCACATGTCGTTCGTGCCTGCCAGAATCAGAATCAGGTCGGGCACATGCTGAGTGCTGTCGTTACAGGCATCACGCAGACGATTCACCTGATTGTAAATCACATTGTCATCGCCCAGCAAAGATGTATATTCCTTTGTGTTGTATTTCGTCTGTTCCGTATGTGTCCAAGTGGCACCACTACGTGCATAGCTGCGACACGATGCCGGTTCCATCTGCTCCTTCAGAACCGTAATCCAACCCTTTGGATTCGTACAACTGTCACCTGCCAGCCAAGTATTTGAGTCGCCTAATGCTACGATATGTTGTGCTTGGGCATAGGCGAATGGCAAAAGGCATAAGATGAATGATAAGATTGTTTTCATAGTTCACTTTTCACGTATTCTATTGCGCGATTGATATATTGAAGGAACGGATATGTGCTCTTGAATAGTTCTACGGTTTTCTCTGGCATGTCTGGTGCCGTCATGAAGGCTGTGTTCGGTTCGTAGCAGAGACAGTAAACGCGAAGCTTCAGGTAGTCGGCATAAGGACTGTCGGCAGGGAAGCCGGCCGGCACTTTCTTCAGCGCACTACTTTCATCGAGCCAGAACTCTGGGGCTACTTTCGTCTTCAGTATCTCTTCGAAATCTCCTTGTCCATAACAGATATCTTCGCGCAAGATTTTCAGTACCTTGGGGTCGCACATGTAATCACCTGCAGCCAACATGTGTGCAGCAGGGTAGCCTTCACCTCCTACGCCCAGATGGAAGTAATAGCCAGAGAAGCCAGATTTCTTGCCTCCAGGACAGATGTAAGCTCCCATGTGGGTCTTATACGGCCGTTTATCGTTCGAGAAACGCACATCACGATAGATACGGTAGGTGCAGTCTTTGGCTGTGAGGCCAGCTACAGATGGGTCGAACTCTGTGATGCCTGCAATGATTTGGTCTACTACTGCGTTAAACCGAGCCTGTGCCTCGACGTATTGGGCTTTGTTGGCATGAAACCACTCGCGGTCGTTGTGTCGACTCAAGTCCTTCAAATATGCGATGACTTCTTTCATGTTGTTCGTCATTTGATACCGTTCGAAAAATCATGCAAAGATAGTAAAAAAAAAG
Source organism: Bacteroidaceae bacterium (assembly GCA_017616445.1). Taxonomy (GTDB): domain Bacteria; phylum Bacteroidota; class Bacteroidia; order Bacteroidales; family Bacteroidaceae; genus Colivivens. The sequence goes on from JAFZYE010000004.1 coordinate 33,325, forward strand.
TAATGTAGGAATTAATTCATGAAAAAAGAACCTGTAATCATCTGTATGTTATTTTTTTTTCGTACCTTTGCATCCTCAATTGAAAATATAGTTTAATAATAGGATGATTACAGTTTCGAATCTTTCCATTCAGTTTGGAAAACGAGTTTTATACAAGGATGTTAACCTGAAGTTTACAAACGGTAATATTTATGGTGTCATAGGTGCTAATGGTGCCGGCAAGTCTACGCTGCTGAAAGCCATTACGGGCGAGTTGGAGTCGACCACAGGAACCATTACGCTCGGACCAGGTGAGCGCTTGTCAGTATTGAGCCAGGACCACAACAAGTTTGACGAGTTCAATGTGATGGATACCGTCATGATGGGTCACTCTGTGTTGTGGGACATCATGAAGGAGAAGGATGCATTGTATGCCAAAGAGGACTTCAGCGATGAAGATGGTGTGAAGGCAGCCGAACTGGAGGAGAAGTTTGCGGAACTGGGTGGATGGAATGCAGAGAGTGATGCCGCCATGCTTTTGAGCGGTCTGGGCATCAAGGAGGATCTGCATTATCGTCAGATGTCAGAGTTGTCGGGTAAGCAAAAGGTGAGGGTGATGTTGGCTCAGGCATTGTACGGAAATCCTGATAACTTGTTACTCGATGAGCCAACGAACGACTTGGACCTCGATACCGTTGAGTGGTTGGAGGATTACTTGGCTAACTTTGAACATACTGTGTTGGTGGTTAGTCACGACCGTCACTTCCTGGATGCGGTGTCTACCCATACTGTAGATATTGATTTTGGTAAGATCAACCTGTTTGCTGGAAACTATTCGTTCTGGTATGAGAGTTCTCAGTTGGCGCTGCGTCAGGCGCAGAATCAGAAAGCAAAGGCTGAGGAGAAAAAGAAGGAATTGGAGGAGTTTATCCGCAGATTCTCTGCCAATGCTGCCAAGAGTAAGCAGACTACCAGCCGTAAGAAGATGTTGGAGAAACTCAATATAGAGGAGATTCAGCCTTCTACCCGAAAATATCCTGGTATCATCTTCACGATGGAACGTGAGGCAGGCAACCAGATTCTTGAAGTAGATGGTTTGAAAGCCGTTGATGAGGATGGAACCCTGCTGTTCGACAACCTTACATTCAATGTGGAGAAAGGTCAGAAAGTGGTGTTCCTCAGTCATAACCCACGTGCGATGACAGCTCTGTTTGAAATTATCAACGGTAATCGTGAGGCTCAGGCAGGAACATATAAGTGGGGAGTTACCATCACTACGGCTTATCTACCACTCGATAACTCTGCTTTCTTCCAGAGCGATAAGAATTTGGTAGAATGGCTGAGCCAATTTGGTGAGGGTAACGAGGTATTCTTTAAAGGTTATCTGGGCCGTATGCTCTTCTCAGGTGAGGAAGTGTTGAAGAAAGTGAATGTGTTGTCAGGAGGAGAGAAGATGCGTTGTATGATTGCTCGTATGCAGTTGAAGAATGCCAATTGTTTGATTCTTGACACTCCAACCAACCATCTTGATTTGGAATCTATTCAGGCCTTCAACAACAACTTGCGTCAGTTTAAAGGTAATGTGTTGTTTGCCAGTCATGACCATGAGTTCATCAATACGGTAGCCAACCGCATCATCGAACTGGGACCAAAAGGAAATATAGACAAACTGATGACCTACGATGAATATATCGCTTCAGATCAGATTAAGGAATTAAGAAAGAAGATCTGGGATTTGTAAAGTTTATAGTTTATAGTTTAAAGTTTATAGGGTAAAGAGACTATAGAAGCGAGTTGCTGTCAAATGCAACTGGTAATAGGTCACTTGCAGAATCGACGAAGTAAGTGCCGTCTGTACCATAAAGCATAATCTTTATAGGTTTTCCGAAACGATGCTCGGTTTCAAGCATCACCTGTCGACATGCTCCACAGGGACTGATTGGAGAGTTGGTAAATTCTCCTTTGGTGTCGCGTGCGGCTATACAGAGCATTCTGACTGGAACATCCGGATATTTGGAATTCGCATAGAAGAGGGTAGTGCGTTCGGCACAAAGACCAGAAGGATATGCGCAGTTCTCTTGGTTGTTTCCTGTGATGACCTCGCCATTTTCAAGTAATACTGCTGCTCCCACGCAGAACTTGCTATAGGGTGCATAACTTCTGAAAGTTGCTTCTTTGGCTGCTGTTACCAGTTGTTGTTCTAATTCATTCAATTCATTCTCCTCTTTGAGGATGATATGGACGGATTTGACGATTTCTTTCATTTTATTGGCACTTTTGGATGATTTAATGCCAAAGTTATGGATTTTTTTTGTAAGTTTGCAGTTGAAAACAAAAAAAAGCGCATTTATGGACTTAAAAAGACTGAATAGAGTTATTTTATTTAGCATTTTGTCAATTGTTGGAGCTACAGCCTTTGCACAGACAAAGAGTAAAGCATTCTTGGATTATATCAGTCAATATACGGCGATTGCTGTGGAGCAGATGGAGAAACACGGTATTCCTGCAAGCATCACTTTGGCACAGGGGTTGTTGGAGAGTGGAGCGGGAAGCAGCGAATTGGCCAAGAAAAGCAATAACCATTTCGGTATCAAGTGTGGAAGTAATTGGTTTGGACCTACGTATTCCCACTTTGATGATGGACGAAATGAGTGTTTCCGTGTGTATGAGAATCCGCGTGCCAGCTTTGAGGATCACTCGCAGTTTTTGAAGAAAGAACGCTATAGCCGTCTGTTCCGCCTGAGTATCTTGGACTATAAAGGCTGGGCACGAGGTCTGAAGGCCTGCGGTTATGCGACGAGTCCTACTTATGCAGACCGTTTGATACAGATAATCGAACTGTATGAATTGAATAAGCTCGACAAAGATCCTAAGGCTGTATTTATCCCAGAAGCACGTCCTGTCGTAACTGTCGAACTGAACACTCATACCGTAATGACAAACAACGGACTGATGTGTATCAAAGCGAATGGAAAGGACACTTGGGACAGTATCGCAAAGGAGTTCGCTATTCCAAAATACAAGTTGCTGGAGTATAACGAAGCTATCGAGCGGGTAGAGATTGCGGCTGGCGATTTCATCTATCTGCAGAAGAAGCAGAAGAAAGGCGACAAGCGCTATGGGAAGAACTACTGGCATCATGTACAGCAGGGAGAGTCGATGTACTCTATCGCCCAACTTTATGGAATAAAGATCAGTAGCCTTTATAAGTTGAACTTCCGCGATGAGGATTATGTGCCTTTTGCGGGTGATCTGCTGAGGGTGAGGTAGGGGGTGCTAGTACAACTAGAATCTCTAGGATTTCTAGAAAAACTAGTATAAATAGTTTTTAGATACAGCAAATGCTCTCAACGAGGTTGGGAGCATTTGTCTGTTAAGGGTTTTGCTGTTGTCTCACTTAGCTGTTCTGTTCAATTTCCTCCTGCATGTCAATCAGGTTTCCTGCTTTGTCCTTGAATTCGTACTGAAGGAACGCTAACGATTGACTTGGAGTGATTTTGAATCGAAGTCCATACTTTAAGTGCCATTTCATCTTCATTGAAGGGAATCCCTGATTGATGTAGGCATATACATAAGGATGGACAAACAATTGAAACTTCCTCATTCCAAGAATGTTGACAATATGATCGATTTTGCTTTCGATGATGTCTGTGAAAAGATAGGATGATTTGATGATTCCTTTTCCGTGGCAAGTCGGACATGTCTCGTCGACAATCACGTCCATAGCCGGACGTACTCTTTGTCGGGTGATCTGCATCAGTCCGAATTTGCTAAGTGGCAAAATGTTGTGTTTTGCCCTGTCTGGACGCATCAGCTCACACATCTTTTCGTAGAGCTTTTGGCGGTGATCGGCTGTTCCCATATCGATGAAGTCTATCACGATGATTCCACCGATATCTCTAAGTCTTAATTGGCGTGCTATTTCTTCGGCTGCACCCATATTTACTTCGAACGCATTGGCTTCCTGACCGTCGACTCCCCTTGAACGGTTACCGCTGTTGACATCGATAACATGGAGTGCTTCTGTGTGTTCGATAATGAGGTATGCGCCTCGTTTGTAGCTTACTGTTCTGCCGAACCCAGATTTGATTTGTTTGGTGACATCAAAATTGTCAAAGATCGGTACATCGCCTTTGTAAAGCTTAACGATTTCCTCGCGTTCAGGTGCAATAAGGCTTACGTATTTCTTGACATCCTTGTAGACCGCATTGTTGTTTACGTAGATGGCCTCATAGGAAGGATTGAAGAGGTCTCGGAGCAGTGAAACGGTACGTCCTGATTCTTCGTGAACCATCAATGGCAGGTTGGGTGCCATCTGGACTTTTGTGATGCAGTCTTGCCAGCTGTCGAGCAAGATGGTCAACTCTTTGTCGAGTTCTGCTACACGCTTTCCTTCGGCTACTGTTCGTACAATAACGCCGAAGTTGCGTGGTTTGATGCTCTGTATCAGCTGTTTCAGACGTGCACGCTCCTCTGAGCTCTTGATCTTTGTCGATACGTTTACCTTATTGGCAAATGGTATTAAAACAAGATAGCGACCCGCAATAGAAATTTCTCCTGTAAGACGCGGACCTTTGGTGTTGATAGGCTCTTTTGTGATTTGAACCATCACCTCCTGCCCCAGTTCCAGGATTTTGTCGATGGAACCGTCTTTCGGTAGTTCAGGCTGTATAGCGAACTTTTCGACAGCAGGTAGTTTCTTGCGGTCGCTTGCTACTTGTTTTACATACTTTTCGAGCGAAAGAAAATGTGAACCTAAATCTTGGTAGTGAAGGAATGCTTCGCGCTCATGACCGACATCAACAAAACATGCATTTAAGCCAGGCATTATTTTTTTGACTCTGGCAGCATAGATGTTGCCCACGGAGTAGTGTGTGTCAAGTGATTCCTTTTGGAATTCGACTAACCGTTTGTCTTCAAGAAGAGCAATCGTTACTTCGTTGGGTTGGGAGTCGATAATAAGTTCACTTGTCATTTCCTTGCTGAAGAGATTTATTTGCTCTTATGACGATTCTTTCTTAGTCTTTTCTTACGCTTGTGTGTAGAAATCTTGTGTCTTTTTTTCTTCTTACCGTTTGGCATAATACTGAAAAATTAAAGGGTTGATATTATTGTTGATTAATTAAATAATGCTCTGTGAGGGTCTCACACCATTATTTCTCCTTCATGGCTTCTGCAAATGCGATTGCTGGTTTGAATACAACCGTCTTGTGTGCAGGGATGAAGATGGTGGTGTTTTCCTTGATGTTGCGGCCTGTGCGTTCCTTACGAACCTTGATGGTGAATGAACCGAAACCGCGAAGGAACACTTCTTGGTCGTTGAGCAGGTTTTCTCTTACGGTTGCCGTAAAAGCCTCAACTACAGCATAGACTTCCTCTTTGGAGATGCCTGTTTGCTCTGAGATTGAATTTACAATGTCTGATTTTGTCATATCTTTTATTTTTTTAAGTAATCGTTGCGTTCAATATTTTACTTCGCACGAGATGGCGTTCTTCGTCTCGTACGACGCAAACGGAGTGCAAAGTTAGCATTTTCTGCTTAAACAGAAAAATATTTTGCGATTTTTTTTATGTAAAATCGTGCAAAACAAATACTTAGCAATCCTTTTGTATCTTTTGAGGACGTTTTTCAGAAGATTTCGTTGAGAACGCGTGCCAATCTGATACCTCCTTTCAGCAGTTGTTGCTCTACGACTGGAGTGTATTTTGCGATGTAGTCGTACGAGATTTCCGATCCTGCTGGTGTGTCGGCATATATGCCTTTACAGATTTCAAAGGTCTCGCGTGCCCAGTCGTCAAAGGTGCCTTGCCCAATTGTCTTGCGTTCTTGTTTGCTCGTGCGGTCTATCTGTTCCACCCATTCGGTATAGGTCCAGCGATGGGCATAGTCGACAATATCCTCATCCCATAGGGCATGCAGGTTCCTCTCTTTGCCGAAGACCGTCAGCTTCACCAGGTTACCTCCATAGTCGGCATAGCGTCCTAAGTGAAAGGGCTGGTGCAGGTCGCCCAGGAAATGTATCACCATTTTCAGCGCAAGTGCTTCCTCCTCTTCTGATAGCTTTCCTGATTTCAGCAAGCTCACCTGTTCGTTGAGGGCTGTGATGATGTCGCCCGCTTTAGCAGGAGGTACTTCCTCATAGGTCTGGTCGGCTTCGATATTTTTATAGTGCCAAGGTTTCCAGTCCTCGTGTTCTGGGGTGTGGCTGGCGTTGTCGAGCCAGTTGCCCCAATACACCAGGCTTTTCCCTTTGAATATCTTATTTATCTTCTTCTTGGCGCGTCTGCTCAAGTGCTTCTCTGCGATGGCACAGGTGGTGTCGTGACCCACTTGCCCCCATGCGAGACATTCAGTTGTCACAATCGATGTGACAATTGTCAAAATGATGGTTTTTATTTTCATGGTTAAGTGATTCTACCTTAATATTAAATATGTCGGTTGTTTACATCAGCAAAGTATTTTTCTTAACTCTTAACTCTTAATTCTTAATTCTTAACTCTTACCTCTTACCTCTTTCAACTTAATAGTTAAAAGGTGTACCTGACGCCGAAGGATGCATACCAGCACTGGTCGATGTGGTGGTAAGGAATCCAAAGCTGGGTTGATCCGTTGATGGCAGCAGGTGTGGAGAAGGTGGCATATCCGTCTGCATCCTTGCCTTCGTATTTCAGTACGCGAGCGAAATAGTCTGTTCCGCTGATTTCCGGATTGACATATTTGTGTACGCCCCAGCTGGAGTCGAAGAAATTGAGCACATTCTTCACGTCAAAACAGAGTTGCAGCATGTGGTGCTGCTTTGCTACACGGAACTTGAAGTCGTGCTTGTAGCCGAAGTCGAGAGTATGTACCCAAGGTGCGTGCATGCCGAATGCTTCTGCATATTCTCCCTGATGGTTTTTAAAGTAATCGTTGTTGTGGACGAAGTCCATGAAACGCTGTTGGTCGTCTGCTGTCTTGAATCGGAATTCCCTGTCAGCCACCTCTTTGTCTGTTGGGATATAGATGAGGTCATACTTGTACCCATCGCCGTTCATATCGTTCGTCAAACCTGCGGAGTAGTTGTATCCGGAACCTCCATTAGAGGCTTCGTAGATAAGGTTGTAGTGATTGCCCGACCTGTCGTGAATGCTTGCTGATACGAGGAAGCGGTCTGGAGTCAGATAGGCTGAGTTGTGCAGCTGTGGGTAGTTCGGGCCATCGACTGTAGGGATGCTGCTGTATGCTGACGAAGCATCATTGCCAGGCATTCCTGACACTTCTTTCGTGATGGTGTGGGTATATGCCGCCAGGAGGCTCAACCAGTCAAATGGTTTGGCATCCAGTGTGATGTTGATGGTCCATCCGTGTCCTTTGCTGGTGTTGCTGAGTACGAAGGCGTTAGGGGTTGGTGTCTCAACACCGTTCGCATTGGTGTAGCTCTGTTGGTAGTTCTGATAGATAGGACGGCTGTCCGCACCTTTGAAGCGGTCGAATTCTGCGACGTTCTTGATGCTCCAGTCTTTGATGCAAACGTCGTTGAGCATCTTGTTGAAGATACCCTCCACAGTTACCGTGAATGGGAAGGATACAGGAATCTTGTAATCGACGGCAATCGAGGTCTTCCATATCTGTGGCATCTTGAACTTCGCGTCCACACCTGAGATGGTCGAGCCTATCGTTCCTTCTTCCGGCGAGATGGTAGCAGGACCCAGTACAGTCTGGGTTTGAGGATCTGTGTACAGATTTCCCTGAACATCGTGGGTTGAGATATAGTCGTAGAGCTCCTTGCTGTTCATGATTTTGCCGCTGAACTGATCCATATTGGCTTGCGTCGCTTTGTTGCCTGTCGCGTTCCACACTCCTCTGAACTGGAGCATGTTTGAGTTGTTTGGCATGTTGGTGAGGAACACAAGCGGCAGACGTCCAGCGAACAAGCCTGTACCTCCACGCACCTTCAGCGTCTTGTCGCCATATACATCGTACGAGAATCCAAGTCGTGGTGACAGCACGAGGTTGTTTGACGGCCATTTGCCTGTGTCGAGGTGTTTGCCGTTATAGTTGATGGCCAGAATGGCGTTGTTGGTCATCAGGTCCTTGTTGTTGAAGAGGAATCCGTCGATACGGGTACCGAAGGTGATTTTCCACTTGTCGTCAATGTTCCATTCGTCCTGTGCATAGAAGCCCAGTTTGTTGTACTGAATGCGAGCAGCTGGATTCATGTTGCCTCCGTATCCGTAGGTCAACGCTACGATTTCAGGTGTTCCGCTGTTCAGGAAGTCATCCAGGCTACGATAGCGGTAATAGCCCGTTCCGTTACGTTGGTAAGCATTGTCGGCCATCTGGTACTCAAAGTAGAGACCACCCATGATTTTATGCTTGCCGAGGTAGTAGGTCATGTCGTCCTTGATCGACCACACCTTATTATGTACACCCGAGTTCCACGAAAACAGCTCGTGTCCCAGCGAGATGTAGTTGTCGCCATTTCCGTCGAGGATATCGATGAACGGGAAGTTGCTCGATTCCGATCCACGCATATCGTCCATCTTGGAGTAGGTAATCAGCAACTGGTTGAACAGGTCATCCGTCAGTCGGCTGTTCAGGTCAATCGAGAACGAATGTACGATGTTGTCCTGGGAGTAAACAGAATTGGCGAATCCCATTGCATAGTCAGAGAAACGGGCATGGGCACCACGAGCGCCTCCGTCCATCGACATGTCGTTGGTTTTCTTCCATATCTGGTTCTTCGTGTAGTTGTAGCGGACAGCCAGTTTGTGCTTGTCTGTGATGTTCCAGTCGGCACGTATCAGCAACTTGTAGTTGTCGTTGTCAGCTGGGAAATGGGTGAACGAACCTGTGTCGTAGCCATATTGCTGGCGTACAAAGTCCGATACCTTTTGCATGTCAGCAACTGTGGTGCGCGACTGGTAGCTCGTTGCGTCAGCCACACCGTCCTCTGAGGCTCTCCAGCGGTTGACGACAGTTGGCGAGATAATCATCTCTGCATTGGCAAAGAAGTACAGCTTGTTCTTGAGGATAGGGCCTCCGAAAGTGAATCCGTATGTGGTCTCCTGGTCTTTGGTGCGCACACCAGTGAGCTGTTCCCTGTCGATTGCGTCGCCTCGCATGTTCTCGTTTCTGTGATAGACATAAGCGCTACCCTTGAACGTGTTCGTGCCCGACTTCGTGATGGCGTTGACGCTACCTCCGATGAAGTTCGTCTGGCGCACGTCGTATGGTGCAATCACCACCTGCAACTCTTCGATGGCATCCATGGAAATTGGGTTTCCGCCACCAGGCAGGTTGTCTGTCAATCCGAAGTTGTTGTTGAAGTTGGCGCCGTCCACCGTATAGTTTCCCATGCGCCCGTCACGTCCTGCGAGGCTCATACCGTTTCCTCCGTATGGCGACAGACGGATAAGGTCTGTGATATGGCGGCTCACCGTTGGTATGTTCGTCATCTGCTCAGACGAGATGTTGGTAGATGTACCCATCTTTTCGTTCGAGAACTTCGAAGCCGACCCTGTAATCACCACGTCAGTCAGTTGGTTCGAGGTTTCCGACATGTCCTCGTTCAGGTTGTAGGTCTCACCCAGTACGAGGGTGACGTTCTTCACCGTCTTGGTCTCATAGCCGATATAGGAGATGGTGACCTCGTACGGACCGCCTGGACGCATACCTTGTATGCTGTAGCGACCGTTGATGTTGGTCACAGCTACATACTTTGTGCCTGATGGCGTATGAACTGCCTGAATATGGGCGCCGATGATTTCTTCATTGTCGCCTGTGACCTTGCCCGACATGCCAGATGTGGTTACCTGTGCCATTGCTGCGGATGCTGCAACTGTCAGCATCGCAATGATAGAACACACTTTTTTCAACATAGCTTGACTACTTTGTGGTTGTTAACAACTTTTTTATTGCCGCAAAGTTATGAAAACTATACGACACCACCAAACTTTTTCCTGTTTTTGTTCGTAAACATACAGAATTTCCGCATGTGCATGATGATTCTTCATCATGAGGCATGTAAATTGTGCGTTTGTTCACTTTCGCAAGTTCAAGTTGAAGGAGTTAAAGACCTGTGGCCTCGAAGTCACGATAGATTTTTTGTTCTGCCCCGTCCTTTTTGTTCTAAACCCATGCAGATTTTTCTGTTCGTGGGCGGCGAACCAGTGTTCGTCGCCCACGAACCAGTGTTCGTCGCCCACGAATCAGTGTTCGTCGCCCACGAACAACTTTTTTCTCCCTGTTTAAATACATTTTTCTCTTGGGGTGACAAAAAAAATAAGCAGACCCACCCCTGACCCCTCCCTGTATGGAGGGGAGTATTTACCAACAGATGTTTAGGACCACTGGTAAAAGTCTGTGTTTAGTATTTTATTATAATTGTCATTCAACTATCCATCGTCAGCTTGTTCATCTGCGTAGCGAAATGAAAAAAGTATGTATTTTGATACCTATAAATGACAATTTTGGCGTTTTGATGGCCTGTTTTGCCAAATTTTACAGTTTTTGTTACATATTTTATATTATTTATAATAATAACGCTGTATCTTTGCAGGCGAAAATAAATTCGAAGACCAGGAACCAAAACCAGTTGTAGAAAACGTAAAAATAAAATATGTGTTATTAAACCTAATTATTAATTTCAAATTTCAAATCGTATGAAGAAATTTTTTACTTTAATTGCTGTTGCACTCGTAGCTGTTAGCGCAAGTGCACAGGATTACAAAGACCTTGGTGAGCAGATTACCAATGGTAAAATTGCATGGAACAACCTATGTAAAGATGGTGATTTCTCTAAGTACCCAGCATCAAAGTTGACCTGTTTCGTAACCGGTGATTGGGCTACAGGTGAAAGGGTAGAAGGAACAGCAAGAGTAGTAGTTGATCCAGATGATAAAGATGCTTTTGACCAGGCAGTAGCCGATGAGTCTGGATTTGCAACTCTTAACTATTGTCTCGAAGTTGTTACTCGTGATGCTCCACAAGCAAAAGATGACGACGGAAATCTTAAATTCGAGGAAGATGGAGTTACTCCTGTTTACGAGAGCCTTTCTGCTTGGGATGCTCGTTTGTTTGTAGTTCTTCCAATCGAACTGAAAGAAGGTGATAAGGTGACATACTCAATGGATGTTAAGGCTGAAAACCCAGTTAATGGAATTGGTGCTCAGGCTCATACTGCTCCAAATGCTTATAAGGATTGGCGTATTATAAACGGTGTCAACTTTACTACATCTTGGGAAACTTTCTCAACGAGCTTTACTGTTTCTGCTGCTCAAGAAGGAACAACTACATTTGCATTCGACCTTGGTGGTGGCGCAAATAAGCTCTATTTCGATAATATTTCTGTAAAGGTAGAGCAGTTGATAGTTTCTACAGAGGATGCTGAAAAACCAGCTGAACCAACAGGTTACGTAATCTATGAGAACCGTGCTACTGATCTCTCTACTCTTTCTGTTAAGTACTTCAAGAACTACACAGACGCAGCTCAGATTAAGGATGGCAATATCGTAGTAACTAGCCTTGACGCAGACGTATCTTATGCTGATAAGTATACTGATGGAACAGCAGGTAGCGAAGTTAAATTGACAAACAACTGGGATACTCAGTTCTTGATTACATTGCCATACGAATTCCAGGGTGGTGATAAGTTCCACTTGTACTTCGGTTATAAGGCAGACGAGACTGCAAATGCTGAAACTCAGTGTCACTATGCTGCTCCAGCTCCTGGTGCAATTGAGGGCGTAGATGGTTATGCAGGCTCATATATTTATTATTCACTTGCAGGAAGTGTTAAGTTCACTCCGTATTGGAACTGGTTCGATGCAGACGTTACAGTTCCTAATGATGGTGCAGGAATGCAGGCAATCTGCTTCAACCTGAATGTATTGAAGAAGTCAATCAACTACTACTTCAAGGATATCATTGTAACAGTTGATGAGAATGACGTACCAACATTTATCACTGAGGCTAAGGCTAAGAAGGCTTCTAAGTCTATCTTCAACGCAGCTGGTCAGCAGATGAAGTCTCTCCAGAAGGGTCTCAACATCGTTGATGGTCAGAAGGTTTACGTTAAGTAATTAGCCCCAGCCCTTTAAGGGAAATATAATAAGAGCGCATGGCGAAAGCCGTGCGCTTTTTTAGTTAAGACAAAAACAAGAAAAACAGCTTTTTCAGATGTTGGGACTTTCGTCCTTGATGCCAATCTGATATGATTCCTTTTGTGAACGTGTTCCCAAAGGAATCCTCTCATCTCGCCATCCATCCTACGGATGTCAACATCTTCAAAAGTAACAAACAATAAAAACAAAGTCAACATGCCGCATGGTGTTTTTGAGCGGAGCGACTGTTTTTTTACTTAGGCAAGGGTGTGTCCTGCAAGGATGCAGATGAGGATGGAAGGCTGAGATAGGAGTTTACTCATAATCTCAGGATTACAGCCTCAAATGCAAAAGCTCGTAGAGCTACAATCTTGACTAAGCTGTTTTTACTGTTTTTGTTATAATTTTCAACAGAATTTGCACTTAATTATGCATTATGCATTATGCATTATGCATTTTTTTATATCTTTGCAAAGTGAAGTTTCACCTTATTATATATAGAAAGAAATGAAAAGAATCAGAATGGCAGTCGTAGGAGCGGGCCTCGCTGGGTTAGCCCTTTGCCTCAATGGCTGCAACAACCAAACGAACGGTGCTGCGCAAGAGAACGACAGCACAGCTACACTCATAGAAGAGTCGGAAGAGACAAGCCCCAAACTGACAGTTGCTGACCTCAACACAGACGAAAGCAACATCTTCACAGTCGTGTATGCGACCTCAGACGATGGATTCGTAAATGTGCGTGAGAGTCCATCAGCCAAAGCCGCCATCATCGATACCCTGTGGATGATGTTTCATGGATTGGGAAATGGTGTGTTGGTTGAGGAACAGGTAGGTTGGTCAAAGGTAAGTGTGCGTGACCATGTGGGATGGGTCAACAACCATTTTATCGGCTCCCAGTGCTGGTACTATGGTGAGGGCGACTCCATCCTCGTAGCAGCCAAGGCCCCAACTCCTATCTATGGCGAGAACTATGCTGATGAGGGCGACTATCCACTCTTCACGACAGTCAAGAAAGGTACAATCCTGGCTGATGACTTCATCATCCACGAAGGTTACTATAACCTCCTCACCGGGCATGACTACCTCTTCATCAAACTCGATGATGCTGTAATCGTAGAAAGAAAGTGAACTAAATTAATTGTTTTAAAACAAAAACAACAAAAACAGCTTTTTTAGATGTTGGGCTTACGCCCTTGATGTTGTGTCTGCATGTTTTTGCTTGTGAGTAAACTCCCAGCTAAAACCCTGCATCCACTCCATCCATCCTACGGATGACAACATCTTCAAAAGTAAAAAACAAGAAAAACAATGTTAACATGCCGCATGGTGTTTTTGAGCGAAGCGACTGTTTTTTACTTAGTCAAGGGTGTATCCCATAGGGTTGTAGATGAGGATGGAAGGCTGAGATAGGAGCTCGCTCATAAGCTCAGGATTACAGCCTCATCTAAAAAGCTCGTAGAGCTACAATCTTGACTAAGCTGTTTTTACTGTTTTTGTTATAAAAAATAAGATATGAAAGCAATCAGTACAACCAAGGCTCCTGGGGCAATAGGCCCTTACAGCCAAGCAATCAAGGCAGGCGATTTCGTCTATACATCAGGACAGTTGCCTATCAATCCTTCAACAGGTGCATTCCCAGAAGGAGGCATCAAGGAACAGACACGTCAGGCGCTACAGAACGTAAAGGCGATTCTGGAAGAGGCTGGTGTGACCATGAACCAAGTGGTGAAGACCACCGTTTTCCTTGCTGATATGAACGACTTTGCTGATATGAACAGCATCTATGCCGAGTTCTTCAGCGAACCCTATCCAGCACGTTCGGCAGTAGCCGTGAAGACGCTCCCCAAAGGAGCAATGGTGGAGATTGAAGTCATCGCATCAGTAGCGTAAGGCACTTATGGGGCGGCTGTTGCTCATAGTGGTGTTCCTTGTCTGTGGGGTTGCTGGCTGGAGTCAGCAACTGCCTGACGGTGTGGCATCCAGACTGGAACAGCTGGGCCTCGATATGAAACGAAACAAATGGCGTGAGCGGCTCAGTTTCCCTGAATTGCAAGTCTATGAGAATGCAAGTAATTCCAGCTTTTTCATTGTAGCAACCTCAGACTATGCCCGCTATTTGCAGAATCCAGTACTTGCCTACAGCACGGAGAGCGGCTATCGAGTCACTTTGTCGGAATGGAAGGAAAACCTCATCAGATCGTACCAAGAGCAACTGCAGCAACTGAGACAGACCCACCCTCAATCATCATATCATCTTCCCTTTGGGGAGATAAGAGTGGGGCCTCTCATCAAGACAAAATGGGGACAGGACGAACCCTACAACGATCAATGTCCAGAGTTGATCGCTCCTTACTCTCGCAAACTGACAGGATGTGTGGCGACAGCGATGTCGCAGTTGATGTACTATCATCGCCACCCAATGAAGGGTAGGGGACACTATGTGGGAGGTAGAGAAGGGGCGAAGGTTGAGATTGATTTCAATCAGTTTACTCCTCAGTGGAATCAGATGCTGTTGGAGTATTCTGCAACTCGCAGCAACAAGCAGCAGGCAGAACCTGTTGCTGAATTGATGGGTGTGAATGCAAGAGCTGTCTCATCGGATTTCAAGCTGGCAGACACAGCGTCTGACCATTTGGCTGCAAGGACGGTGTTGGTGAACTTCTGGGGCTATTCGCCTGCGTGTAAGTTTATCCGTAGCGACAAGCAGAGAGACCTGATGGCAATGATTACCCAGAACCTGCAAGAGCGCTTGCCTGTATTGGTGACTGGAGGGGGACATTCTTTCTTGTGTGATGGTCAGAATGGAGACTATTATCATTTCAACTTAGGATGGCGAGGGGATGCGAATGGATATTATCGCTTTTTGGTTGATGAGCATGTGGATGAGTCGAAACTGAAGGTGCGAATCATGCAGGAACTCGTGTGCGATATACAGCCAGAACATGAGCACCAAGCTGTGGAGTTGTCTGTGTCGCTTCACAAACCTGGTTTGTTGGCGAAGGCGCTGAAACAGAAGGGCGTTTCTCCGCAGCTTGTGACCAGGCTGAAGCTCTCAGGGCAGTTAAACGGTAAGGATGTCGCTCTGCTGCGGCGAATGGCTGGGGCGGTGGATGCCTGGAATGGCGTTGCTGAGGATCTCATAGACGACAGAGAGAAGTGGACAGGTCGATTGACTGCTCTGGATTTGACGGATGTCCTGTTTGTGAAAGACGACAGCTATCCTTACCTGCGCATCAAGGCCAACAAGGGACGATTCAGTTGGCAGAAGAAAGAATATGTGGTGAGCGAACTGACATCAGCAGAATTCCGAAAGTTCATCAAGCGTTATGTGGGACACGGAGCGGGTTATAGTTATGCTGAATATGGCGAGGAGCGCTGTGTGGAGTTTTACCTTCTGGCACAAACCATCTCGCCCCTGATGTTCTTCGATTGTCAGAACCTGACAGAAATCATGTTGCCCAGGAACGTGAAGAAGATACTCGGAGGAGCCTTCCAATGGTGCAATTCGCTGACAAGGGTCGCATTACCTCCATCCGTGAAGGAGGTGGAGGCAGGTGCTTTCGCAGAATGCTATCTGTTGCAGGAAGTAGTGGTAACAACCATACCGACAGAAACCTGTCATCATGTCTTCCCCTTTAAGAAGACAGGTCAGTATGGGCAATTTGTGGAGAATCGTCATCAGGGCATCTTCGAAGGAAACAACAAGATGACCTGCAAAGGTTTGGTGAAGGATGGGGTAGTGTTGACATCCTTAAAATATAAAAAGGTGTTGTAGCAATTACTATTTCTTTGCGGTTTTTGATTTTTCTTGAAAAAATTTTGTGATATAATAAAAAAGCCATATCTTTGCAATTCAAAGAGTGAATAGTATTAATCCTTTAATAACAAATAGACTTATGAAAAAATCTAGTTTAGGTATTTTGGCAACAATAGCTCTTGGCTTCGTTGCATTGTTTACTGCATGTAGCAGTGATTCCAAGGAAGAGCCTGTAACCGATTATAACGCAGGTGAGTTCAAGATTATCAATACCACCAGAGGTAATAAGGAATTGGTGGATGGCTCTGTAGAAATCTACAAGGGCGATGTCCTCAAGATTCAATTCAGCCCTAAGTACAAGAAGAACTTCACGACAGAATACTCTGTTTATGTGGGCAAGAATAAGTTTAATATTGAAAACGATCAGTTTAAGGTCACCACAGGTGATACTGATTACGCTTTCACCCTTAAAGCAACTTATGACGAGGGAGAAACGCACCTTTCTGCAAGCCAGAACATTACAATCAAGCAGAAGTATAAGGTGACCGTTCCTTACGTATTGTATATTACTGAAGACCTGAAAGACCTTGTAAAGGTAAATGTTGACTACAGCAACGAGGAAGGCAAGACCTATCCAATGGAAGAGTTGCCAGGCTATACCTTCGAAACGCACGACGATGTATATACATACGAGGAAGATGGCTTTACCTACTATGTCTTCAACAAGCAACAAGCAGAGGCCTATGAAGTTCATGATGGTCCATTGAGCGCAAATACAGCTCCGATGTTGGTACTGGAGATTCCTTACTATCGTTTCAACATCGACACAGAGATTATCCTGACTTATCAGCAGAAGGCAGATGTAGAGGAACGTGAGTACAATATCGGTCGTGATTTCCAGCGTAAGAGAGCTACTGTCGTTTCTCCAACAGAAGGAGCCAGCGATAAAGATTGGAAATACTCATTGCCAATGTTTACTGGTACAAAGATGACTGCTAGTAAGACAAGGGAATATATCGGTAAGATTATTAAAGAAAAGGATGTAATCAAACTTCATATCGATAGTGATGGTAATGTAACAGAAAGAAAGTAAGTTAACAAGTAGTTAAAATAAATAAGGTGTCGATTCGATTTCGACACCTTATTTATTTTCTTTTGGGGTGGAGGGTCGGACTCGAACCGACGACATTCAGAACCACAATCTGACGCTCTAACCAACTGAACTACATCCACCATTTCTGCTCTCATTTCTGAAAGCGAGTGCAAAGGTAGTAAAAATTTACCATTTGACAATTTACTATTTGCGTTTTTTTTGCAAAATCTGCATTTTTTTTAATAAATCATCAAAAAAACGTTCCTTTGACGAACAAATCAGTCGTTTATTTGTAGAATTCCTTCTTTCCTGCTGATAAGGTATTCTTCATCAGCGAACAGATGGTCATCGGACCTACGCCACCTGGGACAGGAGTGATGAATGAGCACTTGGGTGCTACGTTGTCGAAGTCAACATCGCCACAGAGACGGAATCCACTCTTGCGAGTTGCATCAGGAACTCGTGTAGTTCCTACATCGATGATTACAGCACCTGGCTTCACCATATCGGCAGTAACGAAGTGTGGTTGTCCGAGAGCTGCAATGATGATGTCGGCTCGCAGACATTCCTCCTTGATGTTGGGTGTGTGGCTATGACAAACGGTAACGGTTGCATCACCTGGATAACGCTTCTGCATCATGAGTTGCGCCATAGGCTTTCCTACGATGTTTGAACGTCCGAGTACCACGCAGTGCTTGCCACTTGTCTCAATATTATAGTATTTGAATAATTGCAGGATACCGTTAGGGGTTGCGCTGATGTAGCAGGGTAGTCCGATTGCCATACGTCCCACATTGATAGGGTGGAACCCGTCTACATCTTTACGATAATCGATAGCCTCGATAATCTTCTGTTCAGAGATGTGCTTTGGTAAGGGGAGTTGCACGATGAAACCATCCACATCGTTATCTTTGTTGAACTTGTCGACTTGAGCAAGCAGTTCGGCTTCTGTGACATCGTCCTCATAGCGAATGAGTGTGGAGGTGAATCCGCACTGTTCACATGAAAGCACCTTATTATGTACATAGGTCTCGCTACCTCCATCGTGCCCTACGAGTATGGCTGCCAGATGTGGTCGCTTGCCTCCTGCTTGGAGAATCTGCTCTACTTCGTTTGCTATCTCTTGCTTGATGGCTGTTGCTACAGCCTTTCCGTCGATTAATGTCATGGGTTAAAGGTTTTTAGAGGCCTAATTGGGCTAATGGGCCTAAATGGGTTTATGAGTCTAATGGGCCTTATGGGTTATTATCTTCTTGGCATGTTGCGCATGAGGTTGTTGAATTTGCTGCCTGTCATCATCTTCATCATCTTACGCATCTGTTCGAATTGCTTGGTGATGCGATTCACCTCCTCGAGACTGTTTCCACTACCTTTCGCAATGCGTGTACGGCGGCTTTGATTGATGCAGTCAGGGTGCTCACGTTCGTAAGGAGTCATGGAACTGATCATTGCTTCAACTTTCTTGAAGGCATTATCATCGATGTCGAGGTCTTTGATTTGTTTACCCACACCAGGAATCATGGAAGCGAGGTCTTTGATGTTACCCATCTTCTTCACCTGCTGAATCTGGCTGAGGAAATCATTGTAGTCGAACTTGTTTTTCTTGATGCGTTGTTCCAGTCGTTTGGCTTCTTTCTCGTCAAACTGCTGCTGGGCACGTTCCACGAGACTGACGATATCGCCCATTCCCAAGATGCGGTCAGCCATACGTGACGGGTGGAACACATCGAGTGCCTCCATCTTTTCGCCTGTACCTACGAACTTGATAGGTTTATCGACAACGGTGCGGATAGAAAGAGCAGCGCCACCACGAGTGTCTCCATCGAGCTTGGTGAGGATCACACCATCGATTTCGAGGCGCTCGTTGAATATCTTAGCGGTATTGACGGCATCCTGACCTGTCATTGCATCGACTACGAGGAGAGTCTCGTCAGGATTGCATGCCGACTTGATCTGCTGAATCTGTAGCATCAGTTCTTCATCGATGGACTGACGTCCCGCAGTATCGACAATGACGGTATCGTATCCTTTTGCACGAGCTTCTGCAATTGCTTTTTGCGCAACTTCAACAGGGTCGGTTGCTCCGAGTTCCATGTAGATAGGTACTCCCACCTGATCTGCCAAAACACGCAACTGTTCCATAGCGGCAGGACGGAATGTGTCGCAAGCTGCGAGGAGCGGTTTGCGATGCATTTGGTTCTTGAGCAGGAGTGCCAACTTACCACTCATTGTGGTTTTACCAGCACCGTTCAAACCAGCCATGAGTATGACTGCAGGACGGCTGGTGAGGTTGAGCTCTGTGGCCTGACCGCCCATCAACTCTGTCAGCTCATCGTGAACGATTTTTACCATCAACTGGCTTGGCTTGACAGCTGTGAGAACGTTCTGTCCCAGCGCTTTCTGCTTCACTGTATCTGTGAATGTCTTGGCAACTTTATAGTTTACGTCGGCTTCAAGCAAAGCCTTGCGGACATCCTTGAGGGTCTCTGCTACGTTGATTTCGGTGATTTTTCCTTCACCTTTCAGTATCTTAAACGACCGTTCCAGTCGTTCGCTTAGGTTTTCAAACATGTTATTCTATTTCTAAGTTTATGAGTCTAATAGGGCTTATGTGGCCAATGGGAATTATTTCTTCACGCCTTTGTAGATAAAGAAAGCGATGAGTGCAATGACCAGTACAATGGCTGTGATGCCGATAATGTGGCTGTAGTGGGCAATGATGTCAATCAGTTGCTGCTTCGGCATCGTGCTGTGAAAAGCATATCCGATTCCCACGAGAATGCTGTTCCACACCGTTGCTCCGATAGCTGTGTATAGCATGAAGGGCAGGATGTTCATCTTAGCAAGGCCTGCAGGGATGGATATGAGTTGTCGGATGGCTGGTATCATTCTTCCAATGAGGGTTGAGACTGCTCCGTATTTGTCAAAGTACTTCTCTGCTTTCTCCACTTTCTCAGCATCAATGAGACACATGTGCCCAAATCGGCTATTAGCAAACGCATAGACGATGGGGCGTCCCAAAGTGCGAGCCAGTATGTAGTTGACAAGTGCTCCTATCAATGCTCCTATGGAACCACATGTGATAATCATAGGGAACGACATCTCGCCAGTCTCTGCTGCCATATATGCTGCAGGAATCATCACTACTTCAGAGGGAAACGGAATGAATGAACTCTCGATTGCCATAAACAGGATGATCCATCCGTAGTTGAGGTTGTCGAGTGCCCCGTTAGTAAGATTGAGTATAAATTCTTCCATATTTTTCCAATTCGGAGTGCAAAGTTAGTGATTTTCGGCGAAAAGTGAAATGTGAAAAGTGAAAAATCGTATGTTTTTTGCAAATTATTATGATTTATGCATGATGAATTATGAATTATTTTGTAACTTTGCACCCGCAAAACGGGTAAGTCCTATACGGCCAGCTCCTTGTAAATCCTCCAGGGCTTGATCGCAGCAAAGGCAGCAGGTTGTAGCGGCGCGATGTAGATTGCTTACCCACCCCATAGGAAAAGGAAGACTCACGCGAGATCTTCCTTTTCTTCTTAAAAACGACTCCTGACATGAACCCTGAACAGTGGAACGACATTATCGAGATGTATGGCTCGGAGCAATCACTTAGAGTCAAATACTCCTTTTATTATCATCTGTTACACAGGGTTTGTACGGAGTGTCTGCGAGGTCTTACAACAACGTATAACGACTTCTTCTCACGTTTGCAGGCTGTATGTCGACTGACGAATTACCGACTTTATGAGGTAGACCGTTTTCGCTGGCGTGCCCGACGAGTGATGCAGGGAGAGGAGGAGCCTCAGTCAGAAACCTATGAAGCGGATATCTGGGCGTTCGTAGAGGCTTATGCCCATTTTACCAAGAGCGCCATTCCGGAAGAGTTGAGAGTTGCAATCAGGAGTAGGATAGATGTGCGCAAAAATATGGATAAGCAGCCGCACAAAGGGGCAAAGGGTAGTTGTTACAGGTCTATGAGGTTTGTGGTCGACAGTAAAGACGAAGAATTCATCTATGCCGTATGCGGAAAAATGCCTCGTGAGGACTTATGGAGGATTGACTTCCATCAGAACAGCCAAACATTGGATGCTTCTGAGTTACTTGAGAACGGTATGCAGTTCAATGCTGTGACTTGTACGATGGATGAACAACGTGGGGTTGTGGTACCTGAGATGCTGATTATTGACCCCGACTTTCTTGTGGATGTCACCTCTATATGCCGTTGCATGAAGGAATATGGAAGCTCGCCACTTAACTATCTGCTTGATAAGCTGTCGGATGACGATATGTCGAAGGCGATGATTCTGGGTAATATTGCGGGTCAGTTCCTCGATGACTGTATCAACGACCCCCAAGCCAACTATCTGGATTCGATGCGTAAGGCGTTTAAGGCAAGTATGATAGACATCACTACGTGTGAGGGTATTGATGCAGACTTTTTTGGCGAGTGTAAGAAGCAGTTTGCGAACATCCGACGAACTGTTGACCAGTTGTATGCCGCACCTAACTTCACTGGAGCAGAAGGGAATGTGCAGTTGGAGCCTTCCTTTTTCTGCGAGGCGTTGGGCATTCAGGGGCGATTTGACTTCCTTCAGTGCGACTATAAGAATCTGATAGAGATGAAATCTGGACAGTGGGACGCTTTTTGTCAGGCAGCAAAACGGGAACACATCATGCAGATGATTCTGTATAAAGAAATTCTGTATCATAACTTGGGCGTTGCGCAAAATGCCATCAGCGGCTATATTTTCTACTCCAGATACCCGATGTTACAGGAACAGCGAACTGCTCGCGAAATGGTGTGGCAGATGATGTCAATCCGTAACAGCATCGTGATGGAAGAACGTGGGGTGAGAGACGGCAAGGTGCGAGATTATCTTGGACACCTGACGGCAGACGACCTGAATCAGAACGGTGTCACCAATAAGTTGTGGACAGATTATAACAAGCCGGATCTCGAAGCGTTTCTGAAACCGATACAAGAAATGGACTCCCTCACTGCTGACTATTTCTATACTTTCTTTACCTTTATCGCACGAGAGCAATATATGGCGAAGGTAGGCGATAACCGCCCAGATTCGACACGCGGAATGGCCAGTTTATGGAATGCTGACTTGGAAACCAAGATGCAAAATGGCGATATCATGATTGACCTCACTCTTGTGCAGGATGAAGTGATGTGTACAGGTAAGCCTATCACCCATGTGACGCTTTTGAAACCAGCAACAGATACTTCTGTGATGGAACTTCCACCGAACTTCAGGGTGGGTGATCCTGTCATCCTCTACCAACGCAACAAACCAGCCGACAATGCGGTGACTCGTCAGGTACTACGATGCAGTGTGGAGGGTTTTGATAATGATACGCTGACCCTTCAACTGAACCATCCGCAGACCAATGTAAGATGGTTCAATCTTGCGAGTCGTTATGCCGTTGAACATGATTATATGGATGCTTCAATGCGTCAGCAGTTTAAAGGGTTGTATGCTTTTTTGAAGGTGGCATCACAACGACGTGATTTGTTGTTGGGACGCAGGCTGCCGGAGGTGGACGGCTCGCTTAGACTCAAGGGTACATATATGAATCCGCAGATTGCAAATATTGTGTTGCGAGTTAAGCAGGCGCAGGATTATTTTCTGCTTGTAGGTCCTCCAGGTACAGGTAAGACCTCTGTGGCTTTGAAGGCGATGGTGGAGGAATATATGCTTGAACATCAGTCGCTACTGCTGATGGCTTATACCAATCGTGCTGTTGATGAAATCTGTGAGATGCTAGCTGACCGTCCCTATATCCGTTTGGGACGAGATCTTTCGTGTGATCCTGCTTATCGTTCCCATCTGCTTGAAGCGATGGTGGGAGATGATGTCAGCCGCAATGCTGTACGTTCTATGTTGCTCAATATACCAATTTTAGTGGGAACTGTCAGTTCTGTGTCATCCCATAAGGCCTTGTTTAAATTGCGTCGTTTTGATGTGGCCATCTTAGATGAGGCTTCACAGATACTCGAACCTCAGCTGCTAGGACTTCTCTGCAACGAACATGACGGAAAGCCATCGATTGATAAGTTCATTATGATTGGTGACCACAAGCAGTTGCCAGCGGTTGTGTTGCAGGACGAGGAGGTGACAAAGGTCGCATCTTCTCAACTCAATGCGATAGGACTTACGAACTGTAGCAATTCTTTGTTTGAACGTTTATTCTTTCTTGCGAAGCAGATACCAGATAGATGTGTGACAGCTTCTTTGGATCATCAAGGGCGAATGCACCCAGACATTGCTGCCTTTGTCAATAGATTGTTTTATGATGAGCACTTGATGCCTGTGGGATTGAAACATCAGACGGAGCCTCTGCATTATCTTGTCCATACTGAGGCAGAGACCTATGTGGCTACCACTCGATTCGGGTTTATCGACATTCCGCTACCCCCATTAGCAGAACGGCAACCCAAGATGAACTTGGCAGAAGCTCAAGCTATAGCAGAGATTGTTGGGCAGATTATTCATTTGGCGGCAGAGAACAATATACCATTTGATATCAGCAGTAAGTTGGGCATCATTGTTCCTTTCCGACGTCAGATTGTTGCTGTGAGACAAGCATTGTGTGCACAAGACATATGTGATGTTGATAAGATAATGATAGATACTGTAGAACGCTATCAAGGTAGTCAGCGTGATGTGATCATCTATGGTACCACCATCACTCAGCCCTACGAGTTAGACATGTTGTCCAACACTGTAGATGTAGGAGGATGCTATGTGGATCGCAAACTCAATGTGGCTGTCACTCGTGCCCGCCTTCAGCTTTTCGTGCTCGGCAATCGTCAACTTCTGAGTCGCAATCCTGTTTATCGTGAGTTGATTAATTATGCCCAGCACTGACCTTTTGACCAGAAGGGTTATTGCTTTGCAATAGGATTATCCTTATTATCGTAAGAAAAATCATAAATTATCTTAATAAGTTTTGTGAGTTTCGATAATAATTCGTAATTTTGTGCACATAAACAGAAGTACGAATTATGAGGAAACAATATAAATACATATTATTCGGAGCTTTGATGTGTGTTACTTTTGTGTCTCATGCTCAAAAGAATAGCGTGGGACAATACACATTCAAGGATGGCTCAGTTTACGAAGGGCAGTTGACCAACGGAAAACCTAATGGACGGGGTAAGACCACCTTCCAGACAGGTGACACCTATGAAGGAGAATACCTGAAAGGAAAGCGTCAAGGGGAAGGTACTTATGCTTTTACCGATGGAGAAAAGTATGTCGGATCATGGGTGAATGACCATCAGCACGGGCATGGAGTTTACGTGTTCTCAAATGGCAATAAATACGAAGGATTATGGTATACTGATTATCAGGAGGGTCAAGGCACGATGTTCTATCACAACGGAGATAAGTACGTTGGTGAGTGGCATCAGGATATGCGTGAAGGTGAGGGAGTCTATACATGGGCGAACGGCGCTTTTTATCGTGGCACATGGGCTGGCGATAAGAAAAACGGAAAAGGCTTGTTTGATTGGGCTGATGGTTCTACCTATTATGGGGATATGAAAGATGATGTCCGTGAAGGCTATGGCTCGTATAACTATGCAAATGGCGATGTGTATAAAGGCCAATGGAAGAACGATATGATGGAAGGAAAGGGTATCTATACCTTTAAGAACGGAGATAAGTATGAAGGAGAATATGTAGCAGGCAAACGTCAAGGTCAAGGGATATTCACCTATGTAGATGGTAACAGATACATGGGCTCGTTCAAAAATGGAATGATGGAAGGTTTCGGAACCTATACGTGGTCAGACGGCTCTGTCTATGAGGGATATTGGTCAGAGGATCATCAGCAAGGTCGTGGGAAGTATACGAACAAAGACGGTGATTTGTATGATGGCAATTGGCTGGCAGGTGAAATGCATGGAGAAGGTGTGCTGCGCATGAAGGACGGATATAAGTTCAAAGGAATTTTCAGTAATGGAAAGAAGAATGGTAAGTGTGTGGAGGAGGATAAAGACGGTATTCGCTTTGAAGGCTCATACGTTGATGATGTACGAGATGGTGCCTTTGTGGAGAAAGACCGAAATGGGGCAGTGCTGCGCAAAGGTTATTATAAAAAAGGTGTAATTGAAGTAACAAACAATAACTAATCATACAGACTATGATAATTGATTCATTAACGAACATTGGTAAATATGTGGTATTGAACCCATTGTTTCAGTATGTAGCAGACTATTTCCATAACAATGACTTAGCATCGAAACCAGAAGGAAAGGAAGTCATTAAAGGAGATGACTTGTTCGCCAACTTTGTTGTGACGAAAGGGAAGAAAAAGGAGGAAGCAAAGTTGGAAACGCATGATAAGATGATTGATATTCAAGTTCCAATCAGTGGAGCAGAGATTATGGGTTATACTCCACGTGTGGACTTGCCTGTAAATCCATATAATCAAGAAAAAGACATCACTTTCTATGAAGGGTTGGCACAGCAATATGTAACGATTTATCCTGGGATGTTTGTCATTTTCTTCCCTGAAGATGGACATGCACCAGCCATTGCAGATACAGACCAATTAAAGAAAGTGATATTCAAGATCAAGGATATTAAATAATCAAAAATAAAGAATCGCCTATGCCTAAGAAAACTACTACACCCAAAGTTGAAAAGATCGGTCTTGTTAAGAATGATGCTTGGCTAGAGCCTTTTGAAGACGCTATTAAGGGGCGTCATGAACATGCGTTATATAAATTGAATGAACTCACGAATGGAGGTAAGCAGACATTGTCGGATTTTGCTTCGGGCTATCTTTATTTCGGACTTCATAAGACTGACAAAGGTTGGGTTTTCCGTGAATGGGCTCCGAATGCAACTGCCATTTTCATGATTGGTGATTTCAATAGCTGGACGGAGCTACCCCAGTATCAGTTGAAGGCAAAGAAAAACGGAGTATGGGAGTTGAACCTTCCTAGTCGTGCGATGAAACACGGAGACTTGTTCAAACTCCGTATTCATTGGAATGGAGGTGAGGGTGAACGTATTCCTGCATGGGCCAACCGCGTGGTTCAAGATGATGTTACCAAGATTTTCTCAGCTCAGGTTTGGGCCCCAGAAGAAGAGTACAAATGGAAGGTAAAGAAATTTAAGCCAAACACTTCACCGCTGCTTATCTATGAGTGCCACATTGGTATGGCTCAAGATGCGGAGAAAGTAGGAACATATACAGAGTTCAAAGATAATGTATTGCCACGTGTCATAGCAGATGGATATAACTGCATTCAGATTATGGCGATTGCAGAACATCCGTATTATGGTAGTTTTGGTTATCATGTCAGCAACTTCTTTGCACCATCCAGCCGTTTTGGTACTCCTGATGAATTGAAGGAGCTCATCGATGAGGCACATAGCAAGGGGATAACTGTCATTATGGATATTGTACATTCTCATGCTGTGAAGAACGAGATGGAAGGGTTAGGTAATTTTGCAGGCGATCCTTGTCAGTATTTCATGCAAGGGGGAAGACGCGAGCACCCAGCATGGGATAGTCTTTGTTTTGATTATGGTAGGAATGAGGTGATACACTACCTGCTTAGCAACTGTAAGTATTGGTTGGAGGAGTTTCATTTCGATGGATTCCGGTTTGATGGTGTTACCAGTATGCTTTATTATAGTCATGGACTAGGCGAGGCCTTCGGAGGTTACGGAGATTATTATAACGGACACGAAGATGATGAGGCGATAGCATATCTCACACTTGCCAACCTATTGATTCATGAGGTTCATCCAGGAGCAATAACCATTGCAGAGGAAGTAAGTGGTATGCCCGGTTTGGCGGCTCCGTTTGAAGATGGAGGATATGGTTTTGACTATCGTATGGCGATGAATATCCCAGACTATTGGATTAAGACCATCAAAGAATTGAAGGACGAAGACTGGAAACCTTCTTCAATGTTCTGGGAATTAACGAATCGTCGAGCAGACGAAAAGACTATTTCCTATGCAGAAAGTCACGATCAGGCACTTGTTGGAGACAAGACCATCGTTTTCCGACTCATTGATGCAGACATGTATTGGCACTTTAAGAAAGGTGATGAGAACTTCATGGCCAATCGTGGAATAGCCTTACATAAGATGATACGATTGCTGACGGCTTCCACGATCAATGGTGGCTACCTGAACTTCATGGGAAACGAGTTTGGTCATCCTGAATGGATAGACTTCCCTCGTGAGGGAAATGGTTGGAGCCATAAGTATGCACGTCGTCAGTGGAATCTGGTAGATAACAAAGAACTCTGTTATCACTATCTGGGCGATTTCGACAATGCCATGATTCATCTTATCGGTGGAGTGAAGGGTTTCCAGAAAACGAAAGTACAAGAGGTGTGGCATAACGATGGCGACCAAGTACTTGCTTACACTCGTGGCGACCTGTTGTTTGTCTTCAATTTCAGTCCAGACAAGTCGTTTGCCGATTATGGATTCTTGGTAAAGGAAGGGTCCTACAAGGTTGTGCTTAATACGGACTCAAGTGCCTATGGGGGAAACAACCTTACGGACGATACAATAGAACATTTCACAATTCCTGATGCATTATACACAAAGCAGCATAAGGGTTGGCTGAAACTCTATGTTCCTGCCCGTACTGCTGTCGTGCTGAAAAAACAATGAATTATAATAATCCATTACCACAGTCCATCAACAACATCATACGGTTGACAACTATCGTTCTGTTTGCATTGTTCAGTTTCATTTACCTGTTTTGTATTCAGAACGATGTGCTAGCCGAGGCTCAGTATGTGTTTTCCAGTGGCCTAACTTCCTATTCACGGTTTTGGGGTGCGCTGATTATCACAGTGTTTTTGGTGGTAATCCAATTCTACGTTGCGAAAGCATCGAAGTTGGTAGGACGTTGGTATGCGCTCACTTTTTTCCCATCGTTCTTGGTTTTGGCATTTCTCACGAGTCTGAATCGTGCTGTCATTGAAGACTTTACATTTGGACAATGGATATGGGCACTACCGTTGCTGATAGTGTTGTTTATCCTATTGTTATATATTAAAAGACGTCTTCCTGGTGAAAGCATCAATGAGGGTGATTATCACCTTTCCCGATATTTGTGGCCTAATTATGCGATTTTGTTCTTGATGATGATAATCTGTGGTGCAAATGCATCAGCAGATGATGTCTATATGTATGAGTTGAAGGCAGAACGCTTGTTGCTCGAAGACGATTTTGAAGGAGCAAGCAGGGTAGGAGAGAAGTCGTTGAATACCTCCCCGCGATTGAACGAGATGCGAATGTATGCTTTGGCTCGACAAGGGTTGTTGGGCGAGAAACTGTTTGATTATCCGCAACCTTATGCCGAGCAGTCGCTGATGATGATGGAAGATACTGTCACCCGTTTACATCGTTTTACCTGTAAGGATATTCAAAAGTCGTTAGGGGCGTGGGCAAATACTTCTGTAACGACTTTCGACCATTATATCAGTCTGCTGAAGAAAAATCCCTCAACCCGATATAATCCATTGCTGGCAGACTATCTCCTCTGCGGGAAACTGTTACAGAAAGATTTGCGTGGGTTCACTCAGACCATTAAGCATTACTACAATCTGTCATCTCCAGCTGATGTGCAAGATCTTCCGAAAGCCTACCGCGAAGCATTGTTATTACAGGCAAAGGCGATAGGCCAGGATTCGCTCAATGCTTTTGTTGACACGCTGATGTTGACTGAATACAAAGACTATTGTGCCATCCTCGAGTCCGACGATAGTGAACTAATTCGCAAGAATAAGCTGAGACGGTCGTATGGTAACACGCTCTGGTGGTATTTAGATAATTAAAACGAAACAAACATAGATGAAGAATAGATTTTACATCGTAGTTGTATCCTCTTTGGTGGTGCTGTCCTATGTGTCGTGTGCCGACAAGTATGTGATTGAAGGTACTACTTCACAGTACTTCCAAGACGGAACAGTTGCCTATATCAAACAGTTTGAAGTGGGTTCTCAGGATTATGACTTCAAAGCCATAGACTCATGTGAGGTGCTTCATGGAAAATTTGATATGACAGGAGCACTTGATTCTGTTATGATGGTACGTTTGTATATGGGAACAGACAACTTCCCAATGGTGTTGGAACCGGGAAAAGTTACCATCAGTATTGCTGATAATATAGTAAAGATCGAAGGAACAGAGTTGAACGAACGTCTTTATGCTTTCCTGACGCAGAGAGATTCACTGAAGATTATGTATGATGACCTTCCAAAACGTGAGAGTAAGATGTATCTGGATGGATATACCCAGCAGGAAATCATACAGGAACTGGGAGCGGAAGAACTCAGGCTGCAAAACGAAGTGGATCGTCTTGAAACTCGTTTTGTGAAAGACAACTACGATAATGTGTTAGGAGTAACTTGGTTCTTACGCCTTTGTTATGAGGCGAGAGACTATTATGGCTTCGTTACCACAACTCCTCAGATTGACGAGATTTATATGCAAGCGCCCGATTCTTTTAAGAAGAACAGGTTGGTATCGACTTATATGAGTCAGGTAAATAACTAAAAGAGCTTATTAGATGACGACACCAGACATATTATTCATGTGTGCGGCATTGCTGAATGGCGTTGGGTTGCTTGGAACATTTGTTCCAGGGCTTCCTGGACCACCACTTAGTTTCGTTGGTCTGGTCTTGTGTTGTATTGCGGCTCCCAATCCAATAATTATCATCCTTGCAGTGATGGTATTTTTATTGGTTTTGGCTGTCACCATACTTGATTTTGTCGTGCCAGGGTGGCTTACGAATAAGGCTGGTGGGTGTAAAAAAGCTGTGTGGGGAGCAAACATCGGTTTGCTTGTAGGCTTGTTTTATACACCAATCGGTTTGCTGCTTGGCCCATTCCTTGGTGCTTTCTTAGGAGAGTATATGGAATCACACAAATTACAGCAGTCATTGAAAGTTTCTGCCTACACATTTCTTTCTGTCCTGATTGGCACGATGTTCAAACTTGTTACTTGTATTGCAATTCTTCTGATGTGTGGAGGCAATGCAATCTGGTATTATTGCTTTTGAGAACCTTTATCTTCTGCTGATTTGAGTGGATGAACAAAGACGAATCGCGCACCATTTGTATAAGTGGTGTCGAGATAGACTTTCCCTTGAAGCAATGTGGCCAACTGACGACAAATGGCCAATCCGAGTCCTGTACCTTGCGTGAAGATATTGAGTTTTTCAAATCGTTCAAATATTAAATCAGCTTTCTCAGCGGGTACTCCCACTCCTGTGTCTGTAACAGAGAAAGTAATCATGTCAGGGTTCTCTTTTAAAGAGCAATGTACATGTATTTCTCCTTCTGTTGTATGTTTCATGGCATTCGTCAGATAGTTGATGATGATTTGTTGAACGCGTTGTGCATCAGAATAGATTTCAAAATCATCCTCAACTTCTGTCGTATAATACAAATTGATGTTTGCAGGGCAACGATATGATACTGTCTGTATGGCTTTTTTGCAGATTTCGTTTGGGTGACAGTGGTCAAGGAATATGTGGTACTTTCCACTTTCCATGTCGCTGACATCAAGGATGTCATTAACGAGTGTGGACAACATGTCGGTATTACCTCTCACGATTTCGCCATATTGCTGGATTTCTTCATCGGAGAGTAGGGCACGAGAGTCAATGTCGGTAAGTAGTTGTGAGAATCCGCAGATGGCGTTTAGCGGTGTGCGTAATTCGTGACTCATGTTCTGCAAGAAGATTTTCTGAGTGTTGTTCGCTCGGGCGATTTTCTTTGCGTCAGATTTTTGTCGGAAGTAAAGAATGAGGACGAGTATGATGATTACGAGTGCTGCTATACCACCTCCGATGAGTGCATAACGCAGTATTTCGTTTTTTTGTGCTTGGATGTTGAAGAGCTTGTAGCGCGTTTCCATTTCCATGATTTGATTTGAGAACGTTTCGTCGAATGCCCATGAAATGCGGTGGGCAATGTAGCGTTCCCACTCATAAGCTTCGCCATAACGACCCATCGCAGCAAGTACTCTTGCCTGCTCTTCCTGATAGATTAGCGGGGCGACGGTATCTAAACCTTCTATACAGATCCATGCAGTGTCTGGACGGTTGCAAGCAACGAAGTATCGCGCCATCATCATGTTGCGGAGCTTCGTATCGATTTCGTCGAGAGGAGCATCGATTTCCTTTGTTCTGTATAGTTCGATGCGGGCGCTGTCGAGGTTTTCTTCATAGAGGTAATAGCCGATTGCATAAGCATGCTGCATGGTACGATAATAATCGAGTTCGTTTTCTGTCTTACGCGACTCTTCTTTCTGTACCATCGCTCCGATTTCGTTGGTGTAGGTGAGCAGTTCCTCGGGCTTTCCCACGTTGTTGAGGAAATGACAAATGGTCATGGCTAAGTAGAGTGCCTCCGAATAGTCATTTTCGTTTTCCTTGCTCAGTTCAAACGCTTTCTTTGCATATTCCAAGGCCTTGAAGTCTTGGAATATTTCGGAGTACGAATGTGCCAGGATTTCGTTGGCTTTCATAAGCCCGTAGTGGTCTTCAGAAGCGAAATCGCGAAACATTTCGTTGGCCAGATCGTACACATTCACAAAGTTTCCTTCGTAGATATACTGGTAAGCAAGATAACTCTTTGCGTCTGCTAAAACATGCCGGTATTCCTTGCTCTTTAGGTTCAGGTTTACTATCTTTTCATACGAAGCAATCAGTGTATCCGTTTCATATCCGATATTATATTGGCATCGCATAATGTTGCGTAGGCAATGAAGCTTGT
This sequence comes from Bacteroidaceae bacterium, assembly GCA_017616445.1. GTDB lineage: Bacteria > Bacteroidota > Bacteroidia > Bacteroidales > Bacteroidaceae > Colivivens. Next base: position 65,029 of record JAFZYE010000004.1, read on the forward strand.
ATTTGTCATTATTGTTTGTTTCCGCGAGTGCAAGCAATTTTTTCAGAAGCATAAGCTCACACTCAGAATTAAGTGTGAGACGACACCAGTGGTAGAGTGAATCCATGCGTGCTTTGTCACCTTGAATGTTTTCAAGTCGTCTGATATAATCCTGCTGAATTGAATCTTCTTCTGACGGATTTGTTTGACCCGATAGGTCAGTGGTCAACATAAATTCCACAATAAATAGAGAAACAAATAACAATATCCGATTCATGATAGCACAATTAATTGTCAATGCAAATTTACGCATTTTTTTTATCCAATATGCCAATTATCGGTAATTTCTTACATATTTTTGCAGAAAAACTCATTTTTTTCCGTATTTATTAGTTTCATTTGATAAAAAGAAGTATTTTTGCAGATACTAATCACGAGAGAATAAAAAGAGCGTAAGAAATGAAGTTGGGTAGAAAACATACTTTTTACTGTTTTGTGCTGCTTTTGTTGACAGCATTGCCGTTGTTTGTATTTGCGCAGGAGAATAATAATAAGCGCCCGTCTCAATTTTTGAAAGAGGGTGATCCAGGATACGAACAGTTCGTTATGGCTGTCAATAACCTGAACAACGATTCAAGTCTGTATTATGCCGAGTTGCTGCGTCAGGAGGCTGATGCTCAAGGTTCTCCTTTAGCTAAACTCTATTACTATAAGATTCTCGCTTCAATTTATCTGCAGCGTGACTTTAAAGATCAAGCTATTGATGCTGCCCGTCATCAAGCCGATATAGCGCAAAAGAACGGCTATCCGATACAGTTGTTTGATGCGTATGATAAGATTGCTAATACATTGGTCCTTCAAAACAAGATAATGGAGGCACAAGATGCATTCTCTGTGTTTGAGACTAGTGTGTATGACGCAATCGAGAAGTCGGATGTGACGAAGGAACGTCAGATGAAACTTCAGAAAGACCGTTCTGAGAGTAGTCAGGTGGTGCTCACATTGTTCTTCTTGATGATTATGGGATTGCTTGTATCGATCATCTATACAGCGGTTTCGCACAACCGTAGCTTGCAGACTGTAAGTGACATGAAGACAATGTTCGTGCAGAACATGAGCCATGAAATCCGTACACCTTTGAATGCAATTGTGGGTTTCTCGCAGTTGCTCGCTTTGCCAGATGGAGTTATCACAGAGGAAGAAAAAAGCAAGTATGGTGAGTATATTATGACAAACTCCAATATGCTGACAATGCTTGTCGATGATATTCTTAATCTGTCAGATGTGGAGAGCGGAAACTATCGTGTTAACCTTGCAACTGCAAAATGTAATGCTCCTGTGGAGGCAGCCATGAAGACAGCAGAACTGCGAGTGCCGGGTGGGGTGAGGATGTACTTCACAACAGAGGTGGATGACGAGTTCTCAATCGTAACCGACGTGCATCGTGTACAGCAGGTTTTGGTGAATTATATTACTAATGCTTGTAAGCACACGAAACAGGGCGAAATCCATATCCATTGTTCCGTCAAGGAACGCCCGGGTTATATCACCTATTCCGTAACAGATACGGGCGAAGGAATTCCGGAGGAAAAGGCAGAAGAAATCTTCGAGCGATTTACGAAACTTGATGCATTCGCTCAGGGAACCGGACTTGGACTGAGCATCTGCCGAATGATTGCTACCAAGCTGAATGGTGTTGTGAAGCTTGATACCTCCTACAAGAATGGTGCCCGTTTCATCTTCCAGATTCCTAATAACTCTGAAAGTAAATAGGTTGTCGGCCTTTTTCAGAGACTCTCCAAATATGATTTTACCACACAGAATGACTGGTCCGCCATTTCGGCCCAGAAATTCTTGTATTCCTCAATATGCAGGTCTGAGTCGATTGTGTCGCTGATGATGCGGAACGAAATAAATGGTATGCCGTAAATCTTGCATGTATGTGCAATGGCGCACGACTCCATGTCAACGGCCAAGGCCTCTGGGAATCGTTGCTTGATGGATTCAAGCTTTGCGCGTTCTGTCACGAATTGGTCACCAGTACATATCTGCCCTTGATGGATGACCGTAGTTGAGCTTTTGATGAGTTCTTTTACCTTATTTATTAAATAGGTGTCGCTTGGATATGGTTTCTCGATGTCGAGCCCTTCACCTGCTTCACCCACGAATATGTCGTGATAGACGGTTGAGGTGCTTGCGATGACTTCCATCACTTTCAGCTTTGATTCCAATCCGCCAGCGCAGCCGGAACTAATAAGATAGTCTGGTTGGAAATTGCGAATGAGTTCGCTTGCTCCAACTGCAGCGTTGACTTTTCCTATCCCACACTGATGCAGGATAAGCATCTTCGTACCTAACTCTCCTGTGATATACTTGAAACCATTGATGGTCTCTTCTTTTCTGTTGTGAAGCAATGCAGACAAACTTGCCATTTCTTTCTGCATTGCTACGATAACTGCTATTACCATAAACTTTTAAGCCAATCTGTTAAATCGTTAATCATACTGTCGTGATACTTGAAGTTGGAGCGATAGCCCCAACCGTGTCCTCCTGTTGGATAGACGTGTATGGCAGCTTTCACACCAGCCTTCTTCAATGCCAGATAATACTCTGCGCTGTTCTGAGGGATGACCGCCTTGTCATCATCCGAAAGGAGCATGATGGCAGGAGGAGTCTGAGCTGTCACCTGCTGGGCATTGCTATACTGCATATTCATCTCTGCTGTCGCATCACGACCTAAAAGTCCGTCGTGCGACCCTTGGTGGGTCACGCCTGGTTGCATAGAGATGACTGGATAGAACAGAACCTGAAAGTTTGGTACTGTAGCAGCATCGGAATGGGTTGCTATTGTCGAAGCCAGATGTCCGCCAGCCGATGATCCCATGATGCCAACCTTCTTAGGGTCGATATTCCATTCTGCAGCATGTTCACGTACCACCCTTAATGCTTCCTTCGCATCAGAGATAGGGACTTCCTTCACCTGATGAGGCATGCGGTATTTCAATACTATCAAAGCGATTCCCAGTTCGTTATAGAAAGGTGCCCAGTCATATCCCTCATGATCCATTGCAAGATGGGTGTATCCACCACCTGGACAACACACGACAGCCATTCCGTTAGCTTTCGATTTCTCAGGAAGAAACACACGAATCGTTGGTTTGAAATTCTGGCGAGCGTCATCGAATGGAGTCTTGTCAATCCCATTGCTGTTAGGCAAACCATTTGGCCATAGATCGATATTGATTGGTTGCTGTGCTGATGCCATTGCAAAGCAACAACAGGCAAAAAACGACATAATTATTGATTTCATGTACATTTTATTCGTAATTCTTTTGCAAAGTAACGCAAAACTTTTTAAATTTGCAAAAAGATTTGGAAAAATATGAAGCAAAAGTATCTAATTGGTGTTGACCTTGGCGGAACAAACACCGTTTTTGGAATCGTAGACTCTGAAGGTAACATTATATGTGAGGATTCCATCAAGACTCAAAGCTTTCCTCGTATCGAGGACTTCGTTGAGGCCTGTGCTCAAAGTGTAGAGCCGCTCATCGAGCGAGTGGGGGGGAAGGAATTGATTGGCGGCATGGGAATTGGTGCGCCTAATGCAAACTATTATACGGGTTCTATCGCTGAAGCTCCCAACCTTCCTTGGAAGGGAGAAGTTCCGCTTGCCAAGCTGTTGTCTGAACGTCTTCATCTCAATGTCGTGATGACGAATGATGCTAATGCAGCAGCAATGGGTGAGATGATATACGGAGCGGCACGAGGAATGCGCCACTTTATTGTTATCACACTGGGTACAGGAGTTGGAAGCGGTATCGTGATTGATGGTAAGTTGGTGTATGGTAGCGATGGTTTCGCAGGTGAGTTGGGCCACTTGATTATCGATCGTAGTGCTGATGCACGTCTCTGTGGATGTGGACGCCGAGGATGCCTTGAGACCTATTGTAGTGCACGAGGCATTGTGCGTACAGCTCAGGAACAGATGGAAGCGGGATGTCCAACCCTGTTGAGTGGTGTCAACGAGTTGTCTGCTCTCGAAATCTATAAGGCAGCCAAGCAGGGCGATGCTGTTGCTATCGAGACTTTCCGCAGAACGGGTGAACTCTTAGGAGCCGCATGTGCCGACATCACTACATTCTGCAGCCCAGAAGCTTACATCTTCTTTGGCGGCCCTATGCGTTCTCACGAGTTCATCATGCCGCATATCATCAAGACATACAACGCCCAAGTGATGCCTATCTATCGCAATCGTTGCAAGTTCCTGTTGTCTGAGCTGATGGACAAGAATGCAGCAGTTCTTGGAGCTGCTGCTTTGATGGCCTGAGGGATAATTAGACTTTAGACATTAGACATTAGACTTTAGCTAAGGATTTTAGCAAACCCACTTTCCATTTTCCCTTCGGGGGAGTGGTAAGTGGGTTTGTGCTTTTGTGTCTTAGTCGAATACTGGAGCATCTGCGCTTGCGAGCTTTTCCATGATTTTTGCTTCTATTTCCTCTGCCAATTCAGGATTGTCCTCAAACACCTGTTTGGCTGCTTCGCGTCCCTGTGCCAGTTTGCTGTCACCATAGCTGAACCAGCTACCGCTCTTCTTGAGGATTTCGAGCGATGTGCCGAGATCAACCAATTCACCGCTACGTGAGATACCTGTTCCGAACATGATGTCGAATTCGCACTTACGGAAAGGTGGGGCAACTTTGTTTTTCACAATCTTCACCTTTACAGTATTGCCGAGTACTTGGTCACCGTTCTTGATGTTTTCCTTCTTGCGGATATCAATACGTACCGAAGAGTAGAATTTCAAAGCATTACCACCAGTAGTGGTTTCAGGATTTCCGAACATGACACCGATCTTTTCACGTAACTGGTTGATAAAGATACAGGTGGTCTTTGTTTTGCTGATGGTTGCAGTCAGCTTGCGCAATGCCTGGCTCATGAGTCGAGCCTGCAGGCCCACCTTGTTGTCGCCCATGTCGCCTTCGATTTCTGCTTTTGGAGTGAGGGCTGCCACAGAGTCTATGACGATAATGTCAACAGCAGCCGAGCTGATGAGTTGGTCGGCAATCTCAAGTGCCTGTTCTCCGTTGTCAGGCTGAGAGACGAGGAGGTCGCTGGTGTTCACTCCCAGTTTGGAAGCGTAGAAGCGGTCGAATGCATGTTCTGCATCTATAAAGGCAGCCACACCGTCTTGCTTCTGGCATTCTGCGATAGCGTGGAGTGCCAAAGTGGTCTTACCAGACGATTCCGGACCAAAAATCTCTATGATACGTCCTTTTGGATAGCCTCCAACGCCTAAGGCTGCGTTCAGGCTGATGGAACCAGTAGGTATGCAGTCGATTTTTTCTATGTTTTCTTCACCCAGGCGCATGATGGAACCATGCCCGTAGCTTTTCTCTATTTTGGCCAATGCGGCTTGCAAGGCTTTTAGTTTTTCGTCAGTAGTTTTTGCCATAATCTTATTTACTATTTATTCTTTAAGAAGTTATCGTTTCACTCGGAGTTAGAGAAGTTATCGGCTCTTGGCCTCGGAGTTCGGAGTTATCACTACGTTCGACGATTCTTTGCTGTTGTTAACACCCTTTGGTTCCGTCGGAGCGAAGAGCGTAGCTCAAGCGGTAACTTCGGAGCGCAGCGGTAACTTCGTTAACTTCTTTTACTTCCTTATTGTCTTATTCTTTATTTGGTTATTTCTATATTTCTGCAAAGATAGCAAAAAATCGGTTAAGTGAATACAATAAGAATGTATTTTTATTGTTGAGCGGTAGAATTTTATCCAAATAATTATGAATTATGCATTATGAATCATGCATTATCAGCAAATATTTTTGCTAAATTCTCTGCACATCGTTCTCCGTCGATACCTGCCGATACAATTCCTCCTGCATAACCAGCTCCTTCGCCACAAGGGAAGAGCCCTTCGATGCGAATATGTTGCAGCGTTTCAGGATTGCGGACGATACGAACAGGCGAGGATGTGCGTGTCTCTACGCCAATGATGACAGCTTCGTTGGTGAGGAACCCATGACTCTGTTTGCCAAACTGTCGGAATCCTTGTTGGAGACGGCCAGAGATGAACTTTGGCATCCAGAAGTGGAGTGGGGAAGTGATGAGGCCTGGTTGATACGACGACTTGGGTAGTGAGCCAGACAGTCGATTGTTCACAAAGTCTGCCATTCGTTGTGCAGGTGCAGTCTGGCGACGGTTTCCTTGTATCCAGCATTGCTTTTCCAACTGCTCTTGAAACTCCATCATTGCCAATGGAGATTCATCTGCTGCGATGTCCTCCAGATGCAGTTCTACCACCATTCCGCTATTGCTCCAAGGGCTGTTTCGCAGGCTTGGCGACATGCCGTTCACTACAATCTGCTCAGGACCGCTGGCTGCAGGAACTACTGTGCCTCCAGGACACATGCAGAACGAATAGACACCTCGTCCCTCAACCTGGGTCACAAACGCATATTCAGCTGTTGGCAGATAGGCCCCTTTGCCTTCGCGATTGTGGTATTGAATCTGGTCGATGAGATGTGCGGGGTGTTCAAGCCTGACTCCTACTGCGAGGTTCTTTGCTTCAATCTCCACGTTGTTCTGATAGAGCCATCGATAGACATCTCGGGCTGAATGCCCTGTAGCGAGTATCACAGGACCATTAAACTGCAGTTGCTTTTCCGCCCCTTCGTGGTTGTCGATAGCATTGACCCCACATACCTTATTATTATTAATAAGGAGGTCGGTCACCTTACATTGGAAATGTACCTCGCCACCACAGCGGATGATGGTCGAACGCATGTTCTCGATGACCTTTGGCAACTTATCCGTTCCGATATGCGGATGGGCATCAGCCAGAATATTGGTCGAAGCCCCATGCTGACAGAATATCTGCAGGATGCGGTCAACATTCCCACGCTTCTTGCTGCGCGTGTAGAGCTTTCCGTCCGAGAAAGCTCCTGCACCCCCTTCACCAAAGGAGAAGTTCGATTCTGGATTCACCTGATGTTCGCGTGAAATCTTGGCGATGTCTTTTCTGCGTTCATGAACGTCCTTGCCTCGTTCCAGCACGATAGGACGAATGCCCAGCTCAATCAGTCGAAGTGCGGCGAACAGTCCTCCTGGACCTGCACCCACCACGATGGCAGCACGTCGATTGCTCACGTCCTGATAGTCGATGGGAGTGAACAGCTCGTCCGTCGGCTCCTCGTCGATGTACACCCTCAGCGTGAGGTTGACATATATGGTGCGCTGTCTGGCATCTATGCTCCGTTTGAGGATGCGAATATGGTTGATGTGCTGAGCCGCAAGCCCCTTGTCCGCAACAAGAAACTGCTTGATGCTCTGTTCGTTAGCTGCCTGTTCGGGCAGAATCCTTATTTGATATTCCTGAATCATAGTTTGTGTGCACCATCTATACAGATATAAGAATGGGTGACGAAAGAAAAAGTTTTAAGGAGAATAGACTATATCCAATCTACGCATTGAATACCAGATATCTTTTCAAAATGCTTGGTATTTTGTGTAACAACCGTCAGACCATGATGACGTGCTGTGACAGCAATCATAATGTCAAAGTCTCCTACAATCAAACCTTGGCTGGCAAGACTTTGGCGGATCTCTGCATAATCACGAGTCCAATCACCTAGAGGAAGTATAGTGAAAGTCTCTTCTATTTCCTTGGGCTCTTGCAAATGCCGTTCTACAGCCTTGCTGTGGAGGGTTCCGTATGTAAGTTCTGCTATACTAACCTCAGAGGCAAAAATTTGATTGGCAGGTGTTGCTGCAATATGTGTTTCCACTCCACCACGATGACGGAAGTATTCAATCCATGTATCGGTGTCAAGAATAAATCCTTTCATATCGAACTATTCGTCAAAGTTTATGTCTCGGTTAGCTGGACGGTCATCGTTACGATGCTTCATCATTTGATAATACTCTTCGCCCTCGGCATCAGACCAACTACCAGCCAAACGGAGGAAACGAGCTTTGCGTTCTTCCGCAGTAATATCTGGAGTGGTTTCTTTGGGCATTATTAGTTTGCCTGCCAGCCACTCACGATCGCTCTGTGAGAGAGAAAGCCCCTGCAGATAAGTCCAAAGATTATTCAATGCAAATGTAGTCATAAGCCAATAACGATTTGTTTTCGACAGCAAATATACAATGTTTCTGCGAATCTACAAAACATTTTTTCATCTTTCTTTGTTTTTCCCTTTTATTTTCTTGGATGATATTTATTATTGTTGTACATTTGCAAGTGGAAAGATAAAATATACCTTCTGAGCATCGACAAAAATTTTTAGGATATGAAAACAAACCTATAACAATACGTTGACATTGTTTTTGTTATAATTAACGAACTCTAAATACAGCTATCTACTGGTAAGCCCAAAAATATCGAAAAAATATTTGGAAGATAACATTATTTTTCGTAACTTTGCACCAACGAAAAACACAGGAGTTTCACTTATCTTTTCTATGTGAAATTCTGAAAGACCAAGGAAACTCAACGCTATACCAACTCTATACCAACTCTATGTCAACTCTATGTCAACCCTATGATTACTCATGGTTAACTCATGGTTAACTCCAATACATCTCCAATACATCTCAACTCCTAACTTCTAACTCCTAACTCCTAACTGTGTTTCAACTCACAACTTTGTCAACTGACTATCAACTTTCAACCATAAACTTTAAACTTTCTTTTCAAAATATTTAGCTTTAGCTGAATTTTGACGCGACTCAGCAAAGAAAATGAACTTTTCTCTGCATTCGCTGCTCCAAAATTTGGAAGGTATTTAATATTGTTGTATATTTGCAGGTGAAAAAGAATTGAATACAAGTAAATGGAACGTCAGCAAGTCATAGAGAATATAAAGAAGGTAGCTCGACAGGTACTTCCAAAGGGTAGTACCCTCTATCTTTATGGATCACGTGCTCGTGGTGATTATCATGAGGACTCCGACTGGGATTTGCTTGTACTGCTTGATAAACCTCAGAAGGAACATGATGATTGGGACAAATATGCATGGCCATTCAATGAGATGGGGTGGGGTATAAACGCAGACATCAGCGCTCGTACATTTACCAAGGATATGTGGTTTAATGGTCCGCATACCATGTTTTTTTATAATGTAGAAGAGGACAAACAAATACTATATGAGTCTTAAAGAAGAAGATAGAAAGGTTCTTGTGACACTCGAATTAGAAAGAGTTACAAAGACTTTGGTTGAAATGGAAGTCCAAAGACAGAATGGATTATGGGGAATGGTTGCAAACCGCTTATACTATTCCTTGTTCCATGCAGTTAGTGCACTATTAATCTGCGACCATCACGAAGTAGGCACCCATAGGGGAGCCGTTAATAAGTTTAGCCTTTTTTATGTAAAAGAAGGCATTTTCACCGTAGCTGAGGGGAAGTTGTATTCACAATTGCAACGTTTGCGTGAAGACGGTGATTATAATTGTTCTATTGATGTTGACCAAATGGATGTTGAGGACAAAATAGAGCCCACTCGCCAACTCATAGATGAAATCAAGCAATACATTGCAGAAAAGCAATAATCTCAATACTGCTGAGCATAGCTAAACTAAACAAATTATTATAAATTATACATTGTAAATTTTAAATTATTATCGCCTATGGGCTAAGATAGATACGATGCAATAGCATCAAGGACATATAGGATGAACATCCACTTTGATTCTTGTTGTTCCAAAATCGGCAAATTAGAGAACAATGTACGAGGACTGAAGTAGATAGTTCACGCCGTTTGGCGTGGGCATTACTCGTTTAAGTACATTAGGTGTTTGCCGATACCTTGAACAACGTAGACGAAGTAATTTGTCCACGTTTTTTATTGTGCCTATTCATTAACAATTAAAACAATAAACATTATGAAGAAACTTGCATTAACCCTTATCCTTTCTATTGCTTCTATCTGTTCTTGGGCAGATGATAGTGGAACATGTGGAGAAAACCAAACTTGGACTTACGTAGAAGCCATACAAACTCTTACTATTTCCGGGATTGGAGAAATGAGTAATTTTTATGAAGGAGCCACTCCATGGTGTTATAAAAGCTATAGGTCTTCAATTACCAAAGTTATCATAGAATCGGGTGTGACATCAATTGGAGATTATGCTTTCTATGGATGCTCTGGATTGACAGAAATCACCATTCCAAATAGTGTGACGTCAATTGGATATGCTGCTTTCGCTAGTTGCTCTGGCTTGCCCTCAATCACAATTCCAAACAGTGTGACATCAATTGGAAACTCTGCTTTCTCTGGATGCTCTGGATTGACATCTATCACGATTCCCAGCAGTGTGACATCAATTGGTGGAGATGCTTTCATGCAGTGCTATTTTTTTAAGGGATCTTTTGTAAATAATTCTGAATTAACAAGTAATAATAATTGGGGAGCAACTCTGGGTGATAAGGAGACAGAAGATGGATTACTAATTAATGGTACTACAGTTATTAAGTGTAGATCTTGGGCAACAGATGTTGTTATTCCAAACAGTGTGACATCAATTGGAGATTGGTCTTTCTCTGGATGCAAGGGAGTGACATCGATCACCATTCCTAATAGTGTGACATCAATTGGAGATTGGGCTTTCTCTGGATGCAAGGGATTGACATCGATCACCATTCCTAATAGTGTGACATCAATTGGTGATAATGCTTTTGAAAGATGCTATTTTTCAAAGGATTTTTTTGTAAATAATTCTGAATTAACAAGTAATAATAATTGGGGAGCAACTCTGTGTGATAAAGAGACAGAAGATGGATTACTAATTAATGGTACTACGGTTATTAAGTGTAGATCTTGGGCAACAGAGGTTGTTATTCCAAACAGTGTGACATCAATTGAATCTTCTGCTTTCTCTGAATGCTCTGGATTGACATCTATTGAAATACCAAACAGTGTGACATCAATTGGAGATTGGGCTTTCGGGGACTGTATTGGATTGACTTCAATCACAATTCCCAATAGTGTGACATCTATTGGACGATATGCTTTCTATGATTGCTCAGGCTTAACCAGTATAGAGATACCAAGTAACGTAAAGGAGATAGGGAAAGGAGCTTTTGATTGTCAAAATATATCTAAGGTAACATGTTTTTCTAAGCGTCCACCTGTTATAGCCGAAAATACATTTGCTGATGATGTCTACAAGAACGCAACGCTATATATACCAGAGGGTTCGGAAAACACTTACTATGCAACTACAGGATGGAATAAGTTCTATAACATAGAAATAATTGAGGCACAGCCATCAATACGTCAAGATGTAAATGGAGATGGTGTGGTAGATACACAGGACGTACTGGAAATCTATAAGTATATTCAGGAGCATTAAAATGGAAGATCCCCTCTAACTCCCCCCTCTATGTGGAGAGGAAAGAGACGTGAACAAAATGACAGGAGAGTCAATGGCTCTCCTGTTTTGATTAGTGAAAAATCAAAATGTCCAATGTCCAAAGTTGATAGTTAGACTTTAGACCTTAGACTCTAGACGTTAGTTTTTATCGAGAATTAAAAGACGGTTCTTTGATTCTTTTCCTCCTTCTTTGGGGGAGATAGAGGGGGTTCCTCTTTTTTGTTCTCGCTAAAGGGACTATTATATTATGTCGCACCTTTGGCGCTAAGGTGGGTATCATGGATAGAAATGATAGGGTTGACACCCTATCCTTGGTTATTTCGCCCCCGTTGGGGCTTAGTACTAAGGAGCAAAAAGGGAAAAGACCCCTATCAAACAGGTAAAACAACAGGGGAGAAAAGGGAGAGATACGGCATGTAACAAGACCAGAAGATCCTCTCCCCGCTCCCCTTGACAGGGGAGAGCTTAAGACTAAAGTCTAGCGTCTAGGGTCTAAAGTCTTTCTGAGTGCAAAGATACGATTTTTTTTGTGGAAAAGCAAATATTTTTACATAAAAATAGCACAATGATTTTTATTTTTCTCATAACTCATAACTCAAATAATTTTACTACTTTAACTTCGTTGAAGGTAAAATATCGCCTCGGAAATAAAAATAAATACGTATTTATTTTGTACTTCGCTCGGCTTTTGCTACCTTTGCAGTTGAAATTAAAATGAAGGAAAAAACGATGGAAGGTTATATGGTATCAGCACGCAAGTATCGTCCGATGACGTTCGACACGGTGGTGGGTCAGGGTGCTCTGACGACTACGCTGAAGAAGTCGATCCAGACGGGACATCTTGCGCATGCTTATCTGTTCTGTGGGCCTCGTGGAGTGGGTAAGACCACTTGTGCCCGTATCTTTGCGAAGATCATCAACTGTATGTCGCCTACTGCCGATGGTGAGGCTTGTGGTGTGTGTGAGTCGTGTAGGGCATTCAACGAGCAGCGCTCGCTGAACATCTATGAGTTGGATGCAGCTTCGAACAATGGTGTGGAGGAAATCAAGAACTTGATTGAGCAGACACGCATCCCTCCGCAGGTAGGTAAATATAAGGTGTTTATCATCGACGAGGTGCACATGCTGTCGAACCAGGCTTTCAATGCGTTTCTGAAGACGTTGGAGGAGCCGCCTCACTATGTGATATTCATCCTGGCTACGACTGAGAAGCACAAGCTGTTGCCTACCATCCTGAGTCGCTGTCAGATATACGACTTCAACCGCATGACCGTCAAGGATACGGTGGCGCATCTGCAGCGGGTGGCTGAGCAGGAGGGCGTAAAAGCTGAGCCTGAGGCTTTGGCTGTGATTGCAGAAAAGGCTGATGGCGGTATGCGTGACGCACTTTCAATCTTCGACCAAGTGACGGCTTATTGCGATGGGAATATCACCTACAAGCAGACGATTGCCAACCTGAATGTGCTGGATTACGACTACTATTTCAAACTGGTTGATTACTTCCTTGGCGGACAGATACCAGAGGTGATGACCACGTTCAACGAAATCATCAACAAGGGCTTCGAGGGCAACCACTTCATCAATGGTCTGAACGCTCACTTGAGGAACCTGCTGATGTGTCGTGACGAAGGAACAACGAAGTTGCTCGATACGAACGATGATGTGCGCCAGCGTTACATAGAACAGGCAAAGAAATGTAAGCCGCAATTCCTCTATCGTGCCATCAGGAAGTGTACGGATTGTGACATCAACTACAAGCTGAGCCAGAACAAACGTCTGTTGGTTGAAATCACGTTGATAGAGATTGCCCAGGCAACCCAAGATGATGGTGCTTCGGCGGGGCGTCGCCCTGCCAAGACATTAAAACCCTTATTCAACAGAGCCGCAGTGAAGAAGTCAGTAGCTGCTGCTCAACCTGCTGTTGCTACAACTCCAACACTAGCGTCCAAGCCGAAAGCGCCTGTGAGCGCTCAGCCCGCACAAGAATCGGCAGCAGCTGTCGTATTGCCGCCAGACGCAAAGTTCGATTTGGAGAACCTGACGCGAGCCGTCAAACTCTATTCGCAGACCTTGCCCCAGGGAGGTGTGCGTGCCCAGTTGTTCCGTGCTACCCCTCGATTGCTGAATGCCGACACGTTCGAACTCAAAGTCGACAATCCTGCCATCGAGGCACAGATGCGGCAATACCTGCCGGATTTGGCGAAATATGTGCAGAACGCACTGAAAGTGCCATCAGTCAAAGTCGTGGTGAAAGTAGTGGAGTTCAATCCTGAAGCTGTGCTTTCGCCTGCACAATTTTACGTCAAAATGAAAGAAAAGAATCCTGCATTGGCAATTCTTGGGAAAGAAATGCAACTTCATCTATAATTATTTGGTGAAAAGAAAAAAAATCCCTAACTTTGCAGTGAATTTGTAATCGACTATTCTGCCTGCATCAATGAAACGAACATTTAAGCAATTCCTGATCAAATATAAGTACGTGATTTCGATCATCGTTTTCGCTGTGCTTATCGGTTTGGTGGGCGACCATAGCTTGGTGAAGCGTTTCGGACAGAAGCAGGAGATAGCCGACTTGAAGAGTCAGATTAACGAACAAAGGAATATATACAAAAACGATAAGTTAGAACTTGAGAGAATACATAACAATCCCGAAGCTGTGAAGCGTGTGGCGCATGAAAAATATTACATGAAGACAGAAGATGAAGATATCTTCGTGATTGATGATTAAAAATAAATGAGTAAAGACAACGTATTAGGGTATATAACGAATATTGGTGAAGTTTTAGTTTTAATTGGTGCCGCTTTTTGGATAACTGGATGGGAATTCATGAATTATGTTTTTGCAGTAGGTACTTTACTTTTTGCCATAGGCAGATTACTTGAAAAACATCCTCAATCAACAATAACACTCCGCCGACTTTACATACAACGCATCATAGGTGTTGTCGTACTAATCATAGCCGCTTTGCTGATGTTCTTCTACGAACACCTCAACGGCATTGAAATCAGCGATTACAAAGTGCACGCCACTGCGTCAGCGTGGTTGCTGCCTTTCTTCATATTTGTAGTAATAGAATTGTATACGGCATTTCGCATTCCAAGCGAACTTAAAAAAGAAAACAAATGATACTATCCGAATTAACTGCAGTATCTCCAATCGATGGACGCTATAGGGGAAAGACCGATTGTCTGGCTCCTTATTTCTCAGAGTATGCGCTGATTAAGTACCGCGTGAGAGTGGAGATTGAATATTTCATCGCATTGACAGATTTCCTCAAGGTGTTCGACGTGAAGAGCGTGGAATCGGCTTTGCGTGCCATCTATCAGGACTTTACTGAAGCTGATGCCCAGCGAATTAAAGATATAGAAAAGGTAACCAATCATGATGTGAAGGCCGTCGAATACTTCATCAAGGAGAAGTTCGACGAGATGGGTGGACTGGAACCCTATAAGGAATTCATCCACTTCGGCCTGACCAGTCAGGACATCAACAACACGAGTGTGCCGCTCTCTATCAAGGAAGCCCTCGATGAGGTCTATTATCCGATGATGGACGAGCTGGTGGCTCAACTGCAGGAATATGCCGACGCATGGAAAGACATTCCGATGTTGGCAAAGACACATGGTCAGCCAGCTTCGCCAACACGTCTGGGTAAGGAGGTGATGGTGTATGTCTATCGACTCACCGAGCAGCTGAACATGCTGAAGGCTTGTAAGATTTCCGCAAAGTTCGGTGGCGCTACAGGTAACTATAATGCACATCATGTGGCTTATCCTCAGATTGACTGGAAAGCATTCGGCAACCGGTTCGTGAGCGAGAAGCTTGGATTGGAGCGTGAACAGTGGACAACCCAAATCAGTAATTACGACAATCTGGGAGCTGTGTTCAATGCGATGGCTCGTATCAACACCATCATGATGGACCTCGACCGTGACTTCTGGATGTATGTCTCAATGGAATACTTCAAGCAGAAAATCAAGGCAGGTGAGGTTGGTTCGAGTGCGATGCCACATAAAGTGAACCCAATCGACTTCGAGAACTCAGAGGGTAACCTCGGAATCGCTAATGCCATCCTCGCACACTTGGCAAACAAACTGCCTGTATCGCGTCTGCAACGTGACTTGACCGACTCGACCGTGCTGCGTAACGTGGGAGTGCCGATGGGACACATGGTGATTGCCATCCAGAGTTCACTCAAGGGATTGCGCAAGCTGCTGATTAATGAGGCTGCTATCCAGCGCGACCTCGATAATTGTTGGGCAGTCTGTGCAGAAGGCATCCAGACCATTCTGCGTCGTGAGGGCTATCCACATCCTTACGAGGCATTGAAGGCCCTGACGCGTACGAATAATGCCATCACCCAGCAGAGCATCGCTGACTTTATCGATGGATTAGAGGTGAGCGAGCAAGTGAAGGCAGAACTGCGGCAGATTACGCCAAACACATATTTCGGTATGTAAACACATGAGTCATAACACTCATCAGACAATAAACAAACACAGTATTTATGTGAATAAAGAAATTAATTAACAAAAACAATTGTAACGATTATGGAAAATGAGAAATGGCACAACGATGCCAATGAAAAACGTCCTCAGCGTCCTCGTTTTACGCGAGTAGAGCGAGCTTACAGTGCAAATGGTAATTCAGGTGAGCATGCATTCCGTCCACAGGGATTTGATTCGCATGCTTCGAATGGTGAACATCAAAGTAGCTATAGCAGTAATCGTCAGGGTGGTTTCAGCCGCCAGGGTGGTGCACAGGGAGGCTACAATCGTCAAGGTGGCTTTAACCGTCAGGGCAGTGCTCAGGGTGGTTACGGCAACAATCGCCAAGGCGGTTACAACAGCAACAATCGTCAGGGTGGTTACAACAGCAATAACCGTCAGGGTGGTTACAACAGCAACAATCGTCAGGGTGGTTACAACAACAATCGCCAGGGTGGTTTCAATAAGCGCCAAGGTGGTCAGGGCGGACAGGGTTTGTTCCGTCAGCGTTCTGCCGATTACAATCCGAATGCAAAATACAGCTTGAAGAAGCAGATAGAATATAAGGAGTATCTTGAGGATCCAAATGCTCCAATCCGTTTGAACAAGTTCCTTGCTAACGCAGGTGTGTGCTCACGTCGTGAAGCCGATGAGTTCATCCAGGCAGGAGTCATCAAGGTAAACGGTGAGGTTGTTACTGAGTTGGGTACGAAAGTACAGCGTACTGATCAGGTACACTTCCACGACCAGTTGGTAAGTCTCGAGAAGAAGGTATATGTGTTGCTTAACAAACCAAAGGACTATGTGACAACAGCTGACGACCCACAGGCTCGCAAGACCGTGATGGATCTCGTGAAGAACTGCTGCCGCGAGCGCATCTATCCTGTTGGACGACTCGACCGCAACACCACAGGTGTGCTCCTCTTCACCAACGATGGTGAACTGGCTTCGAAGCTGACACATCCTAAGTTCTTCAAGAAGAAGATCTATCATGTATATCTCGACAAGAACTGTGCTGCAGCTGACCTTCAGAAGATTGCTGAGGGTATTGAACTCGAAGATGGTCCAATCCGTGCAGATGCAATCAGCTATGCAAGCGATACAGACCGCAAGCAGGTCGGTATTGAGATTCACTCAGGAAAGAACCGCATCGTGCGTCGTATCTTTGAGGCGCTCGGATACAGAGTTATCAAGCTCGACCGCGTTGTCTTTGCCGGTTTGACGAAGAAGGGACTCAAACGTGGTGACTGGCGTTTCCTCACGGAGCAGGAGGTTGCAATGCTCCACATGAACACACAGGACTAAGGTGTGATGTGAAATGTAAAATGTCAAATGTAAAAGAGATAATGAAACGAACTAAGATAGTAGACCTGCTGAAACGTGAAGACTATGGTTCACAGGTCTGTGTAAAAGGGTGGGTAAGAACCAAACGTGGCAGTAAGGCCGTAAACTTTATTGCCCTCAACGACGGTTCTACCATCAACAATGTGCAGGTGGTAGCTGATGTTGAGAAGTTCGACCCTGAAATGATGAAACTCATCACCACAGGAGCTTGTCTCAGTGTGGAAGGCCAGATGGTGCAGAGCATCGGCTCAGGTCAGGCTGTAGAGATTCAGGCAACTGACATCCAAGTGCTTGGCGAATGTCCTGCCGACTACCCAATGCAGAAGAAGGGACAGAGTTTCGAGTATATGCG
The DNA here is from genome assembly GCA_017616445.1 of Bacteroidaceae bacterium. Lineage (GTDB taxonomy): Bacteria > Bacteroidota > Bacteroidia > Bacteroidales > Bacteroidaceae > Colivivens. The sequence continues at coordinate 82,571 of JAFZYE010000004.1, forward strand.
TCAGCATGCTCACATGCGTCTGCGTACCAATACTTTCGGAGCTGTGATGCGTATCCGTCACAACATGGCGATGGCCATTCATACCTATTTCCATGAGCATGGATACTTCTATTTCCATACACCGCTCATCACAGCGAGCGACTGCGAGGGTGCAGGCAACATGTTCCAGGTGACAACCAAGAACCTCTACGACTTGAAGAAAGACGAGCAGGGAAAGATTATCTACGATGATGACTTCTTTGGACAGCAGACATCTCTCACCGTGAGCGGACAGCTCGAAGGTGAACTCGGAGCTACGGCTCTTGGAGCTATCTATACCTTCGGCCCTACGTTCCGTGCAGAGAACAGCAACACACCACGTCACTTGGCTGAGTTCTGGATGATAGAACCCGAAGTGGCATTCCTGGATCAGGAAGAGTTGATGGATCTGGAGGAAGACTTCATCAAATACTGCGTCAAGTGGGCTCTCGATAACTGCAAGGACGACCTTGCCTTCCTGAATAAGATGATTGACAACGGACTCATTGAGCGCCTCGAAGGTGTGCTCAAGGAGACTTTCGTCCGTCTGCCATACACCAAGGGAATCGAGATTCTGCAGGAAGCCATCAAGAATGGTCGTAAGTTCGAGTTCCCATGCAACTGGGGAGATGACCTTGCATCAGAGCATGAGCGTTATCTCGTGGAGGAACACTTCAAGAAGCCAGTCATCATGACTGACTACCCACGCGAGTTCAAGTCATTCTATATGAAGCAGAACGTGCCTGTGTCTGCCGATTCTGCCGACGGAGCTTCCGTTGGTTATCAGGGAGCCATTGCTCCAGGACCAACGATGCAGGGTACAGATGTGCTGTTCCCACAGATTGGTGAAATCATTGGTGGTTCTGTGCGTGAAGCCGACTATAACAAACTGATGGGAGAGATCGACCGTCGTAAGATGGATATGACTCACCTTTGGTGGTATCTCGATACGCGCAAGTACGGTTCATGTCCGCATGCAGGATTCGGTCTTGGATTTGAGCGACTGATTCTCTTTGTGACAGGAATGCAGAACATCCGCGATGTCATTCCGTTCCCACGAACACCAAAGAATGCAGAGTTCTAAACAAATAAGCAGTGTCAATCGACGCTGCTTTTTGTTTTCATGTTGATATTTCTATAATGCAATTCGCTGGTTGGCGGATGTTCTCGTCTAAGATGACTTCTCCGATACTGTCAGCATGGATGCGACCCGTCAGCGGATTCTTCACGCTGACGATATGACCACGAATATCGGCATGTACTTCGCTGTATTCAAAAGCGAGGTCGGCATCATCGCCCATCGTGCAGTTTTCCATGATGAGGTTATGAGCATAACAGAGAGGTTGGGTGCCTCGGATGTGACAATTCACCAACCTGAGATTCGTGCTGTGCCATCCAAGGTATTCTCCATTGATGGTTGAGTCATATACTGTGACGTTCTTTGTGTTCCAGAATGCATCTTTCGTGTCGAGCGTAGAATTGCGGATGACGATATTGCGGCTGTACTGGAACGAGTAGTTGCCTTGCAGCGTCAGATGGTCAATCTCGATGCCGTCGCAATGCATCATGATGTAGTCGGCATGCCCTGCTGTCACGTCTTTCAATTTGATTTCTTTACAATGCCACAGTGTTTCTTGGGCATTGGGCAACTGAACATTGGTTAGATTCAGGCGTTCCATATCGCGGAACATCTTAGGGGCCTCTACAAGTGTGTCGGTCATCTCTAGGTCGCGAGAGTACCACAAGGCAGCACGTGCTCCCTCCGTGAAATGACAGTTGCGGATGGTGAAGCGGTCGTTGTGCCAAAACGGGTACTTGCCTTCGAAGCGACAATGCTCGGCCGTTATGTCACTACATTCCTTGAGTGCTGACTCACCTGCGTGAATGGTTACGTGGTAGAGCTGCAGGTTGTGTGACGCAAAGAGCGGGCGCTCGCCGCCGTATTCATTCTGAGATAATATCATGTGGCTTCCTTAATTTATTTACAAGTCTTATCAGCATCACAATACCGCGTACACTGAGTTCGCTGGCCATTGCAATCCATACACCGGTAAGTCCCCATTGTGAGGCTACGAGAGCTGCGAACGGAATGCGGATGAGCCAGATGCTGCCGAGGTTGATGATGCTTGGCATGAGTGTTTTGCCCATACCGACGAAAATGCCGTAGCAGATGATGGAAGCGGCAAACAGCGGTTCGGCGAAGGCTTCGATGCGCAGGACGCGTGTGGTGAGTTGCTGCACGCCTAAGTCGGGTGTCATGAGCACCATGATGTCAGGCGCAGTGATGTACATGATGATTGCAAGTATCGTGATGATGCCGATTCCGAGTGCCAAGGCGATGAAGGCAAAGCGGCGGATGAGGTCTGGTCGTTTGGCTCCCAGACTTTGCCCGATGAGTGTTGTGGCTGCTTCTCCGATACCGTAGCTGGGCATGTAGCATAGGCTTTCGATGGTGATGCCCATTGCGTTGGCTGCGATGGCGACCGTTCCGAGAGGAGCTACGATGACGGTCGATGTGATTTGTGCGGCACACGAGATGATGCGCTCCAATCCGATGGGTGAGCCAATCATCAGCGCTTTCTTCAGCACGCGGTTCTCAGGCAGCAACTTGCCTTTGAAGTCCAAACGCAGTTCCTTTGACTTACGTAGCATGTGATAGAGCAGGTAGAATGCACCAAGATGCCAAGCGGTGAATGTTCCAAGGGCTGCACCGAGAACGCCAAGCCCTAAGCCTGGACAGGTGAAGCTGATGTCACATATGCTAATCTCTCGTGTTGGGAAGATGAAAAAGAAGTTGAACACCACATCGAGCGCACAGATGATGACCGACAGGATGCTGGGCAACTTCATGTCGCCACTGCAACGGAGCATACCGACCAGAAGCATATAGACCATCATGAGCGGCATGGAGCAGACGAATACAAGGAAGTAGATACCTGCATCTTCGACGATGTCTGCATTACCGCCCAGCCATAAAGGTAACTGACGGCTGATGCTGATGCCGACAATCATCAGGAAACATCCGAAGATAAGGGCTGCTGTGAATGCTTGTCGCAGCACGTCGTTCGCCTCTTTCTTTTTCTTTGCTCCGAACAAGTGAGCTACCTGTACGGAGAATCCTGATGACACAGCACTGCAGATTCCACCCATCATCCATGTGGAGGTAGCGATGAGTCCGATGGAGGCCGTTGCGTTCGCCCCCAGACTTCCCACCATCGCTGTGTCGATGTAGTCCATCACGATGTTGTTGATGTTCGACAAAATAGCAGGAAGGCTTAGCATGAATGCAAGTCGCACTTGTCCGCTAAGCTTTATGTTCTCTGTCGAGTGGATGGTATGCGTCAACCGTTCCTGTGTAGTCATTGTGGGGTATTTTCCTGAAAACACACTTTATTTTGTGCAAAGATACAAAATAATTCATGATTCTTCATGCATTATTCATAAATAATTGCTAACTTCGCTGTTGTTTTAAATCGTAAATTGTCAAATGGTAACTATAACAGAACGTTTCTTAAACTACACCAAGTTTGATACACAGTCGAGCGAAGAGGGTACAGGTTGTCCAAGTACTCAAAAGCAATTGGTTTTTGCAGAGTATCTGAAGAATGAACTTGTTGCAGAGGGTTTACAGAAAGTAGAGATGGATGCAAACGGCTATATTTATGCCACTCTACCGGCAAATACAGATGCTGAAGTGCCTGTGGTGGGGTTCATCGCTCACATGGACACAAGTCCCGATTGCTCAGGGGCTGATATCCATCCTCGCATCATCCGTAATTATGACGGAAAGGACATCACATTGAGTGAGGGCATCGTTAGTTCACCTGCGAAATTCCCTGAACTGCTGAACCACATCGGCGAAGACCTCATTGTGACGGACGGACATACCCTGCTTGGAGCAGATGATAAAGCGGGTATCGCTGAGATTGTGCAGGCGATGGTTTACCTGCAACAGCATCCAGAAGTGAAACATGGAAAAATCCGCATTGCCTTCAATCCTGACGAGGAGATAGGTATGGGTGCTCACTTGTTCGATGTAGGGAAGTTCGGCTGTGAGTTTGCTTATACCATTGATGGAAGTGAGGTGGGCGAGTTGGAATTTGAGAACTTTAATGCGGCATCGGCCAAGATCCATCTCAACGGTTGCTCCGTACATCCTGGCTATGCCAAGGGAAAGATGGTGAATGCAGGTAGGATTGCCACCGAACTTGTGCAGATGCTTCCTCAGGATGAGACTCCTGAAACGACCGAGGGCTATGAAGGCTTCTTCCATCTGACAAGCATACAGGGTGGATGCGAGAAGGCTGATGTATCGTTCATCATACGAGACCATAACCGTCTGAAGTTCGAACAACGCAAGGAACGTATGGAGGAGGTGGTGGCAGTCATCAATGCCAAATATGGAGATGGGGTGGCTGTGCTGGATATGAACGACCAATACTATAATATGCGTGAGAAGGTGGAACCCATGATGTATATCATAGATATGGCCAAGCAAGCAATGGAGCAGGCTGGTGTCACTCCTCGTATTCAGGCTATCCGTGGAGGAACAGATGGAGCTCAGTTGTCGTTCAAGGGACTACCTTGCCCCAACATCTTTGCTGGTGGCATCAATTTCCACGGTCCATACGAGTTCGTGCCCGTGCAGTCGATGGAGAAAGCAATGATGACGATTGTGAATATCTGCCAGGCCTTGACTAAATAATAACGTTATATCGTTATCACGTTATCACGTTATAACGCAAAAAAAAATTCAATGATGGAAGCAAGATTAGACAAATGGCTCTGGGCCGCACGCATTTTCAAGACTCGTTCGATAGCCATCGATGCATGCAAGAACGGTCGAGTGATGATGAACGGAGTGAAACTGAAGCCATCGCGCATGATCAAAGAAGGTGACGAGATTCAGGTGAGAAAACCGCCTGTAACTTATACCTTCCGTGTACTCCAAGCCATACAGAATAGGGTGGGAGCAAAGTTGGTGCCTGAAGTGCTGGAGAATATCACGACACCTGATCAGTATGAACTGCTGGAGATGAACCGCATCAGCGGATTTGTCAACAGGGCTCGTGGAACAGGGCGCCCAACCAAAAAAGAACGCAGGGATTTGGACGAGTTTGTCCAACCGGCATTCTTCGGTGATTTTGATTTCGACTTCGAAGATGATGAAGATGAGGAATAATAAATAAGGTGTAACGCAAAACCGTTACACCTTATTTATTATTGTAATTGTTCATGGCGAATGTGATGCCCGACAGGCAGAACGCTTTTATCATTTCGCAAGCCACACCAACACGCTCGTCCATCTTCTCCAACTCTTCAGGCTCGAACTGTCCTAACACGAAATCGATTTGGGTACCGCGAGGGAAGTCGTTGCCTACGCCAAAGCGGATACGTGCCCATTGCTGCGAACAGAGGACAGATGCAATATTCTTCAAGCCATTGTGTCCACCGTCGCTACCGCTGGGACGTAGACGTAGTTTGCCGAAGGGTAGGGCGAGGTCGTCGCAAATGACCAGTAGATTCTCTGGCAGGATATTCTCTTTGTTCATCCAATAGCGTACCGCGTTACCGCTGAGGTTCATGTAGGTGGAGGGTTTCAAGAGCACAAGCTCTGCATTTTTCACACGCCCCGTGCCGACAAACCCATAGCGCTTGTCTTCAAACGAAATGTTGGATGCCTTAGCGAAAGCATCCAACACTCTGAATCCTATGTTGTGGCGGGTGCCATCGTATTCGTCACCGATATTACCCAAACCAACAATCAAATACTTCATCGGCTGTCAATTAATTTGCTGCGCCTTCTGCTGCAGCTGCTTCAGCAGCATCAGAAGCTGAACGAGCAGCACGAGTCATACGAACGCTACATACGACAACTTCCTTAGGAGTAACGATTTCGAGGTTCTCGAACTTGAGCTCTTCAACCTTGATTGACTTGCCAAGAGCAAGGTTTGTAACGTCGATATCCAATGTGTCTGGGAAGTTTGTGTAGACTGCCTTTACTTTCAGTTTGCGTACACTTGCAGCGAGCTTACCACCGGCTTTCACACCTTCTGCCAAACCATTCAGCTTGATAGGAATTTCCATTACTACAGGTTTGTTTTCTGTAATCTGGTAGAAGTCAACATGAATTGGACGGTCAGAAACGAAGTCGGTCTGGAGTGCCTTGAGGATTGCCTTTACTTGTTTTCCATCGAGGTTGAGGTTTACGATGTACACATTTGGAGTGTAGAGCAACTTTGCCAACTCCTTGTTTGTAACAGTGAATGACTGAGCTACAGGAAGACCCTTTTCGTCCTTCTCAACACCATAGATAACGCATGGAACCAAGTCCTGCTTACGGATTTCGCGACTTGCCTTCTTGCCGAGGTCGGTGCGCAATGTACCGTTCAATGAGATTTCTTTCATTTTTTTTTTTTTGTTTTTTGTGTTACTATAAATTAAGTTTATGCTTAATTCGCCATCACACGTAGCCTTGCGGCTTTAGAGTGTTGCCCAAAAAAGCGGTGCAAAGTTAGTAAAAAAAAATGGATTACGCATTCACTTCCTACAGAAAAAACAGAGAAGCGGTTCAAAATGGCAATAAATGTGCAATTTTTGGGGACCATTGGTAAAAAAAGCGAGCTAACTTCTCAGTCTGCTCGCTAATTTATGAAAAAGTCTTTACCTTATAGCAAAACTATATTACTTATTACTTACTTATAGCTTATCGGTTGCAAATTTATTCAAAATTTATAATCCTTCCAAATATTTTTGGGATTTTTAGGAACATTTTTCAATTTTTTGTACTATAGAGTTCCTTTTTTGTACCTTATCCGTTCATCGTAGCGAGAAATTCCTCGTTACTTTCCGTGCGTTCGATATGTTTGAGGATTGTATCCATTGCCTCCAAGTTGGTCATGTCAGCAATATGATTACGGATAATCCACATTCGGCGACGGGTGTTCTCGTCTTGCAACAGGTCATCACGTCGAGTGCTCGATGCAATGAGGTTGACTGCTGGGAAGATACGCTTGTTGGCCAAAGCTCGATCAAGCTGCAATTCCATGTTACCTGTACCCTTGAACTCTTCAAAAATCACTTCGTCCATCTTCGAACCCGTATCAATCAGGGCGGTAGCAATGATGGTGAGCGACCCTCCACCTTCGATGTTACGTGCAGCTCCGAAGAAACGTTTTGGCTTCTGAAGTGCGTTGGCATCAACACCACCGGTGAGCACCTTTCCTGATGCAGGGCTTACAGTGTTGTAGGCACGTGCCAGTCGGGTGATGGAGTCGAGGAAGATAACCACATCGTGGCCACATTCAACCATACGTTTTGCTTTTTCCAACACCAGGTTGGCAATCTTCACGTGGTTGTCGGCTGGTGCATCGAAGGTCGATGCAATCACTTCTGCATTCACCGTACGAGCCATGTCTGTCACTTCCTCAGGACGTTCGTCAATCAGCAACATCATCAGGTATGCCTCTGGGTGGTTACGTGCGATGGAATTGGCAATATCCTTCATGAGCAACGTCTTACCTGTCTTTGGTTGCGCTACAATCAGCGCACGTTGTCCTTTTCCGATAGGCGAGAAGAGATCTACGATACGCGATGATGGGGTGTCACCCTTACCGCTGCAGAGTTTGAATTTCTCTTCAGGGAACAGCGGGGTGAGATACTCAAACGGAACACGGTCTCTTACGACTGATGGTGCACATCCGTTGATTTTCTCGATGCTGACCAATGGGAAGAATTTCTCTCCTTCGTGTGGCGGGCGGATGGTTCCTTCGACCACATCACCGGTCTTCAGACCGTAGTGTTGCACCTGTGATGGGTTGACATAGATGTCGTCGGGCGATGTGAGGTAGTTGTAGTCAGAGCTACGCAGGAAACCAAAGTCGCCTGAGAGGTCGAGCACACCTGAAACGGAAACGATGTTGTTGAAGTTATAAGGTTCTACATCCATTGGAGGCATGTCGTAGTCGTCCTGACCAGCGTCGATGTCTCTGCCGTTCTGTGCGTCCATCGCATTCTGCTCGTACATGCCCTGCTGATCATGATTGAACTGTTTGAAATAATTCAGTTGAGCATGCTCTTCTTGATTCATTTCATTAGGAATGTCCTCCACGATGATGAAGTCCACACCATCGTCTAACGGTTCCATATCCTGTTTCTTGCTACGGGTTGCAGTGGCGCGTGGGCTCTCATCGTCCGTTTCTTCAGCATCATCCTCCTTATTGACTTGGCGACTGAAATCCATCAGTGATGTCTTCTGACGAGGTTTTTCCTCAACAGCTGCTTCTTTCTCCGCCTGGTCAAACAAGGTTGCCTCATTGTCCTTATCAGTATTGTCCGTATTGTCCGTATTGTTTTCTGCCGCAGCCTGTTCAGCCTCTGCCTGACCCTTCTTAGGTCTGCCACGTTTCTTCTTGGCAGGTTCGGCAGGAGCCGTTTCTTCAGCAGGTGTTTCTGCAACCTGCTCTACAGGCTTCTCCTCTGGTTCAGCTGGCTCTTCTTTTTTAGGTCTGCCACGTTTCTTCTTGGCAGGCTCAGCAGGAGCATCAGCTACTGGAGTTTCCTCCGCTGCTGGCTTTGTAGTCTCTTCTTGCTGAGTTGCTTCAGTCTTTTCCAGCATCTCCTTCTCTTCCTGCGACAAATCGTTGAACAATGAGTTCGACGGAGCAGCTACAGTTGTCTGCTTCTCTATCTTTTTGGCCTTGCCTTGATTGGCTGAATATACAAAGTCAACGGTCTTTATTCTTGTACGTTTTTTCGGTTTTTCAACTGCTTTCTGTGCAGCCGAAACGCTTTCATGGTCGATAATGTCATACATCAACGCTTCATGGTCTTTCTTCGCAGAGCTGATTCCATACTCATCTGCAATAGCCTGCAGTTCTTCCAAGCTCTTGTTTTTTAGTTCTGATTTACTATACATCGTGTTGTCTGTTTATAATCTCATTGTGAGTTTTGCTATGTACACACTCCATACTCCAATCCTATACGCTGAGGAGGTGACATAAAAAACGTGATAATAGGAATTGATTTTTGGTTTACCACCAAAATCGATTGCAAAAGTACAAAATAATTCGTAATTCACAATGCATAATGCATAATAAATTCATTTGTTTTTATGTTTTTTTGCCAAAACATCCCTTTTTTTGAGGTAAAAGTACGGATTTATGCATTTAATTCGTTATCTTTGCACAAAATCATCATAGAAAATTAAGAAAATCGAGTTGAGAGATTATAGACAAGAATACAAGAAGACAAGAATACAAGAAGACAAGAATACAAGAAGACAAGAAAACGAGACGAATGTATTCACCAGCAAACTATCGTCTGTCACTCCTGTACTCCTGCCACTCCTGTCACTCCTAATTTCAATTTTATAATTTTATAATTATTACATTTTACAAAATGGTTATAAAGACAGCAGAATTTAAGATTAGCAGCCCACGTGCCGATATGTGTCCTAACACCGATTTGCCGGAATATGCATTCATCGGCCGATCCAATGTGGGCAAGTCCAGTCTCATCAACATGCTGACGGGAAAGAGCAAGCTTGCCATGACTTCGAGCACACCAGGAAAGACCATGCTCATTAACCATTTTCTCATTAACGGCAGCTGGTATCTGGTCGACCTGCCTGGCTATGGGTTTGCTCAGCGCGGAAAACGTGAGATGGACAAACTGTGGAACCTCATCTCCCACTATGTGCTCGAACGTCAGCAGCTCACCTGCCTCTGTGTACTCATCGACATCCGTCACGAACCCCAGCAGAAAGACCTCAACTTCCTCGAGTTTCTTGGCGAGAACGGAGTTCCGTTCGTCATCGTCTTCACCAAAGCCGACAAAATCTCCAAGACTCGTCAACAAGAAAATGTTCAGCGCTACACCCAGCAACTCTCCGAGCAATGGGAAGAACTCCCACCTTATTTTATTACAAGCGCGCAAAGCCGACAGGGTAGGGAGGAACTCCTTGACTATATCGACAAAATCAACAAGTCGATTCTTTCTCAGAAATAAAAGAGTTAACAGCCCCTCTCTAACTTCCCCCGTCTGTCACTCCTGTACTCCTGCCACTCCTGTCACTCCTGTCACTCCTTTCAAAGTGAACACCCACTTTTTTCTCTTTATAAACTAAATACAGGTATTTACAAGTAATCCGAAAAGTGCCCCAAAAAACAACGGCGTTGTTTTGCCATTTGTACGGCGTTGTTTTGCCGAAACATCGGTGTTGTTTTGAGCCGCGTACGCCATACCCTTTTTGCACCCTCGCGTAGCCGCACGTGTTCCCTCGCGTGGCTGCACGTGTAGCCTCACGTAGCTGCAAGTTTTCCATCGCGTACCGTCTTCGCTGTTCTCGGGGTTTGCAGGTGTTGCAATCCCTAATTATACGAGCTGCGTTCCTTGAATACAGATAGCGGATTCACTGATTACAAATCGTAATCAAGTAAGTTCGTTTTCAAATCACTGGTAAAAGACGATTCTGTGCAAGTGTCTTATGTGCTGTGCGTGCGTGCATCCTTCAATAAATATAGGAGGATGCACAAACGCACATGCACAAACAGTTGTGACAGGGTAATGCTGAAGACTGATGGCACAAGAAAAAGGTAATTGGTGCGTAGCTGTCAAAAGACTAGTCACGTACGGGAGATGTTTTTGTAAACCTTAGGGTTTGCACTTGTAAACCCTAGGGTTTGCAATTGCTAACCTTAGGGTTCGCAAATATAGCCCCTAAGCCTGCATTTATCATCTATTCTTTTGTTCCGTGTTCATAATTGATGGATATTTAAAGATTCTCAGCATCGTGTTTTTATCTCTTATTGCAACGTTTTAGTCAGGTAGTAGCTGACCGATAGCCAGGTAGTAGCTGACCGATAGTCAGGTAGTAGCTGACCGATAGTCAGGTAGTAGCTGATTTGCTATTAAGTTATTCCACGTTCGATCGGACCTTGTGCATCGCTTGCACGGAGCAAACGTCCCCTTTGCTCGGAGCAAACCCCTCGTTTGCCGCTTTCTTCCTCAATTCTTTACTTTTTCTGCAAAACATTTGGTGGATTCAAAGAAATACCTTATCTTTGCCACTGCATTCTGCAAAGAGTGCAAGACATATTGCTCAACTTATCGTCCGAACTACCACCTCGACATAAAAAAGAGCAATTCAAATATCCAGTGGAGTATACGCTTTGCGTAGACTTCTCCGTAGGGTATTTGAGGCTGTGGTAGGCCTGGACGATATATGGTTGAGGTCTGCGCTTTTCTTTTGCTTTAAAGGTTAGTGCAGAACAAAGATGAGATTAGTTCACTAGATTAATAACATTTTAAAGCAAGTAAAACATGAAGAAAACAAAGTTTATTGCATTAGCATTGCTTGCCGCATTCGGAATGTCTGCACATGCACAGGGGGGAATCGTTTCCTCGGAAAGTGAAAACGTTTATCGTATCAAGACAAAGAAACCCAAGAAATTCATGCTCTATGTTAAAGCTGGCGTAGGCTATGATGCTATTAATTATGATGATAATATTGACGGACAGAAAGAAACGAAAAGTGATGGGGCTTTTGGATACGAAGTTGATTTTGGTATAAGAAAAAGTATTGGAACAAATAGCATCTATTGGGGTGCTGAAGTCGGAGCAATGTCATCAATTGACCAACATGAGTACTATCCATATGGTGGAGATCGTACTGTGGAAAACAAAAAGGTTCTGTCAATATTTTTTAGCCCATTAATAGGATATGACATTAAGGCAGGAGAATCGACAACTTTCTCACCTTATGTTGGTCCTTCTATTGGATTAATCGATTTTGGAGATGGTATAGCCGGATTATCTGTAGGTACAAATCTATGGTTTAATCAAAAATATGCTATTGGTGTTAATTACAAGTACAACTATAATTTTTCTGACCACGAAAACCCTCAGTACCATAAATTCGCACTGACTGGTATTATCAAATTCTAAAACAATCAGCTCTATGAAACGACTATTCCTAATTGCATCCCTTGCGATGCTTTTGCCAGTTCTCTGCTTCGCCCAGAAGAACACTTTGGTTCAGTATCAGAACACCCAGGCGCGAATCCTTGACGTTAATTCCAATGCATATGTTAAACCTCTGACCGTAGAACTCAAGATGAAAAGTCAGCAGCGTATACGTGAAATCGTGAAAATTCCCAAGACTACAGCTTTGGGGGCGATGAATGCAGATCCTAACAATTGGCGTAACTATGCTGTGTACGAAGTGTCAAAACGCTTGGATTGCGATGTAATTGTCGCAGCCACATTCAACATCAAATTCGATGAACTGGCTGGGGACAAGGACGTTCAGATAGAAGTTGTGGGGTTTCCTGCTGACTTCACCAACTGGCAGACTGCTACCAATCAGGACCTTGAATGGATAAAGACTGATATACTATCCACAACAGCAAACCGTACCAATGTCAATGCAGCCATAAAAGACAACAAATAATTGTCATATTCTAACAAGCAGAAACTCTCATATCCGGCATTTGTCTGATCATGAGGGTTTTTATTTCCTTTTGTTGGTCGGAAAAATATTGGTTGTGGAGTTTTAGAGGCTTAAAGTTTGGTGGATTAGGGAATTATACTATAAACAAACACAAAACGGACAGGGAGTCATCCTTGTCCGTTTGCTATAATACTCTGTCGCCCTTTCGGGGCTGTGGGCTGTGGGGTGGGGTGCTCATTTAGATAGGGTTCACACCCTATCCTGAGACATGTCGCCTCGTTGAGGCTTTCATCGCAGTCACTTTTTCTGCAAAACATTTGGTAGTTTCGAATAAATGCTTTATCTTTGCGGCAAGAAACTAACATGAAAACGAAATCGATATGAAGAAACTTTTATTACTGGCTTTTTGGGGCATTTGTTTGCCTGTTTCTGTTTGGGCACAAGCAAACAAGATTGATGAGTCTGCACTTGCTCTGGCAAATCCAAGTTCGCTGAATAGCATGGGTCTGCGTTACTTAAATGGAACGAATACGAAACAGGACTATGACATGGCTGTGGTATATTTCCGTGTTGCAGCTAATAAGGGATATGCAACGGCACAAAACAATCTGGGGTATTGTTACTCCAAAGGATGGGGTGTGACTCAGAACTATGCCGAGGCAGTGAAGTGGTACAGGAAGGCGGCCGAGCAAGGAGACAAAACTGCGCAATACAGTCTGGCGGGTTGTTATGGTACAGGAAATGGAGTGACTCAGGACTATGCAGAGGCAGCGAAGTGGTATATGAAGTCTGCTGAGCAGGGATATGCATCAGCACAAACCATTCTGGGTATGTATTACGCAAATGGGTTAGGTGTGACGAAGAATGCTGCCGAGGCTGTGAAGTGGTACAAGAAAGCTGCTGAGCAGGGGGAAGAAACTGCACAAGCCGAATTGGGGGGATGTTACTGTCTGGGAATTGGAGTGACGAAGGACTGGGTCGAGGGGGTGAAGTGGTTGAAGAAAGCAGCAGAAAAGGAAAATGTTGATGGAATGTCCATGCTGGGTAATGCATATTATCTTGGTGAAGGTGTGACTCAGGACTATGCCGAGGCAGTGAAGTGGTTCAAGAAAGCTGCAGAACAAGGGGAAGTAGGTGCACAAGCCATGCTGGGAATCTGTTATTACAACGGTCAGGGTGTGACCAAGAACACCCAAGAAGGCATAAGGTTAATAAAGGATGCCGCAAGTAAGGGATTCGAGGCTGCAAAACAAAAACTGAAGGAATTAAATATAAGTGAGTAATAAAAGAAACGGGATGCACACGCATCCCGTTTCTTTTATGGTTCGTTTCTTGTCGGTTTCTTTACCTTTGTGAGGGTCTGCATAGCGGCATGACCTTCGTATTTCAGGGTGAGCGACTCGCTCGTAAGCTCGAATATCTCTGCCCGATGTTCGGCCATCATTGTGTCGATGAGTGGCTCTATAATGGCTGTGTCGGCATAGCTGTGAACGAGATTCACATAGTACTCCTCATCATAATCGGCCGTAGGGTCGAGGGCATATCCTTTCGAGAACTGGTAGGTGCAGTAGTCGCCCTTGAGCACCAGGTCGTTGCCATCGACACTCCATGTGCCTTGATAGTCGGTATCGTACTCAAGAATCACCGTGTAGGGTGTGTCGCTCTCGTCGAGATACAGATTGAAGAAAATCTGGTATGATCCGAACTCTTTCTCTTTGTTGTCTGCGCAGAACTCGTCAATGCTCTCGAGCAGAGTTGTGACGCTTCCTTCTGGAAGTTTTTTGTCATTGAGATTGTCAGCAAAGCTGGACGAGTAGCTCCATCGTCCGGTGACGAGCCGTTCTTTTTTTGCCGACTCGCAGGATGCGAGCGACATGAGTAGTAAAATAGTAAGTGTGTAAATCGTAACCTGTTTCATTACAGAAGCTTTTTTTGTTGTTATTGGGTCGTGGCGATTTCTCGCTTTGCTTGTTTTTTCCGTTGCAAAGATAATAAATAATTAATAATTTTTAATGTATAATGTGTAAATATTTCTTTTTTCTCCTTTTCATTCCGCACTTTCCCTTTATTTTTCACTTTTCACTCTTCACTTTTCACTTTTTTTAGTAACTTTGCGCCCTGTTAGGTTGACGTAGTTCAAGATGAAGCACTTATGGTTCATATTTTCTGTCGTGTGCGGTGGCATGTGTTGCATGTCGTTGTTGTCATGTCGGTTCGGACAGGACGGCAAGGGCGATGATGACGGGCATGATTCAGTTGAGGTGGTCGCACCTGGGTTGGAGGAGCTTGACTTGTTCGAGGAGGCGGTCATTCCCAAGACCGCTGACGAGGTGTTTGACGACTTCCTGTTCAGCTATGTCTCAAGTGCGTCGTTTGCAAAGCAGCGCACTGTGGGTTCGGTAGGTGAACTGACGATGGGCGTGGACGATGCGGCAGTGATGATTTATGAACGTGATAACGACCTGGCGTTGCAGAAAGACACTTCGTTGCAGCAGGTTACGGTTGAGCGGATTGACTGGGACGAGAACATCATCCATAATTTCCGTTTCGGAAAGAAGCTGGGTCAGTGGTTCCTCACGGCTGAGGAGGATGACGAAATATCTGAGATTCCGAATGCCTCGTTCCTTGTGTTTCTGCGCGACTTCGTGGGCGATTCTCTCTATCGTCATGAGTCGCTTCAGCTGCCTCTGCGCTTCTCGTTCTACTCGGAGGAGGACGAAGGGATGGTTGAGACGGAGCTGTCGTATGAGGAATGGACAGAACTGTACAACGACCTGCCACGATTGGATGACGTCATGTATAACGTGGATTATGGTCAGTCGCTCTTCAGTACGAACCGTAAATCGTTGTTGCTGAAGGGATTGAGCAATGGACTCAGCATGAAGTTCCATTTCGGTTTTTCGGATGGAAGGTGGATGTTGATGGAAGTGGAATGAAGACCCTCCCCGAAGGGGATATAGTTGATAGTTTAAAGTCTGTTGAATCTGTTGAATGCGTGTAGAGTTTAGTTGTTTAATAGTAAATAAATAGTAAATTGTAAATGGGCGAAAGCCCCGTAAATTGTAAATTAGTTAGATTGTATCGACGCATAGATAATACTTTTGGAATTGAAGCGAAGGCCAACAGATGGCTGGAGTATCGCTCGGAAGAGGAGCTGCAAAGGGTGATTCCTGCGCTGCACAGTGAGCGTGTGTTGCATGTGGGTGGAGGCAGCAATCTGTTGTTTACCCGCGATTTTGACGGAACGGTGCTTCATAGCGGTATTCGGTTCGTAGCTCCTGTGGCTGCCGATGCCGAATCTGTGTGGGTGCGTGTGGGTGCTGCTATCGTGTGGGATGACTTCGTGGCCTATACGGTTGCCAACGGATGGAGTGGGGCAGAGAACCTATCGCTGATTCCCGGTGAGGTGGGTGCGAGTGCTGTGCAGAATATCGGAGCGTATGGTGTGGAGGCGAAGGACCTGATAGATACAGTGGAATGTGTGAGCCTGAAGGACGGGAGCCGTCGTGTGTTCCGCAATGAGGAGTGCAACTATGCCTATCGTTCGAGTATCTTCAAGCATGAACTGAAAGGACAGTATGCTGTGACTTATGTGACCTATCGTCTGAAGAAGCAGTTTGTGCCGCATTTGGAGTATGGTAACCTGCGCGAACAGCTTGGCTCAGTAGCTACGCTCAGTGCTGCTGATGTGCGTCGGAAAATTATCGAAGTGCGCCAATCCAAACTGCCAGATCCCAAGGTGCAGGGCAATGCAGGCTCGTTCTTCATGAATCCGATTGTGAGTCGTGAGAAGTTCGAGTCGCTGCGTGCACAGTATCCCCAGATGCCGTTCTATGAAGTGACGGACGGCGTGAAGATTCCTGCCGGATGGATGATAGAACAGTGTGGATGGAAAGGACGTTCGTTGGGGCGTGCGGGCGTGTATGAGAAGCAGGCGCTGATACTGGTGAACCGTGGGGGTGCAACAGGTGAGGATGTGGTGCGACTGTGTGAGACGATTCAAAAGGACGTCGCCAAGAAATTCGGAATAGAAATATATCCTGAAGTGAACGTCATTTAAATTAAGAGTTAAGAATTAAGAGTTAAGAATTAAGAGTTAAGAAAAAAGGAGAGCCAGAAGTGCCCAGAGTATAGGAGTGCAGACGAATGCGTAAATTGTAAATAGTCAAATCGTAAATGAAGTGATGAAACTGACGATATTAGGAAGCGGAACGAGTAATGGAGTACCTCAGATAGGATGTACATGCTCGACATGTAGGAGCCAAGATCCTCGTGACAAGCGGTTGCGTTGCTCTGCGCTGGTGGAGCACGAAGATACCACAATCTTGATTGACTGTGGCCCCGACTTCCGTCAGCAAATCCTGTCGCTTCCTGCGTTTCCGAAGATTGATGCTATCTTCCTCACACATGAGCATTACGACCATGTGGGAGGTATTGACGATATCCGTCCCGACATCCTGTTTGGTGATGTGGAGATTTATGCTGAAGACTTGGTGGCCGAACACCTCATGGCCCGTATTCCTTATTGTTTTACACCGAAAGAGAAACGTTATCCAGGTGTGCCTGCTATCACCCTTGAACACATGGAACCCCATCAGGCCATACGTGTGGGGAGTTTGGAGGTGATGCCGTTCCGCGTGATGCATGGCAAGTTGCCTATCGTGGGATTCCGTATCGGTTCGCTTGCTTACATCACAGACATGAAGACACTGCCCGACAGCGAGTGGGAGTATCTGAAAGATGTTGACACGCTGATAGTCAACACACTGCATTATCGTCAGCATGCAGCTCATCAGAGTGTGCCTGATTCGATAGCATTTGCTCAACGTGTGGGTGCTCGCCAGACGTATTTTATTCACATGAGCCATTTTGTTCTTCCTCATGCAGAGGCAGAGCGTATGCTTCCGCCTACGATTCATTTTGCGTATGACGGTTTGACGTTAGACCTTGCCCTTTAGCCGTTTTTGGACAAAAGGGAATGTAAAAAGTAGTTTTTTTATGCAAATAGTTATCAGTTTATACTGATAAGTCTTTTTTTTTGCTTATCTTTGCATCTTGAATCATCGAAGAAGATAAGTTTTTATGAATCATATAAGAAATTTTTGTATTATCGCTCACATCGATCACGGGAAGTCAACCTTGGCGGATCGCTTGTTGGAATATACCCATACCATCAAGGTGACCGAAGGGCAGATGCTGGACGATATGGATCTGGAGCGTGAACGTGGTATCACGATTAAGAGTCATGCCATTCAGATGGAGTATGAGTATGGAGGAGAGAAATTTGTTCTGAACCTTATTGATACTCCGGGACATGTGGACTTCTCGTACGAGGTGTCGCGCTCGATAGCTGCCTGTGAGGGAGCGCTGTTGGTTGTGGATGCTACGCAGGGAGTGCAGGCTCAGACCATCTCGAACCTTTATATGGCCATCGATAATGACTTGGAGATTATCCCCGTTATCAATAAGATAGACATGCCGAACGCGATGCCCGATGAAGTGGCTGATGAAATCATCGACCTCTTGGGATGCAAGCGTGAGGAAATCATACTGGCATCGGGTAAGACGGGTGAGGGTGTAGAAGACATCCTGAACGCAGTTGTGGAGCGCATTCCCCACCCAAAGGGTGACGAGAACGCCCCCTTGCAAGCCCTGATTTTCGACTCGGTGTTCAACTCCTATCGTGGCATCATCGCTTACTTCAAGATTGTGAACGGTGTGATGCGTCCAGGAGAGAAGGTGCGTTTCATCAACACGAAGAAGGAATATATGGCCGAGGAGAGTGGTGTGTTGAAGATGGATATGATACCAAAGAAAGAGTTGCGCACAGGTGATGTGGGCTATATCGTTTCCGGTATCAAGAACGCCGTTGAGGTGAAGGTGGGAGATACGATCACCACAGTCAACAATGCGAGCGATAAGCCCATCGAAGGGTTTGAGGAGGTGAAACCGATGGTGTTTGCTGGTGTCTATCCGATTGAGACAGAAGACTATGAGAACCTCCGCACTTCGTTGGAGAAACTGCAGTTGAATGATGCTTCTCTGTCGTTCCAGCACGAGAGCTCAGCTGCCTTGGGATTCGGATTCCGTTGTGGTTTCCTCGGTTTGCTTCACATGGAGATTGTGCAGGAGCGACTGGATCGTGAGTTCAATATGAACGTCATCACGACCGTTCCTAACGTATCGTATATGGTGTATGACAAACACGGGAATGCGCAGGAGGTGCATAACCCGTCAAGCATGCCCGACCCAACACTCATAGAACATGTTGAGGAACCTTATATTCATGCGACAGTCATCACGACGGCTACATATATCGGACCGATTATGACCTTGTGTCTGAGTAAGCGAGGCGAGCTTATCAAGCAGGAGTTCATCGCTGGAAACCGCGTGGAGATTCAGTTCCTGATGCCGTTAGGAGAAATCGTCATCGATTTCTACGATAAGCTGAAGAGCATCAGTCGAGGCTATGCTTCGTTCGACTATCACAGTGCTGGGTTCCGCCCGTCGAAACTCGTGAAGCTCGATATTCTGTTGAATGGTGAGAGTGTAGATGCGCTTTCAACTCTGACCCATGTGGATAATGCTGTGACCTTGGGTCGCCGTATGTGTGAACGATTGAAAGATCTGCTGCCCCGTCAGCAGTTCGACATAGCAATCCAGGCTGCTATAGGAGGCAAGATCATCGCCCGTGAAACCGTGAAGCAAGTTCGCAAGGACGTGCTCGCCAAGTGTTACGGAGGTGATGTGTCACGTAAGCGTAAACTGCTCGAGAAGCAGAAGGCCGGTAAGAAACGCATGAAACAAATCGGTAACGTACAGGTGCCGCAGAAGGCATTCCTTGCAGTCCTGAAACTCGACGAATAATTCCTATGAGCCCCATGAGCCTAAATCGCCCAATAAACCTAAAAACAAAACTTATGCTAAAGAAACTAACCCTCATATTCAGTGCCTTGATGCTGTCTGCATCGATGATGGCCGACCCGATAGATGTCGAACGTGCAAAAGTGTTGGCCGCACAGTTCATGCCGACTGCCGGCAGTCAACCGCAGATGGTGAAGCGTGCCGTACGTCAAAGCACCAGCGGACGAAGACTGGCTCCAGCATATAAGACGGCTGCACCTTATTATATATTTAGTAGGGGTGAAAACCAGGGATTCGTCATCGTAAGCGGCGACGATGCTTTACCGGAAGTGCTGGGATATACTGAGACAGGCGATTTCGATGAGGACAATATGTCGCCCTTCCTTCAATGGTATCTTTCTCATTATGGACGCATGATTGAGGATGCACAGGAAAAGCAGCTTCCACGACGTGCTCCAGAGGTGACAGCGGAGGAACGTGTAGATATTGCTCCGTTGGTTACTACCCATTGGGATCAGGGGTGGCCGTATAACAATCTGTGTCCAGACCTCAAAAACGGAAATGGTAAGGCGCTGACGGGTTGTGTGGCCACAGCAACTGCTCAGGTGCTATATTATTGGCACAAAGACCTGACAAATGTGACCCTTGCGGCCACATCGAGCTATGTGGCGGGTGACGAAGCAAAGGAGACAAGGGCTTTCCCTGCGGGCACTCAAATCAAATGGGACCTGATGAGGGCCAAGTACGGAACAGAACCTGAAGAATACCGAACAGCTATAGCTACACTGATGGCCGTAGTGGGAGGTGGAGCTGGTCTGACCTACGGATCGAGCACAGGAGGTTATCCCCGTAACTGCATCAATGTGTTCAAGAACATTTTCGGTATGAACGGAGGCGCCCAAAAGTATAAGGATAGTGGTGGCTCTGATAATTTCTCGGATGAAATCTGGGCCACGATGCTCTATAACGACCTGTTGAATAAATCACCTATACTCTATGCCGGATGCATGGAGTATAAAGACGATAAAGGGGAGGTCAAAACAGAAGGACATGCTGTTGTGGTTGACGGATATCAGGCAAAAACCGGCTTCTTCCATTTCAACATGGGATGGAGTGGACAAAGCGATGGTTACTTCACCGTAGCTCGTCATCAAAGTCCATCGTGGGGATTCAATGACAGCTATCAAGAGGCTGTGTTGGGTGTATCGCCCCGTAAACCCAACCTGAAAGCTGAGTTCGTGATACGTCCGAAAGTGTACGTTAATCGTATGAACACCTTCACGATTGAGGTGGTGAACAACGGAACACTTGACTATTCCGGCTTTTATCTGTTTGCAAACACCACAGGTAATAAACCAGGCACTCTTGCAGAAGCAAAAGATAAGGATCTCGAAACCGTTGTTAGCAACGATGGGACAGCCGTCAGACTGAAACTGCAAGCAAAGCCCGCGACTGCTTCCAAGTGGTATTACTTTGTGACAGATAAGAACCTGAATGTGCTGGCTCAGTATGAAGTGAACACAGAGACTCCACCGAATGACCTATGGCTCAATCAACTGACGCTTTGGGGCAGTGAAGATAAGGAGACTCACAACGGTGAAAACTATCAGGTGGTTTACAACAACCGCACGACTGTTGAAGTCGAGATTGAGAACAGAAGCTCGGTAGGGTTCGAAGGCTCACCTCGTATGGCTATCTATGAGAGCACAGACGACGGTAAGACATTCAACTATATCGGCTATAAATACAATAAGGTGACCATCAATCCCAAAGGAACTGGACGGGTTGAAATCTCTGTTACCTCCACCAGCAACTGCCCCATTTCTGAAGGCAATCTGTATTATGCAGAACTGCTCGACACCATTCCTTCGTTGCATACCGATGATGTGCTGCATAAACCCTCAGCTGAGGCGGCGAAAGTGCACTTTGTGTTGAGAGGAGGCGATTTGGATGCTGTCGATTTCGTGGACGGATGTCTGAAGCTGAAAGGCAAATGGGATGCGTCGAAGTTCCTCACAATCACCAAGAAGACGGCCTATAAGGGTGCTACCAGCTTCGACCTGACTGAAGTAACTAATATTGGCTACATTCCTCTTCTGGCATCCAATCCCAACGCACTCTATTACGTGAGCAGCGATTCCGAGGCTACAGGTCAGAACATCATCAAGGATGGTGCGTGTCTCCAGTTGGTGCTGAGACCAGGATACGACTTCGTCCCCAAAGCCGATTTTCTGGCAGCTCATGCAACGATGACCATCGATATGCCTGCATGTCGATGGGGGTTAATCACCGTACCTTGCAGGTTGAACTTCCCTAATGGTATCTTTGCACGTGAGATTGAGTCACACACGTCGAGCGGCATCAACAACCGGACCAAAGATGTCCGTGTGTTGGAAGAGGGCCATACTTACCTCATCATGACCTCGAGCACGAAACGTCAGACGCTTCAAAGTTCATTGGCTACAGTCATGCTGAAGGTACCCGCCACCCCCGTAGCGAATACCGACCCCGCTGTCGTAGGTACATACGTCGCTACCCAAACTCCTCAGGGTGCTATGCTGCCAAACGATGCAGATCCACAGTACTTCACACCCGTGGACGAAGGAACTCCTGTCGAGGCCTTCCGTGGCTATTTCCTTGCATCGAATGTGACCAACGAATTCCGTGCTTATTCCTCAATTGCAGCCGATCCCTCTTTCCTCAACCTCGCTTACGCCATTCAGGCTGCATACCAGGCAATCGACGAACATCAGGATTATGCTAATAGTGACTCGACCCGTGCGTTGTATGCCGAGATCGATTCTGCCGAAATCATATTTACACAGCGACCTACAGCCATGCAGGAAGTACGTACACGATTGAAGCAACTCGAGAACAAGACACAGTCTTATCTCGCCTCTGCTCCCAATCCATACGAGCTGATCGACTACACATCGATGATTCTTAATCCATCGTTCGAATCAGGTACAAACGGGTGGACTACCGAGGGCGTTGTGAAGAAGAATTCCGACCTCACAATGAAGAGTGTGGGGAGTGAAGGAACAGCATTCCTCTATAACTGCAAAGCCGACAGCACCAGCAGCCCTCTCTCCCAGGTTGTGAAGGATTTGCCGAAAGGCTATTACCGTCTAACAGCCATGCTTGGATCGACCGAAGGACACGACATCACCCTCTATGCAGGCGACTCCACTGTTACCGTCAAAGCAAGCCCCCTCGGAGTACATTATCTTGTTGAGGCTCGCATCGACGATATCTTCGTTGAGTCGGGCCAACTCGAAATCGGAGTCCGTCCTGGATTCTTCTACAAGGCCGACGATTTCCGACTCACGTTAACCGCACGTCCTGCTTCCGCTCTCCCCGAGGATGTCAACCGAGATGGTGCAGTCGATACTCAGGATGTCCTGAAGATATACGAATACATACAAAATTCAACAGCCCCAGCGACTTCACCTGCAGAAGATGTGAACAGCGACCGTGCTGTAGATACCCAAGACGTATTGAAGGTTTATGAATACATACAGACGCATTAATTTTTATATTTTACATTTTACATTTTACTTCTCTTTTGCGCCTGCGGAAAAGACCGTACCTATGAGTATGAGGAGAAGACAGTCGGATGTCATCAGATGCAAGACCTGATGACAGAGTGGTATCTGTGGGGCGACAGCATCAAGGATCTTGACTGGCAGCAGTACTTCGCGAAACCAACCGACTTCATCTCCAAACTCACCGCCCAGAGCAAAGCTAACGATAAGTGGTCGTATTGTCTCATCGATACCGTCGAATCCGACCCCCTCCCTTGCGGCTACTTCAATCATGTCGATTCATACGGACTCGATCTGGTGCTCATGAACGACCCTACAGGCGAGACCACCAAGCAGTATGCACGAGTCCTTACCGTCTATCCAAACTCACCTGCTGAGCGGTGCGGACTCCAACGTAACGATTTCATCAGTCAGATCGATAACAACAAGATGGCCTCTACCGTCATCAAGAACCTCGTCAGCGGGCGCTCACGCACCCTCTACGTAAGCCATCTATCCATCAGCACCGACGAGCAGTCTTTCTATTGGACCGATCACGATACCATCACCATCGAGAAGTCCGAACGTGTCCTTGTCCCCACCGTTATGGTAAGCCGTATGCTCTATGACGATATCGGCTATCTGATGCTGACCGACCTCACTCACACCGATGAGATAACAGCCGCTATCCAACATCTGACGGCAAACAACACGTACGACCTCATCATCGATCTCCGACTCTGTAACAGCGGCACCATCGAGTGTGTGTGCGAAGTCGCAAAACTCATCTGCAGCACCGAAGGCCCCTTTCTTCGTACCTTCTGGAACACCGCCAAGTCCGACAACAACCAGACCTATACCATATTCCCCCTAAAGGAGGGTAGGGGGGCTGGGGGGCTCTCCCTCTACTTCATCACCAGCCAGTACACCCAGGGAGCAGCTGAGTGGCTCATTCATGGGCTGAAAGCCATGTCAACAGGAAGTGTTGTGGTTGTCGGGAAGACTACAGCAGGTCAGAACGTCATGCTCCGTGCCATTCCTTCCGACTATCAATACACCATCTATCCCGCTGTCGCATACGTGGCTGATAGTGATGGCGACTACGATTATGCAAACGGAATCGACCCCGACGAACCGATTAATGAACTCGAGTACGCGGTGCTCTATCCCTATGGAGACACCCGCGAACCAATAATCAATTATATTCTCATGAACCGCTAACCCCACCTAAAGTCATATTTTACATTTAACATTTTCCATTTTACATTTAACATTTTCCATCCCCCATCCCCCATGCCTACCCAATTGCCCATAGAGAACGAACTGAAGGGGCGAATCCCGCACCCCCTGATTGCCATCATACCAGTCCTCGTGTTGGTGGGGATGATGGTGCTCATGATTAGTCTCTTCGGTAGCGATGCGTTGGGTGGAGGCACTCAGATAGCCCTATTGATGGCTTCCTCTGTATGTATTCTCATCTCAATGGGCATCTACCGCATCAAGTGGAAGCAGTTCGAGCAAGGCATCGTGAACACCGTTTCCAGTTCTGTCGTATCACTATGCATCCTCCTCATTATCGGAATGATGTCGTCGTCGTGGATGGTGAGTGGGGTAGTGCCTACCTTGATTTATTATGGGGTGCAGATTCTCTCGCCCACCTATTATCTGGCTTGTACCTGCGTCATCTGTGCTGTCGTGTCTGTGATGACAGGCTCATCGTGGACCACGGTTGCTACCATCGGAGTAGCGTTGATAGGTATCGGAAGTGCGTTGGGAGTTCCCGAATACTGGTCGGCCGGAGCCATCATCTCAGGTGCATACTTCGGCGATAAGATAAGTCCGTTGAGCGACACCACCGTGCTCGCATCGAGTGTGGCTGAGGTCAATCTGTTTGTCCACATACGATATATGCTCAAGACCACCATCCCATCGATGTGTGTCTCGTTGGTCATCTTCACCATAGCCGGCTTCTTCTTTGTTTCCGAGGGCGATGTGCTTGTGAAGGAATACACAGAGCATCTCGATGCAACCTACAACATATCACTCTGGACCCTCCTCGTTCCAGCTATCACAGCCGTGATGATTGCCCGTAAGGTGCCTTCTCTCATCACCCTGTTCGCTTCCTCTTTGCTGGCAGGCGTATGTGCCTTGGTGCTTCAGCCCAATATCCTGGCCGCTATCGCCGAAGAGCCTTCACTCCCGTCAGCCGTTCAGTGCGTGAAGGGCGTGCTGATGACCTTCTTCACGGCTACGAATGTAGAGACTGGTAGCCCGGTGGTCAACGAACTCGTAGCTACGAGCGGCATGGCAGGCATGATGAACACCATCTGGCTCATCCTCTGTGCCATGTGCTTCGGAGGAGCTATGGTCGCAAGCGGCATGTTGCAGAGCATCACACATGTCATCATGCGACTCATTCGCGGAACCACCTCGCTGGTAGCATCTACTGCTTGTTCGGGTGTGCTATCCAACATCCTTACATGCGACCAGTACATCTCCATTATCCTTACCATCAGCATGTTCAAGAAAGCCTACCAGGAGAAAGGCTACGAGGGACGCCTGCTGTCGCGAACCACCGAAGACTCGACAACCGTTACCTCTGTGCTCATCCCTTGGAACACCTGCGGTATGACACAAAGCACCGTGCTCGGAGTGCCTACCCTCGACTATCTCCCCTTCTGTTTCTTCAACTACATCAGTCCGCTGATGAGCATTCTTATATCGTCAATCAAAGTAAAACCAAAATAGTTTAATAGTTTAATAGGATTATGAAATATTTAGTTTTCTCTTTCATTTTTACATTTTTACTCCCCCTAAAGGGGGTTGGGGGGGCCATAAATGCTCAGGGCATATCCCAGGAGCTGTTGCTGCAATTCCGTTCAGAGAACCAGATGACAGCATCCGACCGCGCCATCCGTAATGCGCTGAGTGTGACGGATGTGAAGAGTCTGGCACTCAGTCAGGACAATCAGGCAGAGAATGACACTTATTTCAGTAACAGTGTTCCGTCGAAAGGCATCACCGACCAGAAGAGTTCGGGTCGATGCTGGCTCTTCACGGGGCTGAACGTGTTGCGCAGTAAGGTCATCAACCGCGATAAACTCAACGGACTCGAGTTCTCGCAGATCTACCTCTTCTTCTACGACCAGCTCGAGAAGTCCAACCTCTTTCTCCAGGCTGTCATTGATACGAAGGGCAAGCCCATGGACGACAAGACCGTCGAGTGGCTGTTCAAGAATCCGCTGAGCGATGGCGGCACCTTCACGGGCGTGGCCGATTTGGTCATGAAGTACGGACTGGTGCCATCGGGAGTGATGCCTGAGAACTTCACTGCGAACAACACGAGCAAGTTCACCTCGTTCGTCAAGCGTAAGCTACGTGAGGACGGTTTGCAACTGCGCGACAGCAAGTTGAAAGGAGCAGAGCTATTGCGACTGAAGGAGAAGATGCTCAGCGAAATCTATCACATGCTGGTACTTGGACTCGGACAGCCTGTCACTGAGTTCACTTGGGCACCAAAGGGCTCGGACGGTAACTATGTGTCGGCTCCGAAGCACTACACACCCCTGTCGTTCTACAAAGAGCTGATAGGGGAGGACCTCAATGCCGACTATGTGATGCTCATGAACGACCCTACACGCGAGTACTGGAAAACCTATGAGATTCAGTACGACCGCCATACCTACGACGGACACAACTGGTTGTATCTCAACCTACCGATTGACGAAATCAAGGCAGCTGCCATCGAGAGCATCAAGGACTCGACGATGATGTATTTCTCATGCGATGTTAACAAGGAGTTAGACAGCAAGCGAGGTCTGCTTGCACTCGACAACTACGACTACAGCAGCATCCTCGGTGTGACGTTCGGTATGGACAAGCGTCAGCGTATCCTCTCGTTCGATTCTGGCTCAACACATGCGATGACGTTGAAAGCTGTCGACCTCGATTCGAACGGCAAACCGCAGAAGTGGGAGGTGGAGAACTCATGGGGCGCATCACACGGATTCCATGGGCATCTCATCATGACCGATGAGTGGTTCGATGCCTACATGTTTCGTCTCGTTGTGAAGAAGCAGTATCTGAGTCAGAAGGTGCTCAATGCAGCGAAGCAGCATCCAACCATGCTGCCCTGTTGGGACCCTATGTTTGCCAGCGAAGAATAGACCCCCCGACCCCCTTTAGGGGGAGGGAGTGAAAAGTGAATAATGAAAAATTGAAATAATTAAATAATTAAGAAAATGAAGTCTTTTGTCTTTAGTCTTTTGTCTTTAGCCACAGTTTGCGCATCCGCTCAGATTGTACATCCGAAGATCGGAACTACCGTGAAGTCCGACGACGGACGTGTCTCCGTTACGCTCATCGGAAAGAAGATTGCATGGTCGAGTAGCGACCCGAATACCTACGATGCTGATATTCATTCGCCTAAATCAGTCAATGTGCATCCATCTGGCAAGAAGTTCTACGTCAACTCGCTCGAAGGAGCAAAGACCGTAGCCTATTCCATGGACGGCTTCAAGAAGCTGGCCGTCATCAATCATAAGTTCGACGAGAAGAAAGATGCAGCTCTCTGGAGCAAACCATCCGGACTCTATCCCTTCACCCACTACAACGGTCGCGGCATCGCACTCAACACCTTCTTCGGCAAACCCGTAGAGAGCACCTTCACGCATGGTGGCAAGTACCTCTGGGTGCCATACTACCGTCGCAACTACGACATCAACGCACAAGACCCCTCAGCGGTAGCCATCATCGACACCGAGACCGACAAGATCATCCGTCTCATGGAGACTGGTCCGCTGCCCAAGATGATTGCTACATCGCCCGACGGCCGTTATGTAGCCATCTCACATTGGGGAAACAACACCGTGGGACTCATCGACATCTCCAGTCCCGATCCCCATCAGTGGCACCATAAGGAAGTATTCATTATCGACCATCAGCTCGACCTCAACTACAGCCTCACTTCGCCAGTCGACCGCGACAACGGAAGCGGCTACGCACTTCGTGGAACCGTCTTCACACCCGACAGCCATTATCTCTTCGTTGGTTGCATGGGAGGCGGAGGCGGCATCGCTGTCATCGACCTCGAACGGTCTGAGTATATGGGCCGTCTGCTCGGCATGATGGGCAATGTGCGCCACCTCGTCATCAAGAACGGATACCTCTACCTCAGCATCAATGGGGGAGGGTATGTGCAGCGTATCGAACTCGATAAGTTCATCCAGGCAGCACGGCAGATGAAGAACAAGAAAGGCGAGATTACCGGATGGACCAACTGTAAGGTCGGTACAGGAGCACGCACCATCGAACTCTCACCCTCAGGCAAATACATCTTCGCTGCTTGCAACAACTCCAGCGCACTCTATGTAGTCGATGCAAAGGACATGAAGGTCATCACCCACATCTCTGTCGACAGTTACCCCGTAGGCCTCGACATCTCAAAAGACGGACGCTACATCTTCACCACCTCCCAAGGCCGTTCGGGTGGAGGCGGTAACGCAGTCAACATCTTCCGTGTGGACTACTCTAGGAGTTAAGAGTTAGGAGTTAGAAGTTAGGAGTTAGAAGTTAGGAGTTAGGAGTTAGAAGTTAGGAGTTAAGAGTTAAGAAATTATGCATTATGCATTATGAATTATGAATTAATTACGCATTTTAACATTAAAGTTATGTCATCATCAACTCAAGGGAAAGAGCAGCTGAAGCAGCAGCTCGATGAGATAGGAGAAGAAATCAGAGCTATCTATGACAAATTGCTGGAGGCCGGTGTTGAAGACCCACTCTACAATATCCTGGACGAAGTGTCAGGGGGACTTCCCTTTAACCCTGATTTTTACATTTCATAATTTTTCAATCTTTCAATTTTCAATTTTCCTTGTGAATTATAAAGAAGTAGAATTATACTATGAGCCAAGAACTCTGTGCCAGTCGAAATACGATTGGCCAGAAGAAGAACCTGAGATGTCAGATTTCGAATCTGCATTCTTGTGCGGACTGATTAAGAGAAAGAGACCCCATAAGATTGTGGAAGTAGGGATTGCTGCAGGTGGAACAACCGCAATCATATTGAAATGTATCGAGTTGTTGGTAATGGAACAAGAATGTGAGATGTTCTCTGTTGACATATCCGAATGTTTCTACCGAGGGGAAGGAGAAAGAAGTGGCTATCTGGCCGACGAGTTGTTAAATCAACGAGGTTCTCATTTCAAGCACACATTCCTGCTCGGGAAACTGCTGCCAGAGGTGATTGATCGGATTGGTAATGATATTGACTTCGTCATCTTTGACACCATACATGCCATGCCTGGTGAAATTCTTGACTTCCTTGCTATATATCCCTACATGAAGCCTGGAGCAACAGTTGTCTTGCACGACATAGCCGTCAGTCATTATAACAGACCAAGCCTGTTCGCCTATTCCAATCAAATACTATTAAGGTGCGTAGTAGGCGACAAGTACTTTATGTACGATGAGAGCAGGCCTTTAAAATATCCCAATATTGGTGCCTTTGATATGAATGACAACACCGATCAGTCTATCAGTGATGTTTTTCATGCACTGACTATTAACTGGAGATACCGTCTGGCCCCCACATCCTTTGAAATCTATGGCAATCATTTTGAACGGCATTACGGAAAGGAAGCAGCCACGTTGTTTACTACCATCTATGAGATGCAGGAACATACATACCGCATGATGTTTGGGACATATTTAGGCAAAATCGCTAAAACATAAATAGGGAATAGTTTTTTAATTTTTTAATTTTTCAATTTTAAAATTATAAGCTTATGGCAACATTAACAAACAAAGAGATTGAGCAGCTGCAGCAGCAACTCAAGGAGAAGTCAGAAGAAATCAAAGTGATCTACAACAAACTCGTGGAAGCTGGTGCTGTTCCACTCTCCGACGATATTCTTGACATCGTAGGAGGAGGCTTTACACCTCCTACATCTTTGCCAGGAAGAGATATCTCGACAGACCGCATTGATAGACCATGAACTTAGGAGTTAGGATAATTAGACTCTAGACTTTAGACCTTAGACTTTAGTCAGTTTATAGTTGATAGTTATTATACATTATAAATTGTAAATTATACATTATAAATTATACATTTTATAAGATGAAACGTGCATTACTGGTGCTGTTAGCACTGATACTGACATGCTATGCATGCAACCGTCAGGAAAACACCCGTGAAGTCGTAAGCAAACGGATGGATTTCGGAATTCCTTCGAGAGCCGATACCCTCATGTTAGATGCCTTTAACACAAATGATTGGGCGCACATTGCTGCTGTTATTGACAGTTTGGAACAAACGGGCGACTTTTCTGCAGTAGGTGCTAACTTCAACCGTGGCCGCATGTATATGTATCAGGAAAAGCATGCTATGGCATCTGAATACTTCAGACAGGTTGTCTGCAGCAAAGATATAGACGAACGCAGCTTCAAATACTACTATCCTTCGGTCAACTATCTCGGTACGGAGCTGTATAGAGTAGGCGACTACGAAGGCGCCCTGCGTGTGGCAGCCCCAGTTGTTGCGATGATGGACTCTCTCGATAACGGCAATATCGATTACCAGATCAATCTGCGCTCACTCATAGGATGTTGTTTCCTGAATCTCGGTCAGCTGGAGCAGGCCAAGGAGTCATTCAACCGTTCGTGTGCTTACTGCCACGAACTGCTGGCGAACGACACCACACAAGGCGCTCTGCAGAAATTCATCAACAATAACGGCCGTATCTACAACGCATACGTTGATATTAAAGACTGGGAAGATGCGTTGACGTGGGTTGAGTGCAACGATACACTGCTGGAAGTTTTCGAGCGGCGATACAAAGACGTGGCTTCCTACGTCGTAGAAATCTATAATGGCTATGCAGCTCTCAACCACGCCATCGTACTCCAAGGACTGGGGCGCGAGGCAGAAGCTGCAACATATTACGACAAGCATCTTACCTTCAATTGCGCTAAAAGCACCGATGCTCGCATTCACGCAGTCGATTACCTGATGGCCGCCCATCGCTACGGTGAGGCAGCAGACAATCTTACGTCTTTAGACCAACTCATTCCAAACCCCGACCTCAACGATATAGGAGCTTATTTCCTGCCCAAGTTCCAGGCCAACTACTTCGTCGGAAACACCGACACGGCTCTCTTAGTGGCTAATCGCATAGCTCAGGCCTACGATTCAGCACTTAGCGATCAAAAGAAAAACCAGATGGCAGAACTGGCCATGATCTACGACACGCAGGGCAAACAAATGCAGATAGCCCGCCAACAGTCAGAACTCAGTACCCAGCGATTCATCGGCACGGGCATAGCCCTCGTACTTCTCACCGTCTTTTTCATCATCTATATCTGGTATCGCCGCCGTGCACAGAAACGTCTCGCTGTAGCTCATGAACAACTGGAGAACGCCCACACGGAACTTCTTTCGGCATACAGCCAGCTCGAAGAGACAACGACGGCCAAGGAACGCATCGAATCGGAACTGCGTATCGCACGCGATATACAGATGTCGATGGTGCCAGGCATCTTCCCCAAGTGCGAAGGGCTCGATATGTATGCCGAGATGAATCCTGCCAAAGAAGTGGGAGGCGACCTCTACGGCTACGTACTCATCGATCAGTGTCTGTATTTCTGTCTGGGCGACGTGAGCGGGAAGGGCGTTCCCGCATCGCTCTTCATGTCGCAGAGTGCCCGTCTGTTCCGTACGCTCGCTACGGAGAACCTTTCACCTGTCGATATCGCCATACGCATGAACAATGAGCTGGCCGAGAACAACGAGCGCGGCATGTTCGTCACGATGTTTATCGGCATGGTACACCTCGACACAGGACGCCTCGACTTCTGCAACTGCGGACACAATCCTCCCGTGATCGACGGAGAATTCCTGAAGATGGAGTACGACAACCAGCCATTGGGCCTTTGGGAGGATGACCCCTTCATTGGTGAGACCATCGACGACATTCGCGGATGCCAGCTGCTCATCTATACAGACGGACTCAACGAAGCCGAGAACAGGCAGCAGGAACTCCTTGGCAACGAACGTCTCTTGGAACTGATGGCCGATACCCGTTCGATGACCTCTCACGAAGTGATCGACATGCTGAAAGCCGCAGTCGAGCAACACCGCGACGGAGCCGACCCCAATGATGACTTGACGCTGATGTGCATCCAGTTGAGACGCTAGAATTAAGAGTTAGGAGTTAGGAGTTAGGAGTTAGGAGTTAGGATAATTAGACTCTAGACTTTAGACTATAATTATTATATATTATACATTATAAATTATACATTATAAATTATGCATTATACATTCTACATTTTAAATTAGGCACTATGACATCAATTTTAAAATCTCTCCCCCTAAAGGGGGTCAAGGGGGGTCCTCATTATTACATTCTACATTCTACATTTTACATTCTACATTTTACATTCTACATTTTAATGTTTCTCCCCAGCTGCCAGGATAGTTCTGGTGCTGATGATGGCGAAAGCCTTTCGCAGCGCTTTTCCGATTACAGGTATCATCAGGAGTTCGATAAGGCGCTCGCTCTTATCGACTCCTGCGACCAGGCTGGTTTGTGGTATCCCGAACGATGCCATTACGACAGGGGAATTATCTACGTCTATCTACTAAAAAATGATTTAGCAGAACAGGAGTACCGGAAAGGTATCGAGGCCACTAAGACGGGTGTACACGATCACGTGCATGTACTGGCATGCTATAGGGAACTCGCACGTTTGCTGTGCGACAATATGGACTGGGAGGGTGCCATGCGATTGGCCATGGAGGCTCATGACTTCATCGATGCCCTGAAGAGTGACGGAATAGACACTCCCCTCGACAGCGAGGCCTATCTGGATTTGATCATCGGTGAGACTCAGGCCAAGACGGGTAATCTTGAAGGGGCAGAGAAATCGTTTCAGGCCATGTGGCGTACGTTCCAGAAGATGATGGACGAGCAACCCGACTCTACTGTAAGCTATGTCATTATAAATGGCTTGTACGGAGTGCTGCAAGGCTATTATTCGTCTCAGACCGGCTATGCCTACATGTTCAATTGGTTCGATATCTTCGATGAAGCCCTGGCGCGCTACTCTCCCACCATGAATTCAGAAGATGTCGGGAATATACGGTTTATGCGACTTTTCTACGAGATGATTGCACAGGCTGAGACTGGTCACACCAATCGGGCTGCTGCCCTCTACGAGGAATTCGTTGCATTGCCTCAAAGTCACGACTCTATCAGCGACGTTTACAAATTTGCCATCCTTCGACGTATCGGACGGTATCAGGAGGCTGCCGATTATTTTGATAGCTATTATGCGAGAGTGGCCAAACAGTTCGGAGTCGAAGATCGCCTTGACGTACATGTCAACAATTTTTCTGTTGGCTATCAGCTTTACCGCAAAACCGGCCAAACCGCCAAGGCCTTACAGATGGCCGACTCACTTGCCGCAAAGGCTGAATTGGCTATTGCGAAGATTCGCAACGAAAACTCTGCCCGACTCGCTACCATCTACGACACACAGGGCAAGGAAAGACAGATTGCTGAGCAACAGACCTTGATGAGCAAGCAACGCTCCTTAGCCTTGCTGGTGGTGTTAGTTCTTATGACCGTCTTCTTTATCATCTATTCGCTGAATCGTCGTCGTCACACAAAGCGTTTGGCTGCAGCCCACGAACAGTTAGAGACAGCTCATGCAGAACTCTTGACGGCATACGACAAGCTCGAAGAGACAACGACGGCCAAGGAACGCATCGAGTCCGAGCTTCGTATCGCCCGCGACATACAGATGTCGATGGTGCCCAATAACTTCCCGCAATACGAAGGCCTCGATATGTATGCCGAGATGAATGCGGCTAAGGAGGTGGGAGGCGATCTCTACGGCTACATCTTGCAGGGCAATAAACTGCACTTCTGTCTGGGCGACGTGTCAGGCAAAGGTGTTCCAGCCTCTCTCTTTATGTCGCAGAGTGCCCGTCTGTTCCGTACCCTCGCCACCGAGGGCATGGCACCCGTCGACATCGCTGTGCGTATGAACAACGAGCTGGCCGAGAACAACGATCGTGGTATGTTCGTCACGATGTTTATCGGCATGGTACACCTCGACACAGGACGCCTCGACTTCTGCAACTGCGGACACAATCCTCCCGTGATTGACGGAGAATTCTTGAAGATGGAGTACGACAACCAGCCATTGGGCCTTTGGGAGGATGACCCCTTCTTTGGTGAGACCATCGACGACATTCGCGGAAGCCAGTTGCTCATCTATACAGACGGACTCAACGAAGCCGAGAACAGGCAGCAGGAACTCCTTGGCAACGAACGTCTCTTGGAGCTGATGGCCGATACCCGTTCGATGACCTCTCACGAAGTGGTTGACATGCTGAAAGCCGCAGTCGAGAAACACCGCGACGGAGCCGACCCCAATGACGACTTGACGCTGATGTGCATCCAGTTGAGGCGCTAGAATTAAGAGTTAAGAATTAAGAATTAAGAGTTAAGAAATTATACATTCTACATTTTACATTCTACATTATACATTATAAGTTATACATTATACATTATAAATTTTACATTTTACATTAAAGTTATGGCATTATCAAATCAAGAAATTGAACAGCTGCAGCAGCAGCTCAAGGAGAAGGTAATAAATCTGGTGGAAATCTACTGCAAGCTTGTCGGGGCAGGAGTCATGGAAATGCCTGACGACATCCTCGATGCTGTGCTGATGGACGAAGAAGAATAACATTTTACATTCTACATTTTACATTCTATATATGCTCTACCTCTGCTATTCCATCAACGACTTTTACGCTCGCGAGGCTGGCATCTCGATGCTGAGCTTCCTGGATAACAATCCTGACTACGAGCCCGACGAGGTGTTCTTTATCGACTATGGCATCGTGCCTGCCAATAAGGAACGGCTCAACAGCATCGCAGCGCGTTATGGCAAGCGTGTCACTTACCTGAATGGTAAACCTGTGACTGCTGCGATGAAACGCCAGTTCCCGAACTATTCTGCATGGAAGGGGAGTATGGCGGCCTGCATCAAGCCGTTCTTCGACAAAATCATGCCAGAATATGTCGAGCGTTTGCTTTATTTAGATGCCGACACCATCGTGGCGGGATCGGTAGAGGAGTTGCAGCATATCGATATGGGCGATGCAGTTGTCGCAGGTACTATTTCCAATTCCGAGGGCCATCGTCTGCTGACGAACCAGTATCAGCTATACAGCGGAAACAAAATATACATGGGTAGCGGCGTGCTACTCTTCGACCTGAAGAACTGGCGACGAGAGAACTGCTACCAACGAGTGGTAGATGTACTGGGCAAAAAGAAACGATTCCGTCTGCCCGACCAGATGCTCATCAACAACGCCATACCTGAGCGGCTGATGAAAGTGCTACCACAAAAGTACAACTACGTGACACACTCCTTCCATCCATGGCAGGAATACCAAATGATGATGGAATATGACATCTACACCGCGGAAGAGTGTCGTGAGGCTATCGATCATCCTGTCATCATCCACTACCTGACTGGTTGGATGCTTGCTCGTCCTTGGCACAAAGGATGTCGCTCTCACCGCAAAGAAGAGTACTATCACTACAAGGCCCTTTCGCCTTGGAAGGATACACCACTTGCTCCATCCATCCAGACGATGTTTCCACCAAAGACCTTCCAAGATAAGGTGTTTTTGTTTTTCTTCATGCTGTTCATGAAACCTATTCCATACCAACTGTCTATGTTCTTCTGGAAGATGTACGGCAAGCTTGAAAACAAGAGAAAGAGAAGAAAAGGTATCTACAATCATTCAGATGAAGGAATAGAAGATATTGACTTCCAGAGTGGGGGAGTGAATAGTGAAAAGTGAATACATTTTACATTCTACATTCAACATTTTACATTCAACATTTTACATTCTATATATGCTCTACCTCTGCTATTCCATCAACGACTTCTCTGTTATGCAAGCAGGCATCTCAATGTTGAGCTTTCTGGAGAACAATCCCGACTATGAGCCTGACGAGGTGTTCGTCTTGAACTTTGGTATTATGCCCATAAACAAGGAACGGCTTAACAGCATCGCAGCACACTACGGCAAGCGTGTTACATATCTGAGTGCCAAGCACGTCACTAACGAGATTAAGCGGACGTTCCCCCATTTGTCGAGCTGGCGAGGTACAATGGCTCCTAACGCCAAGGCTTTCATGGACAAGATTATGCCCGAGTATGTCGAGCGCTTGCTCTTTATCGATGCCGATACGTTGGTGACGGGTTCAGTATCTGAGCTGAATCATTTGGACATGGGTGGAGCTGCCCTCGCTGCAGTACCACAATGCTGGGAGTCGTACCTGATGAGGAAGGGTTGGTTGAAGCTTTACTCAAACAGTGATATGTATTTCAACTCAGGTGTGCTACTCTACGACCTCAATGTGTGGCGCAATGAGGATTGTAACAAGATGGTGATAGATATGCTGCGGACAAAGAAGCAGTTTTACGCTCCCGACCAAACGCTGCTCAACAACGCCATTCCTGGACGCTTGCAGAAACAACTACCACCGAAATACAATCATAACACACATTGGCAGCATCCCCGACAGGAACTCAAAAACCTGCGCATAGGGAACATACACACTGAGGAAGAAATCCAAGAGGCCATCCATCATCCTGTCATCATTCATTACACAGGAGGCGACCATCACGCACGTCCTTGGCATAGAGGATGTCGCTCTTACCGTATACCTGAGTACATGTATTACCAGAATCTATCACCTTGGAAAGACCTTCCACTCTTTCCCCGTCAGACCTCTTTTCGCCCAGGTCTGTCGGGCAAGTGTCTCCAAATCTACTTCTGGATGATGTCGAAACAACCGTATTCTGCCCTGTCGGATGTAACGTTGACCCTGTGTCGCAAAATCGAAAAAGTAGAATCACGATGGCATAAGATGCCAGCAAAAATGGAAGAAGGTATTGAGGGTTGAGACTTTAGACCTTAGACTTTAGACCTTAGACTTTAGTCTTAATTATTACATTTTATAATTATTCAAACTTTAATTTTTTAAATTTTTTAATTTTTAAATTTTAAGCTTATGGCAACATTATCAAATCAAGAGATTGAGCTGCTGAAGCAGCAACTCAAAGAGAAGACAAAAGAAGTTAAGGCTATCTACGACAAGCTCGTGGAGGCAGGCGTAATTGAAGTCTCCGATGACTTCCTCGATGAGGTGGCAGGAGGAGGCTGGGGTATATTCTACGGTTCCGACCTCTATGGAACCGACCATCACGGTTTCGTGTAAGTCTCCCCGTTACTCATGAATAGAAAGATTCTCTCCGTCGTTGTGCCTGTCTATAATATGCAGGACTATCTCTATCGGTGTTTAGACTCGCTTCTGATAAGCAATCAGGAGTTTTTCCAAGCATTGGAGGTCATCGTG
Organism: Bacteroidaceae bacterium; assembly: GCA_017616445.1. GTDB lineage: Bacteria > Bacteroidota > Bacteroidia > Bacteroidales > Bacteroidaceae > Colivivens. The sequence goes on from JAFZYE010000004.1 coordinate 119,881, forward strand.
GTAAATGATGGTAGCACGGACGGTTCGCTGCGGATAGCGCGTGATTACGAAACGCACTATCCCAGCGTATTCCGCATTATCAACAAGACGAACGGCAACTGTGGCTCGTGCATCAATGCCGCACTCGCTGTTGCTACAGGAAAGTATTTCCGCCAACTCGATGCAGATGACTGGTTTGATACCGAAGCCCTTACCGCCTTTGTTGGCCTGCTCCGAGATCGCAACGAGGACATCGTCAGTACGCCGAAGACAATCCATTATAGTGACGGGAGGATCTTGGCCTTCAAGGCAAGCAGCGTTGACTATGGTCAAACCTACCTGATTGATGACTTACATCTCAAGGGATCGTTGGAGAAGGGACTCATCACGATGCAGGCTCTTTCTTTTAGGACAGATTTCCTGAGGAACATCGGTCATCGTCAGCAGGAAGGAATCTTTTATACAGACTTAGAGTATTGTTACTTTCCTATGAAGGGAGCCCGCGACATATATTTCAGCGACCTATATGTCTATCAATACCTCATCGGAAGAGAAGGGCAGTCTGTCTCGTTTAAGAATATGGTGAAGAATAAGCACCATCACTTTCTGGTGGCGAAAAGACTGATGAGCGACCTCATTGCCATTCAAGGTTCAATAAGCGACAACCGACGCCGTATTCTTCTCAACGAACTATCCCCAGCCGTTATTGCCGTCTATCGGGATAGTCTGTTATACACAAAGCCGGACTCCGACCTCTTGGAACTGGACCAGTTGGTAGGGCAACAGTACGTTATGAATCAGGCAGTTGAGAAACTGACATATAAAAACGTTCCATACGTCAAACTCTGGCGTGAGCTGCATATTGATCTCCATTTTCTTCTATTCATTTAAGACAATGCATAATGCATAATAAATTGAGAGTGAAAAGTGAATAGTTAAATTGCCAAATGAAATGATGTTTGACTATCTGATAGTAGGTTCTGGACTATATGGGGCGACATTTGCCTACAAAGCCAGACAGGCAGGAAAGAATTGTCTGGTGATAGACCGTCGTTCGTATCTGGGTGGGAATGTGCGCTGTGAGACCGTCGAGGGTATCAACGTGCACTGCCATGGACCTCACATTTTCCATACTGACAACCGTAAGGTGTGGGACTTTGTAAACTCATTCGTGGAGTTCAACCGCTTCATCCACTCACCCCTTGCCAGCTATCAGGGGCGGCTGTACAACCTGCCGTTTAATATGAATACATTTTACCAAATGTGGGGCGTGACTACTCCTGAAGAGGCACGGAAAAGAATGGGGAAAACATGTCGCCTGTCTGATACAAATCTCGAAGAATATGCCATTTCAATAGTGGGTCAGGAGCTCTACGAAGCATTCATCAAGGGTTATACGGAAAAGCAGTGGGGACGTAGTTGCAGGGAGTTGCCTTCAAAGATTCTTAGACGATTGCCCGTAAGGTTTGTCTACGACAATAACTATTACAACAACCGATATCAGGGCATTCCAATTGGAGGCTATAACAAACTAATCAATGGGCTGTTGAAAGGGGTGGAAACGAGAACAAATGCAGACTTCTTCGACAATCGCCATGAATGGGAGTCGGTAGCGAAGCAGATTGTCTATACGGGACCGCTTGACCAGTTTTTTGACTACAAACTGGGGCATCTGGAGTGGCGCAGCGTCACTTTTGAGCAAGAGGTGTTACCAGTACCCAACTATCAGGGCGTGGCTGTGGTGAATTATACGGAGAGGAATGTGCCTTATACCCGCATTATTGAACACAAGCACTTTGAGATGTTTGGCGATGAGGTCGAACAACATCCTACGACGGTGATAAGTCGTGAATACCCAAAAGCCTGTAGGCTGGGTGTGGAACCCTACTACCCTGTAAACGACCAGCGTAACAGTGTCCTCGCTGACCAATACCGCAATTTGGCCGCACAGGAGAAGAACGTAATATTCGGCGGACGGCTCGCCGAATACAAATACTACGATATGGATACCGTTGTCGAAAAAGCGCTACTAACTCCCAACTCCTAACTCCTTAGCTTTTATATTCTACATTTTACATTATACATTTTACATTCTACATTATACATTATATATGCTCTACCTCTGCTATTCTATCAACGATTTCTTCGCACGCGAAGCGGGTATTTCGCTAGTCGGTTTTTTTGAAAACAACCTCGATTACGAACCGGAGGAGGTCTTCTTCCTCGACTACGGTATACACGCTATCAACAAGCAGAAACTCGAGAGTATTGCTGCACATTACGGCCGGCGCATCACCTATCTGAAGGCCAAATCCATCACCGCACAGATGAAGCGCGAATTTCCTCACCTGAAAGCTTGGCGAGGTACGATGGCTCCCAATGCCAAGGCTTTTGTTGATATAATCATGCCCGACTATGTGCATCGTCTGCTCTTCGTAGATGCCGACACGGTTGTGGCAGGTTCTGTGAGAGAGTTGAATCATTTGGACATGGGTGGAGCTGCACTTGGTGTCGTGCCTGCCGCCTTGAAAAAGGAAGAACTCGCGAAAAAAAGCGTCAAGCTGGAAAGCGGAAACAAGATATACTTTAACTCAGGTGTGTTGCTCTATGACCTCGACAATTGGCGGCGTGAGAATTGTCACCAGATGATTTTAGACATGCTCCAGAAAAAAATCAACCTTGACTGGCCCGACCAGAATCTGCTCAACAACGCCATTCCCGAACGAATTATCAAGTGCCTGCCGCTTAAGTTCAACTACCTGACCCATTACTATCATCCCAAGCAAGAGCTGTACATGCTTCACCGCTGTCATGTGTACAGCGAACAGGAGATACAGGAGGCCATCCATCATCCAGCCATCATTCACTATTTAGGTGGGTGGGTCATGTCAAGGCCTTGGTACGAAGGATGCCGCTCGACACACTCTGAAGAGTACTTGCGCTACAAGGCACTATCGCCTTGGAAGGACACGCCCCTTTTCATTCACAGCACAGATACGAAGCCGCCCACCGACTTTAGAGGAAGGCTCAGTTATTGGCAGATGAAGCAGTATAGTAAGTGTCACTCATACCGACTGACACGACTGACGGACCTTTTCTGCAAAAAAATCTTTTGGATAATGAATAAATACGAACATTTAAAACAAAAACTGCGATGGAGCCGAACCGAATGACGATTTGACGCAGATGTGCATCCAATTGAAGAATTCTTAGTTGTCAGACGCTACATTTTCATGATACATGATACTTTTTTACATTAAATATTATGATAATTCAAATATAATGCGTACTTTTGCAAATTATTAAGATATGAAACGAGAACTTACATTCAAAAATGAAGAACAAGAGCTTAACCGCGTCGCCCAGTTCATGGAAGAAGTGTGCGACCAACTGCAGCTCGACATGCACGTGGCTATGAAACTCCAACTAGCCATTGAGGAGATGGTGACAAACGTCATCTTCTATGCCTACCCGCAAGGCACGAGTGCTGACATCACGCTCTCGGCCGAAAGCGACGACAACGAACTGACCTTCGTTCTCTCCGATAGCGGTCAACCGTTTGACCCAACCGCTAAGGAGGATGCCGACATCGACGTTAACCCTATGGATCGCGAGCAAGGCGGTATGGGTATTCTCATCGTCAAGAACATCATGAACGACGTGAGCTACCAGAGGCTGGGCGACATGAATCAACTCACCATGAAGAAAAAGTTAAGCCCCTCTAACTCCGAGGAAGGATAAAGTTTTGAAAATGAAATGACTAAATAGCTAAATTGTAAATTGTCAAATAGGAACATCTTGGAGCAGCGAGGGCAGAACCAAACGTGTTTGAGTTTTGCCGAGTCGTGACAAGATTGAATGTAAATTAAATAATATTATGTCACAGATAATCAAGGAGAATGGTAAGACCATCATCAAAACAGGACAGCGTATTGACACGCTGAACGCAGCACAGTTTGAAACCGATATTCAGCCAGCATTGGAGCAGGGCGTGAACTTGGAAATCGATTGCTCTGATTTGAACTACATGGCTAGTTCGGGGCTTCGTGTCTTCCAGACTACGATGCGTACTGTAGTGCGTACGCTCGGAGGCCAAATGAAACTGACGCATGTGAACGATGACATCTTCGATATCCTGAAAATGACAGGGTTCACCCGTCATATCACAGTGGAGAGAGACTAGAGCCTATAGTCTAATTATCAATTGTCAACTAAAATAAATGGCAGAGTTATTCAACAAAGAGGCTCTGGACGCACTCGACGATCATAGCGAAGCCGAGGAGATGGCCAGGGTAGCATCGCCGAAGGTAAAGATCGTGATAGCTGCGATGGTGGCGATGATGGTAGTAGTCATCTACTGGTGCATCTTCGGTACCATCAACTACAAGGTGACAGCTCAGGGAGTGGTCTTTCCTTTCGCCGAAGCTGCTCCTATCTGTGTACCTTACGATGGAGCAGTGAGCCGCAGTCTGGTGGGGCATGGCAAAGCTGTAGCATACGGGACGGGTATCGTGGAGATACGAAATGCACTCTCCACCTCCGTTGTGATGGCTCCGCGTGACGGGGTGGTCATCCAGACCCTTCAAGCTGGCACTCAGTTCAAGGCAGGTGAGCCCGTCGCATGGCTGTTGCCCCAGACACAGCAGATGGCTGGGCGCGAAATGCTCTGCTATGTGACCTACAATGACTTGCGCAAGCTGAGGATAGGTCAGCAGGTGCAGGCAACGCCTGCCAATCTGGAACGCGAGAACTGGGGCTACGCCTACGGACGGGTGGCGGGCATCGAACAGTACCCCACAACACGGCAGGAAATTGTCAGTCGGTTGAAACTCGACCCTTTGGCTGCTTTCATTCAGGATGGTCAGGCGATGTACGAGGTGAGGGTGACCCTTGATGAACAAAACGGCGGTCTCGTATGGAGCCGTGAGAAGAGCCGTGACGTGAAGGTAGAAAATGGTTCATTGTGTAATATTCAGATCATTACGCAGAAGAAACCTGTATGGCGTGTCCTCATCGGAACAGTTGAGAACACCGTTCAGTCGTTGACAGGGAATTAATAGTATAGCGTCTAAAGTTTTTACATTTTACATTTAACATTTTACATTTTACATTTTACATTTAACATTTAACATTTTATCTAATGGGTAAGGTTGCGAAAGTGCCGCAGGTGATGCAGATGGAGGCCGTGGAGTGCGGAGCCGCCTCGCTGACCATGATACTGGCTCACTATGGCAAGTGGCTTCCGCTGGAGGAGGTGAGAACAGCCTGTGGAGTGTCGCGCGATGGCTCAAGTGCAAAGAGCATCCTCTATGCTGCACGCAACTACGGGCTCGAAGCCAAGGGGTTCCGCACTACTCCCGAAGCTTTGGAAGGCAGGCAACCAGCCATCATACATTGGGACTTCGGACACTTTGTCGTCTTCCGTGGTTTTGACCGTAAGGGACGTGCCTGTATCAACGATCCGGGTGCAGGTCAGGTGAAATGGCCGATGGAGGAGTTTCGCAAGCACTACACGGGTATCTGCCTGACCTTTCAGCCAACTGAGCGGTTCAAGCCCGACGGTCAGCAGACCAGCATCCTTTCGTACGTCAGGAAAAACATGAAAGGGGCAGGAGAAGCATTCTGGCTTACCTTTGTATTTGCTCTTTTGGGCGCTTTCGTAGCACTCATAAGTCCACTTTTCACCCGAATATTCCTCGACGAAATCCTTTCAGGTAGAAATGCCGACTGGGCCACGTGGTTCTTTATGGGAATGTCTACTTTGGCCTTGTTCCAGTTCTTCATCGTGCTGATGCAGAACCGCTATTCGAAACTTGTGGCCGGTGCTTTGGCGTTGAAGGGCAACAAGAGATACTTGTACCACCTGTTGCGACTTCCTATGCCGTTCTTTGCCATGCGAAACATTGGTGACCTCCAACAGCGAATGCACCTAAACCAGAGCATCACTCACTCATTAGTTGTAATATTGGCACCACAGGTCATCAACATCGGTCTGCTGGTACTCTATCTGTTGCTGATGATTTCTTATTCACCCTGGCTCACGCTGATAGGAGTCATAGCTGCAGGCATTAACTTAGGATTCGTACAATATTACTCGAAGCACCGTATCAACCTCATCCGTTCGATGCAGCAAAGCGAGGGACAGTATTTTTCTGCTACCATCTCCTGTATCGACAACATGGAAAGCATCAAGGCAGCAGGTGCAGAGACCGGCTTCTTCAAGTATTGGAGTGGGCTGTGGGCTCACAAGTTCAACGTCAACGCTAATGCTGATGAGCAGCAGGCGCAGATGGCCCTGCTCCCTGTGCTGGCTAACGGGTTGGTGAACACGGCCGTGCTGGTACTTGGAGCCTATTTGATTCTGAGAGGCGACCTGACCGTGGGTATGCTCATGGCATTCCAAGGATTCATGGGCTCGTTTCTCGCACCAGTGAATGAGGTGGTGAATGCCTCGCAGAGGATTGTCGAGATGCGAAGCCAGATGGAGCGTGTGGAGGATGTGATGAAATACCCCGAAGACCATAGAGATTCTAAAGGCGAGATACAGCAGGGAAAACTCGGTGGACATTTGGAGCTGAAGCATGTCACATTCGGTTACTCGCCCTTGCAACCCCCACTTATCGAGGACTTCAACCTGAAGATAGAACCCGGACACAGCGTTGCATTTGTCGGCACGAGCGGATGTGGAAAATCGACCTTGGCCAAACTCATCAGCGGTCTGTACAAACCGTGGAGTGGTGAAATCCTCTTTGACGGCAGGCCTATTGAAAGCATCTCAAATGAAGAACTGACGAATTCTGTGGCCGTCATCGACCAAAACGTGGTGCTCTTCGATGACACCGTGGCTCAGAACATCCGAATGTGGGATCCAAGCATCGAGGACTTCACAATGATGATGGCATGCAACGATGCCCAGATACGTGCCGATATCGTAAGCCGTCCAGAGGGTTTCGGTACGAAGATTGTCAAAGGCGGACAGAACTTCAGTGGTGGGCAGCGCCAACGAATAGAGATGGCTACGGCTCTGGCCAAGGAACCTTCCATCCTCATCATGGACGAGGCCACCAGTGCGCTCGACCCTAAGACCGAGGACGAGGTGATGAAGCGTATCCGACGCATGGGACCGACACAAATCATAGTGGCTCACCGACTGAGTACCATCCGCGACTGCGATGAGATTATTGTGATGGATCAAGGCAAGATATTACAGCGTGGGCGACATGAGGATTTGATAGCCCAAGAAGGATTCTATCAAGACCTGATGCGAAGCGAGTAAAAGGAAAGTCAAAATATCGTCATAACGAAATAACGAGAATTATCAATGGGCGAAAGCCCCATAAAAAGGGAATAGCATTGGCAGTATATATCAACCAAATCAATAAACGGCGAGCAGCAGAAAAGACTGCATTGGCTGAGGTGAACGAAAAGACCGCCCAAAGGCTCGGTCTGCCCAGTCAGAAGCGTGTCGTGCCGCAAAGCAACGAAAGTGCGTTGCGCCAAGTGCTTGAGGCTCTCGGTATCACCGACTACGAGCTGGAAGACGATGATATGCTCTCGCCCGAGGAACAGTTGACGGGAATTCTGCGACCTCGTGGCATCATGATGCGCGACGTCCGCCTGACGGGTGAGTGGTGGCACGAGTGTGTCGGACCGCTACTCGGTTATGCCAAAGACGGACGACTTGTGGCACTCACGCCGACAAAGACAAGTCTAGGCTACCAATACCGCGAAAAGGACGGAAGCATCCGAAAGGTGGGTAAACGTGAGATGGCTGATGAACTGAAACCAACTGCTATCACCTTCACCAAGGCTCTGCCGCTGCGGCCTCTGAAGATGAAAGATCTTTTCATGTTTACGTGGAGTGCTGTGTCGGGACCGAATGCGCTGCTGCTCTCGGCGTGTGCCCTTGTGGTAGTGTTGCTTGGCATGTTCACTCCGATGGCCAACAAACTCATCTTCGATTCCGTCATTCCTACCGGTGATGCCAGTGATTTGCTCCCCATCACGGGGCTACTCATCGGTGCAACCGTCAGCACACTTTTGCTAACACTTACACGCAACCTCTACATCATCCGTATCCAGCATATTGTGGAAATGCACGTGCAGAACGCCATGATGGCCCGTACTTTCTTGCTCAGTCCGACTTTCTTCAGCAAGAACTCAAGCGGTGAACTGACGGCCAAACTGCAAAACGTCGCATCGCTGGCCTCGCTCGTCAACGAAAGCATTGTCGGAGCTTTGTTGGCAGCTGTGCTCAGCGTGATTTATCTCGTGCAAGTGTATCTTTACGGCGGACAGCTGTTGTGGCCCGCGCTTGGTGTCATCCTCATGCAGTTGATTATATTGCTGCTGAACTATAAGGATACCGTAGAGGAACAGCACAATTACACAGAGAGTGCAACCAAGTTGAGCGGTCTGGAATACAATCTCTTTGCGGGCATTCAGAAACTCAAGCTTACAGGTTCTGAAAACCGAGCTTTTACCCGTTGGCTCGACCACTACAGCAATAGCGCACGTTTCATCTATAACCCTTCATGGAAGGACCGTCTCTATCCCGCACTGGCTGCTCTGATTGGGCTCGGTGGCACCTTGCTCATCTTCTGGAGTGCGCTTTCGAACGGCATCACCACTTCTGATTATATTGCTTTCTGTTCGGCATTTGGTATGATTACCGCTTCGATAGCCCAACTGAATGGAGTGGTGCCGAGTCTGGCACAGATTAAACCGCTGTTGGAAAGCGTAAAACCCATCTTGGAGGCCGTGCCCGAAATCGAGGATAAGGCGCCTCAGGTGGAGGAATTATTTGGCGGTATTGAAGTGTCAGGTGTGTCGTTCCGCTATCAGGAGGACGGACCGCTGATTCTCGATGACCTCTCGCTGAAGATTGAACCAGGTGAGTATGTCGGTATCGTGGGCAAGTCGGGCTGCGGAAAATCGACGCTGATGCGACTGTTGCTCGGTTTCGAGCAACCGCTGACAGGTGGAATCTACTACGACAACTACGACCTGTCGAAGGTCGATAAGGCCTCGTTACGACGGAAGATTGGCTGCTGCCTTCAAAGCGGTAGTCTGTTTACGGGCGACCTGTTCCACAATATCACCATCACCGCTCCATGGGCCACACACGACGATGCCTGGGAGGCACTTCGTATGGCTTGCTTGGAGGAAGATGTGCGACGGATGCCGATGGGACTGCACACAGTGGTCTCAGAGGGTGGGGGAGGATTCAGCGGCGGACAGAAGCAGCGAATTCTCATTGCCCGCGCTCTCATTGCGAAGCCCGATATCATCTTCTTTGACGAGGCGACCAGTGCGCTCGACAATATCTCGCAGAAGGCAGTCTCGGATAACCTCGATGAACTGATGTGTACTCGCGTGGTCATCGCCCATCGTCTCTCTACTATCCGTCACTGCGACCGCATCATCGTACTCGATAAGGGAAAGATAGTGGAGCAGGGCACTTTCGAGGAACTGATGGAGAATAGGGGACTATTTTACAAAATGAGTTTAAGACAACTGTAATATATACAATATGAGAAAGATAATCTTGATCATAGCAGTCACCGCCATCATGGCAGGCTGTGGTGAATCCCGTCCCAGCCACCTTTCTGAAGGAATGGGCGCGGATAGTCTGGCCATAGAGAATATGGACTCTCAAGATAATTGCTCCCTTCCCCCGCAGGAAGGTGTTGGAGTTTCTACTATGGGTAAGGTGGTAGCTGCTCACTATGCTGATTTGTCGTTCGAAACGGCTCTGCCCATTGAAAAGGTGCTTGTGAAAAACGGTCAGCAAGTTCGACGTGGACAGACATTGGCCGTTCTTGACCAATACAAACTGCGTAACGCTATCGACCAGCAGCAACGTGCCATCGAGCAGGCTCAGCTGCAGATTGAGCAGGCTCAACTACAGATGCAGGATGTCATTATCTCGCAAGGATATGATCCAGACAAGGCTACTTCCATTCCTTCGGATGTAAGGCATCATGCTGATGTTAAGTCGGGTTATGCGCTGGCTAATAACCAACTTGCTACGGCACGCACACAACTTGCTGCAGCACAGCATGAACTTCGTAGCGGTGTACTTACTGCTCCCTTCGATGGTGTGGTGGCCAACCTTTCTGTGCAGGCTCATCAGTTGGCACAGCCAGGCCAGACGGTGTGTCGTGTGATTGCCACCGGTGATATGGAGGTTGAATTCCGCGTGATGGAGGCCGACCTCTCTAAATATAAAATAGGTACGGGCGTAGACATCATTCCTGTTGCGGACCCAGGTATCCGTTACAAAGCCATCGTTAGTGAAATCAACCCTGTCGTTGATGAGCAGGGAGCCATCACGCTTCGTGCTAAATTATCAGACGCGCAGAACCTCTTTGATGGCATGAATGTGGAAGTCATACTTGAAGATAAGAGTTAAGAAACATTAGTTCGACGAAGTCAATGAAGAAAAAATGTTTTATAATAAATAATAAGGTGTGGAACGTAGTTCGGCTTGGAGTGTTTTTCTTATTTCTTTATTCTTCACTCTTCTTTAACCATGCTTCTGCTCAGCAACGTGTCGTGCTCGACCTCGACCGTACGGTCCAGCTTGCTACCGACAGTTCATTGGCTGCACAGAAATACCAGAGCGTCTACGATATTTCCCGATTCCAATACCTTTCGTGGATGGCTTCGCGCAAGCCGCAGTTCTCTTTGGAGTCAACGCCCGTGATGTATCAACGTTACATGACTCAGCGTTACCTTTCGGATGAGGATATCGACATCTACCGCCAGCAGCGTATGTTCTATTCGCAGGCAGGCGTCACAGCCACTCAGAACATGGAGCGCTGGGGCGGACATTTCTATGGCTCCACCCAACTGGGCTACCTGCGTACTTTTGGCGATCAGAACCAGACACAGTTCATGACCGTCCCCATCACCTTTGGATACAAGCAGGATCTGCTGTTCTACAATCCCTTGAAGTGGGCACGGCAGATAGAGCCGATGAAGCTCACGCTTGCAGAGAAGACCCTCGCTTACGACCTCGAGACTGCCTCGGAGGTGGCTGTCGGCAAGTTCTTCGCCTTAGCTCTGGCTCAGGATCAGTTGCGCATGGCTGAGGAATACCTTGCATCCTGCGACACCATCTATGCGATTGCCGAGCGAAGATTCAGGATTGCCAGCATCTCCAAAGCTGAGTTGAGCATCCTTGAGTTGGAGAAGACGAACGCCCGAACCACACTGGCCAATGCGCGTATCACTCAGAAAAGGGCAGCGCAGGAACTGGCCACCTATCTTGGCATGGTTCGCACAACAGATATTGAACTCGTCATCCCTACTGTCATGCAGAACCTGCGCATTGATGCTGTAGAGGCCATCCAGTATGCTCGCGAGAACAATCCTCAGTATCTCTCTTCGCGTCAGGCTACAACTGAGGCCCGTCGTGATGTTGAGCGTGCCAGAGTAGAGAAGAACCTAAGTGTGGGTCTTGATGCTTCGGTAGGCTTGAACCAAGTGGCCAACCGCTTTGTCGATGCCTATCGCCACCTGCTTTCGCAGGATATGTTCACCGTCACACTATCCATTCCCCTGAAAGACTGGGGAAAGCGTCGGAATGCCTATCTCGCTGCCCGTAGCACTTTGGAGGCAGCTGAACGTGCCGAACAGGAATCGGCCCGCGACACAGAGCTTGATGTGGCTTTGACCGTTTCCGACTTCAACGAACGGCAAGCTATCGTGGAAACGGCACGCCAAGCACTTACCATCGCAGAGGATGCCTATGCTCAGACCCTTCAGCGATTCATCAAAGGTCAGGCCGATGCCTACAGCCTCTCAGTGGCACAGAGTCACTGGCAGACTGCTCGCCAGAACCAAATCGCTTCCTTGCAGAATTACTGGCTGACTTATTACCATCTGCGCCGTCTCACGCTCTACGACTATCAGCGACGCGAAGTCATCCGTCCTTTTTCCCATTCCGCTCTAACAAGATAATTATTGTATAAAATCAAATCGATTATGAAGAAAAATCTTTTCCTAAAAGCGGTGGCATTATGTTGTGCCATAGCTACACTATCGATGTTGACATCATGTAGCGACAACGACGACAATCCTATTCGTTACAGTGCAAACATCACCGTAAATCCCAAAGCCCTTTACGACGAGCTCAACCTCTCCGCTAAGCTGCCTTTGTTGTTTGCTTATCAAAGAATCACAGTCGTCGACAGTGTGCTCATCTACGACCAGGACGGACTGCTGGTGAAGAAACTCGGAGCTGAGTCGTCCACTAATCTGGACCCGATGACCATAGAGGCTAAGGGTCTGGCCGACGGTACTTATACCCTTGTGGCCTGGCAGTCAATCATCACGCATGTCGATGGGTATGACGAGTCAGCATGGGAGGTTACTGGTGAGGATCAACTCTCTACAGTCAGCGTCATGGCTACCCTAAATCCTCTGTTTTATGTCTATGCTTTGGGTTACGACGCTGCGACCCTTACTGTCAATGGTGGATCGGCAGATGTCAGCCTCACACCAAAAGCGGTGGGTAGCATCTGCCGTCTCACTGTGGATAACTTCACCGACGAATCGGGCTATGATAATGTCTTGTTGATGACCCTCGATGAGCAACTCAAACCTGGCATTCGTCTCAATCCTGCCCTTGACGAAAACGACCGTTATATCGAGAATACTGACCCTGACGCGTTCAACTGCGTTGGTTACTGTACTAACGAATGGGCTGACTACACTTTCTTTACACTGTCGCATGGCGACGATTTGTATCTTGAGCTTTTGGGTGAGAACGATGAAACAGTAGATTACATACATTCCATGGAACCCATTCAACTTGGCGTTGGTGAGAATGTTGCCTACTACATGGATTACAAGAGCCTCGCCTGGCAGCCACCTTTCTTCGGTAGCTCTGAGGCCGTAGAAAAATGGAAGAACGACCGCGAGGAAGGCATCCTGGTTGCCGAGCCCTTGTTAGACTGGGGCTGTAGCATCGCCGATATAGAAAAACATATTCAGGCCAAGCAGTGGTGGTACCCTGGCAATCAGGGACTTGAATACTGGGAGGAAGGTTATGCCAGCTGGCATCAATGGTATTGGGTAGCCAATAAGCTCACAGAGCAGTACCTCTTCGAGACTGAGGACGGACAGAACCTGCGCTTTGTCCAGTGTTATAACTGGAGTGAAAACTTACCATACGAGGCTGCCAAGACCTGGCTGCTCAAACTGGGCTACACCTACCAAGGAACCACAGAGATTCCTTATGAAGATGGTACATTCGACTTCTTTATCTCTCCCGACGGGAAGTCAGCTGCCTACTCTCAGCCTTTCGACGAACATTGGTTCATTGTCTTCACTCCTTACGGAGGCTAACGTATCGCGTCAGGGACGTGTGATACTGAACTCAGCTTGACGTTATAGGAGTTCTGAAATCATAACTTTACACGGGCGGGGATGCCAAACGGCGCATCTCCGCCCGCTTTAATGTATTTGCGCCAATTTGTATTAGGAATGTGAGCAGAATCATAGTACTGACAAAATGTTGTGAGACACCGAACAAAAGTTTGTCAGCCCCCTTACAAAAAGTTGCGAGATAGGGTGCAAAGTTAATTCTGCGTCGGCGTTTGTTAAATCCACGACGTTGTTTGTTAAATCCACGTCGTCGATTGATAAATCTGCGTCATTGATTTGGATTTTTCAGATATTATGTTTATCTTTGCAAACTCAATGGTCAAAATTTGTTATAACTATGCATGCGGAGTATATAAAACAGGAGATTACAGACCTGAACGGGACGGGGCAGACTCAGGCTTACTATAAGATGAAGCTGACACCGTTGGACTTCGATTCGTTCGTGAAACAATGTGCTCGCGAGGGACATACCGACGAGAGTCTCATTTTGGGTGTGCTCTCGTTGGTGAGTGAGAAGCTTGCCTTGTGTATGGCCGAAGGATATTCTGTGAAACTGGACGGAATCGGTACGTTCAACGCCAAGCTTGGCGTGAGGAGCGACATGCTCCAAGATGCCTTCGAACAGGGCGAACGTTCGCGCAATGCCAGCACCATTATGGTGAAAGGTGTTTCGTACAGGGCCGACAACGACCTCATCAGGAAAACGAGCCGAAAATGCGTTTTGGAGCGAGGTGGCGTAAGCAGGCTCCGCAAGTCGAAGTTTACATTGGATCAGCGCATCCAGATGGCTCGCGACTATTTAGAGAAACATGCGTTTATGCGTGTTGCCGACTATGTACGACTGACGGGACTTTCGCACACTACAGCTTCGCTGGAACTGCGCAAGCTGGAGGCGAACCCTTCTTCTGGCATTTCCAGCAAAGGACAACGAAGCCAGAAGTACTATGTACTGAGGAAGGGATAATAGAATAGTGGAAAAAAATTACACTCCTAATACATACTAATTGAATATGAAAACAAAGAAAAACTTTCTGATGGTGCTGGCAGCCTTCCTTTGCTGCACACTGACAATTGGAGCGCAAAAGGCTGTGACAAAGATGTCGCCTTGGCTGGAGAGTCAATTCCGACAACAGCAAGCGATGGCGAAAAGGAACGGTGGTCCGCTTCGTATGAAGGGCCTTCCTGTTCGTAACTATATACTGACATTGGTGCAGAGCAACGATGATGCTGCCACCATCCGCCAGAAGGGTGGGGTGGTGTGGCACGACTTCGGTGGGGGCATCTGCGCCGCCTTCCTGCCTATGGACAGCCTGGATGTGCTTGACAGGAGTTCCGCTATCCTGCGCATGGAGGCCAACGAGTGCTCGACACTCATGAACGATACCTCGGCCGTCATCATCGGTGTGGATAAGGCTTGGAACTTCAAGAATACTCAACTCCCTTCAATGCCCCAGGCCTTCACTGGCAAGGGTGTCGTCACAGGTGTGATGGACATAAGTTTCGACTTCACACACCCCGCATTCCGGAATGAGGACGGCTCCTCTCGTATCAAATGGTTCTGGGATACATTGGCCGAGAACGACGATCCCGATGCTTTGGGTGTTGTCTACGACTCGCCCGAAAAGGTGCTGGCAGCCGAGCATTCCAGCGATGCTGCCTCGGCTGATCCCCACGGTACGCATGTCATGGGCTCGATGGCCGGAAATGGTTTGAACGGCCGCTTTGTAGGTATGGCCCCTGAGGCCGACATCATGGGTGCTACCATTCTGTTGGGTTCTGACTCACCAGAGCTCCTGGAACGTCTTAGTAACTATATAAAGAACCATCTTGAAGACTGGACGGGAGTGGAAGATGTTATTACAAAGGTGGAATTATCATCGGTTTATGAACTGGTAGAATTGAAGAAAATATTCGATGCTGCCGATGCTGCCGGCAAGCCCTGCGTGGTGAACTGGAGCTTCGGCGTATACTTCAACTTTTATGATGACTACACACTCTTCGAGGAGGTGCTCAACCAGATGCTGGGACCTGGGCACATCCTTATGGTCTCTGCCGGTAACAATGGTTCCAAGATGTCCTACGTCCGTAAGGAAGCCGACGAGCCGATTCTTCAGGACTTGTATTTCTCAGGCTCTGAGGATGGCACTGAGCATCAGTATTTTTTGAGCATGCGTGTGGACAAGGGCTACGACCCTTTCTTCAAGATAAAACTTGATATTGAGGGTGTAGCTGAACCTATTCTCATCGATACGTACGATGTCATGAATGCTATACAGCAAGGTGAGGAATACTATTTTGTAAAGCCAGATGTTGCGTACTATTCTGCTTATTGTATCGTTTCAGACATGCATGTCTTCTATATCTCCATCGGTTTCGATGATAATGTTTACCCTCATCCCAATAAGCTGAAGGGGACTTTCAGCATCGACACGCCTATTGCACTTGACTTCAAATCCTATATCGAAATGCCTGACACGCTCACCTTCAGTCCATACAACTATACTAACTCACGCGGCTGCAATCAGCACACCATTGGCTACCCGGCCAGCTTGGAGCGTGTAATCACAGTTGGAGCCATGCACCACCGCTCAGCGTTCACCAACTATCTGGGTAAGTCGGTCACTTACAGGACGATGGCCAGCAAGGAAGGTCATCTCGCTTCCTTCAGTTCCTGCGGTCCGTCAGCAAGAGGTCAGGTAAAGCCCGATGTGGTGGCTCCCGGCCATAACATCATCTCTACGCTGAATTTCTTCTACCGAAAGAATGGCAGCGAAGAGGAGACAAAGGAGGAATTGGATAGTCAGATAGCGATGAAGGCCAACGTCTTTGGCAAGGACTATGCCATGTTCGCGATGAGCGGCACTTCAATGTCTTGCCCCATCACCAGCGGTGTCATTGCCTTGTGGCTGCAGGCCAAGCCCGACCTGACACCCGAGGACATCATGGGGGTCATAGCGCGCACGAGCCATCAGCCCGAGCCTGAGTTCAGCGGCACCGAAAAGAATATATATTACGGTTGGGGCGAGATTGATGCCTATGCCGGTCTGCTGGACATCCTTGGCCTTGGTACCAGTATCCCAGAACTCAGCCAGCATCAGCCCGCCGATGTAAAATTCCGCCTGCAAGGCCATACGCTCTACATCGACGGTGCCGATGAAGCTACTCCCGTCCGCATCTACACCACCGACGGCCGTCTCGTCACCACAACAACCATCAACGGCGGCAGCGTCATCATCCCCGAAACGGCAGGAAAAGGCGTCTATGCCGTTCAGGTAGGCAAGCTGGGTTCCACTCTTATTCGATTATAGCTGATTCGTTATAAACGAAGATTCGAATTTATTAATATATAGTCATGAAAAAGAAACTACTATTCATTTTGTCCGTCGTGCTCACGACATCGATGATGGCTCAGGTGAGCAAAATTCCCGCCGGCACTCGCTTCTATCTGGAGCAGTTGCAGAGCGGTAACGCGAATACCCGCAGCTTCGGCGGTAAGTTAACTCAACGGGAAGCCAAACTTTTCGTGAGCTGTGCTCCCGATGCCGACATCAAGGCCATCGAAGCCCAGCTGGAGCAAATCGGTGCCAAGCCGCGTGGAACGATAGACCGCTATGTCATGGTCAGCGCCCCAGCCAGCACGGTCGGGCAGATTGCAGACATCCCGGGCGTGACGTACATCAGCAAGGGTCCGCGCATCAGTCAGAAAACCATCATCACGAAGGAGGTGACGGGTGTTTCGAAGGCTCATTCGGGTGCAGAAAGTCTCCCACAGGCCTTCACCGGCAAGGACGTTGTCGTAGGTATCATCGACGGAGGCATCGACTTCACCCATCCTGCTTTCCGTGATGCCGAAGGCAACCTGCGCATCAAGGCATTCTATTCACCTTTCGTACCATCGGAAGATGTAGATGTACCTGTTGTGACCCTCGACGGCACAGTGCTGGTAGGCAAGGCCTACACCAAGCCGGAGGAGATACTGGCACTCGGGACCGACGATGACACTGATAGCCACGGCACACACACATCTTCCATAGCAGCAGGCTCAACATTCGGATGGGCCGGGGGCATGGCTCCTGATGCCGATATCGTGTTCTGCTCATACACCGACTATACGGACATCTTCGCCGAAGAATGGGGCTACAATGTCATTCAAGGCATCCAATACATCCGCGACTATGCCAAGCGTGTGGGCAAGCCATACGTCATCAGCCTCAGCCTCAACTCTCATGACGGTCCGCACGACGGCACCGGTCCCATCACATCCATCCTCAACCAGTTGGCGCGCGAAAACACCAACATTGCGATATGCGCAAGCAACGAAGGCTGCGACTCCTGTTATGTCAACCATGCCTTTGCTGCCAACGATACACTGCACGCCATCATGAGAGGGCCAGCATCCTACGCCTACACCCGCAGCCCCGAAGAGATGTCGTTCCAAATTGGACTCTTCGACCGTTCTACTAAAACAGAGACGTGGCGGTCTGAGCCGCTGCGCAGCGGTGGCGGAGGTGGCTATTTCGTCATAGATTTCCAAAACGATGTAGTGGAGGGCGAAATCGACATGAGTGAAGACATTTATAACAATCTGAACGGTATCGTGACCGAAGGTTACCTAATATTATGTATTGAAAACACGGAAGATGGGCGCGCCAAATTGGTGTTCCAACATGGCGACCTTCCTGAACGATACTTATACACCCTTCACATCGCTTGCCCGGAGAATAGCATGGTCGATCTCTGGGGCGATAGTGGCACTTCTTTCTATGGGATGAAAGGCAGCGACTACTACGCTCGCGGCACCGGATGCGTCTCCATGGGCGACTTCTGCACAGGCGGCAATCTCATCACCATAGGCTCATGGGTTGCCAAGGACTCATACACCAATATCAAGGGTAAGACAATCGCTGACTGGACTCTGCCCGCAGGCGGCTCAGTAGGTACATACTCCTATTTCAGCAGCTACGGCACGGATTTGGCCGGCTACAGCCATCCCTTCGTCTCTACGCCCGGCAGTTCGATTGTCTCGGCAGTAAGCCACTACGACGCGAATAGTTTTTCAGAGTTGGTATACTTAGTGGCTCAGGACGATGACGGCTATCCTTGGGCTACCATGAGCGGTACATCGATGGCTACGCCCGCAGCTGCTGGCATCATTGCCCTGTGGCTCGAGGCCATGCCCGACCTGACCTACCAGCAGATAAAGGAGGCCATAGCAGCAACAGCCATCACCGATGAGTTTACCGAGGCTGCGCCCATCCGCTTCGGCCACGGTAAGATGGATGCCTACAAAGGCTTGCTCTACATTCTGGGCATCCCTACCAGCATCCCAACACTCAGCCAGCATCAGCCAGCCGGAGTAAAATTCCGCCTGCAAGGCCATACGCTCTACATCGACGGTGCCGATGAAGGTACTCCCGTCCGCATCTACACCACCGACGGCCGTCTCGTCACCACAACAACCATCAACGGCGGCAGCGTCAGCATCCCCGAAACGGCAGGAGAAGGCGTCTATGCCGTTCAGGTAGGCAAGCTGGGTTCCACGCTCATTCGACTATAGTAAGCCTTTATATATATAATTATATATAATAAGGTGTCTTCCTTCCTATTCTTTCATCTTATAGAGTTTGTATTGGAAGGTGAGCAGCGCATAGGTTGTTGTGCCGCTGGTGCGTGTTTCTGTCCATGCTGTTCCGCTGTGTGTGCCGCTGTAGTTGCGCTGATTGCGCAGGATGTCGAACCAGCTGAGCTTGACGGTGGCGCGGTAGTTGCGTAGGAACTTGTACTCGGCATGCAGGTTCCAGATGATGTCGGCGCGGTTAGCATCGGCTATTCGGTAGCCTGCATGTCCGTCGACGTTGAGGTCGGTGGTCAGGGTGAGGCGGTCGGTGGGCCAGATGTTTAGTTTCGTGTTGAGTCCGTAGCTGTGTACTCGGTCGCGCTCGGTGGTATAGTTGGTCTTGTCCCACTGATAGCCGTAACCGCCATCGAGCGACAGGTCGTACTTCTTGCCATAGACCATGAAATGCGATGAGATGCTGATGCGGTGGTTGTCTGAATAGCCTATAATATCTTCTTGCGCTGCAGTTGTGCGTTGGTATCTCACTCCGCGATTGTAGCTGTAACCTCCATCGACGCTGAGATTGGCATGCTTGAAGTCGGTGCGGTAGTTGAACGAGTTATTCAGCCCCCATGCTCCGTTGATGTTGACGGGCATGGAGACGGTGCCGCCCGTAGTGGGGTTGTAGATGGTTCGTTGTGAGATGTTGTTGCGCGTGAAGTTGGCTGACGAACTCATCGAGCATCCGTTACCGATGTTCCAGTTCAAGCTGAAGTTGTGGCGGACGGTCTGTTTCAGGTCTGGGTTCGCTTTGCGGATGTAGAGCGGGTTGTAATTCGTCCACGATATGACCATATTGGTAGGTGAGGGCAGTTCGTTGCTGCCATTGTAACTCAGCATCAACGACTTGCTCTGTCCGTAATTGTAATTGATACTGATGTACGGACTGTATCGGATGCCGTGGATGGTGGTGTCGGCCACAAAGCCGTCCATCAGTTCGTTGCGATAGCCTCGCTCCATGGGGCTGACAGTCATGCTGAGGTTTATTCTGAATGAATTGAATGAAAAGTTATAACGTGCAGTCATATCATGCCCAATGGTGGTGTTGCGGTTGCGTGTGCTGAGCGAGTCGATGAACGCCATGTTGTTCGCCACACCTGACTTCGTCGATGCGTCACCCAAAATGACGTATGAGTTTCTCTAATTCGAAAAGTGGCTGGATTTTCTTCTGCTCCTCTGTTAAGAAAAGAGTTCTTCTCGCTGTTCCTTTTACAC